>JBKPDU010000110.1:0-13440 GCA_046728055.1 Actinomycetota bacterium | reverse complement strand
GACGCTTCGGGTGGTGGCGGAGGTGGCCGACGGATGGAACACGTTTTGGATGCCCGAGGAGCAGTACCGGCACAAGCTCGAGGTGCTGGCCGGCCACTGCAAGGATATCGGACGGGACCCGATTGACATTCGGAAACAGATGGGCGTCTCGATGATGCTCGGCGAAACCGAGGCTGAGGCCGAAGACCGGGTGAAGGAACGTGCGTCGACCACCGGGATCGACGAGGACCTGCTTCGACGTCGGTTCATGGCGACGACGCCTGAGCGATGCGCGGAAGCGCTCCGTCCGTTCCGCGAGATGGGCGTTGGCGACTTCCTGATGGTGGCCCGGCCCCCGGCCGACGAGCGCACGATGGAACTATTCGCTAAGCGGGTCGCCCCGGCTCTCAGAAGCTAGCGCTCAGCCTCTGCCGGTCCGGCCTCGGTCGGCTCGGACCGCCAGGACCTGATGGACCTGGGTTCGGCCCGCCTCGAAGTTCAGGGCGCTGGCGGCCATGTACAGCCGCCACACACGCGCCCGCGCCGCGCCCACCTCGGCCACAGCCTCGTCCCAGTTCTCCTCGAGGTTGGCCACCCACGCCCTGAGCGTCAGCGAGTAGTGCTCCCGCAGGCTCTCGAGATGTCGAACCTCGAAGCCTGCGGCCTGCATGGTTGAGACGACCGCTCCGACCTCGTGCAACTCCCCGTCGGGGAACACGTAGCGGTCGATGAAGCTGCGGCGGGAGAACCGCGGTGCCGTGATCGGTAGGCCGGCTCTCGTCCGTGCTCCGAGCGCGGCCGGCCGACTGATCCCGTGGTTTAGCAGCCTGCCGCCCGGCCGAAGCAGGCGGTACAGGCGCCGGAAGTACAGTGCGAAGTTTCGCAGGCCTACGTGCTCGAACATGCCGATCGAGGAGATCGCGTCGAACGGGCCGACACGTACGTCCCGGTAGTCCTGGAAGCGGATCTCCACCCGGTCGGCCAGCCCGGCGTCGGCCACTGCCTTCTGGGCCCAGTCGGCCTGGCGCCTGGAGAGCGTGACGCCGACGACCGACGCGCCGTGGTTGCTCGCGGCGTGCATGGCCATCCCGCCCCACCCGCACCCCACGTCGAGGAGCCGCATGCCGTCGCGAAGGTCGAGCTTCCGGCAGATCAGCTCGTGCTTGGCGGCCTGCGCTTCCTCGAGCGTCGCGTCTGGCGGCGGCCACACCGCGCACGAGTACGTCATCGATGGCCCGAGGACCAGCTCGTAGAACCGGTTCGACACGTCGTAGTGGTGGGCGATGGCCTGCGCGTCCCGGCCCTTCGAATGCCGGCGGCCACGGAGCCTGGCCTCCTCTGGCGGCGGTGGCAGTGGACGGAGCCCGTCGAGACCAACGAGCCTCGCCATCTCGACCAGGTGAAGTGGCGCGAGCCGTGCCTGCGGCAGGCGCTCGCGGAGGGAGGCGAGCGCGGAGTAGATGTCGCCCTCCACGTCGAGGTCACCGGCCACGTAGGCGCGCCCCAGCCCCAGCTCGCCCGGAGAAGTCAGGATCCGCCGGAGCGCGTTGGGCGAACGGACCACGAGCGTGGCCGTGGCGTCAGCCGGACCGATCCGGCCGCCCTCGTAGGTCTTGACCGCGATCGGGAGGTCGGGGCCGAGAATCTGCGCGACGACTTCGGCGACCGTCCTACGCGATGACCATCTCCGCATGTGAGGTCGGTTGGGCTCAGCTTCTGTCGGCGGTGCTGTTCCTTTGCCGATCCTCGACCTCGCGCCGGAATCGACGCTCCTCTTTCCCGCCTCGTTCGAGGACGGTGATGAGCTCATAGTCGGGCTGGAAGGGAGGAGGGGGCTCTTCCGAGCCGGGTTGGGGTTGATCTCCCGGCGTCTGCTCCTTCGGCTCCTTCTCCACGGGTACCTCCTGCCTCAGTGTAGGGCTGTTCCGAGCGCGTCGAAGTGCCGGAGTTGGGCCTCGCGTTCCCTTTGAACCTCGACCATCACAACGTCGAGCGATCGGGTTCCAGTCTGAGCCATTCATTCTCCGGTCTTCGGGGATCCCTTTGGAGATCACGCTACACCGAGGGGCTGACAAGGAGACCGACCGGAATCGTGTCGCGCGTAGGGCGCACCGATGAGTAGGCGCTAGGCTGTCGGTTCATGGCGAGAGCGGTCTGGACAGGCACGTTGAACTTCGGGCTGGTGACGATCCCCGTCCGGCTGTATCCGGCAACCGAGCCCAAGGACGTCCGCTTCCACCTGATGGACAACAGCGGCCGTCGTGTCCGATACCGCCGGTTCGTGGAGGACTGGGAACCGGCGGAGCGATGGGAGCCGTCTGAACGACCACCTGCCGGGCCAGAGCCGGAGCCCGAACGGCAGTCGGAGCCGGCACGCGCCACCCGGCCCGGTGCTCATGAGGAACCCCAAGCCGAGGAGGTCGCCTACCAGGACCTCATGCGTGGCTACGAGACCGAGGACGGCCGGGTGGTGCTCCTCACCCAGGAGGAGGTCGAATCGGCACGACCCGAGCGCAGCCGATCCATCGAGATCGAGGACTTCGTGGCCCTCTCGGACATCGACCCCGTGTACTTCGAGAAGAGCTATCACCTTGGCCCGAAGCAAGGTGGGGAGAGGCCGTATCTGCTCCTGCTCCAGGCAATGGAGCGGGCCGGCCGAGTGGGGATCGGGCGGTTCGTGCTCCGGACCAAGCCCCACCTCGTGGCCATCCGGCCGATGGAGGGGCTGATTGGCCTGGAGACCCTGTTCTTCGGCGATGAGGTCCGGGATGGACGGGAGCTCGCGTGGAGCATCGAGGGACTCGAGGTCTCGGAGCGCGAGCTCCGCATGGCCGAGATGCTGATCGAGACCCTCAAGACCGAATGGAACCCCGCCGGCTACTCTGACACGTACCGGGAGGAGCTGCTCCGGCAGATCGGAGAGAAGGCTCCTATCGAGGCAGCAGCGGAGGCCCCGGCCCGAGAAGGCTCGGGATCTCGCGCCGAGGAACTGATGCAGGCGCTGAAGGCGAGCGTCGAGGCGGCCAAGAAGCAGAAGGAGCGCTCTCCGAAACGGACCGCCTAAGCCGCGGCGGTGCGGGCGAGCATCCGACGACCCAGGACGATCGCCGTGACGATGGGGACGAACACGAGGATCGCGAGCAGGATGGCCCCGCCGATGGCTGATAGGGCCGACGGGCCGGTACAGGTCTGTTGAGCCGGCTTCCCCATCTCGATCATGACCGAGCACGTTTGCACGTATGTCACCGAGAGCCCCAGAAACGCCGGCAGTAGCAGCCCGCCGGGGACCAGCAGCGTGCCCGCGAGTTTCTCACCCGTCGTCCAGACACGGGAGCTCCACAGCAGGATCACGCCGATGAACCACCCGACGATCGGAATGATGATGCCGCCGATCAGAAGGAAGATCAGCGCGGCGATCTCCAGGCCGCGCGAGCGCTGCCTCGGCACGCCGAAGCGCTGGCGAGCCTCCTCGGCGATGTCGGACGGATCGCCCAGGCGGTCGAGGACGTTTCGGACCTCGGCCTCGTCGAGGGCCGGCGATTCCGCCAGGGCCGAGTCGATGTGCTCGTGGATCTCGCCCAGGAGCTCCTGGCGGCGGCTCCGCGGGAGGTCCTGAAGCTCTTGGTCCAACTCGTGCAGGTACTCCTTCACCGCTTGCTTGGCCATCGGGTCCTCCTTGCTCATGCCGTGCTCACCACGCGGTCGACGCCGTCTCGGAACCTGACCCACTCCTCTCGGAACTGCTTCAGCGCCTGCCGGCCGGACGGGGTCAGGGTGTAGTAGCGGCGGGGGGGGCCGGCGGGGGACTCCCGCCAGGTGGTCTCGACGACGCCGTCCCGGCGAAGGCGGGCGAGCATCGGGTAGATCGTGCCTTCGGAGGTGACCATGCCGTCCACCTCGGCGAGCTCGCGGACTAGGTCGAACCCGTAGCGCTCGCCGCGCTCGAGGAGGGCCAAGACGCAGTACTCGAGGGTCCCCCGACGAAGTTGCGCGATCAGGGCACTCTCTCGACCTGCTCCACCGGTCCCTTCAGGTACCATGCTGTACATGGTACCTTGTCGGAACGAGGAAATCTAGCTGCAGGAAGAGTTCCCGGGCCTTCCTACGTGATGGATCGGTGACCCAGCTGTGCGCAGCTCGCTGGCGACGTCCCCCGAGCCATGCGGTGGGAGGTGGACCCCCGCGGCGCCTCATGACTCGCACGCAGATTGAGGTTCCTAAGGCTTGTCCATTTATCGTCTAGGCCGAAGACCCGTGCGGCGATACGGGCGGTGTTGGAGTCGATGAGGGCGACTCGCTCGCCGTACGCGAATGCCAAGACGGCATCCCCACCATCGTCGGTGGGCCCACCGCTCGATCCCTTCCCCACGCCAGACGCGAACGCCGGCGGGACCGTGCCGGGGACGGGGGAATCCCGGCTCATCCGCGAGTTGATGGGCTCTCTGTTTGGAGACGCGGAGATAACGAGCTACGTCAACCGAAGATTCGCGGAGTCCCTCACACCGACAACCTAGGGAGCAACCCCCCTGTCCGCGGCTGTGCAGGAACCCGGACGCGGGGAGACGGCAGGAGGGCGGTCTCGATACAGCACCCAGGCGGACCAGGTCGATGGGGCGGGCTCAGCCTGGGCGGTTCGCGGAGCGTTCGGAACGGGCCTTCGATCCTGCCCGCCGCTGGGAATGACTGGTCAGGCCCTGATAGCCGTGGTGGTTGTGGTGGCCAAGGCCGCCCCGGTTCCCGCGCTTGCCGTGGTGCGTGTGGTTGGCGTGGTTCCCCTTGCTGCCCCGGTTCTCGCGCTTGACGTGCTGGGCGTGGTTGGCGTGGTTCCCATTGGTGCCCCGCGGGCCTTGGTGGCCTTGGTCGCCTTGGTCGCCCTGCGGCTTGCAGCCAGGACCGTGATGGCCCTTTTGGACGTGGTGCCCCTGGTTGCCTTGCGATCCGTGGTCATTGTCATGGCCGTGGTGGCCGAGGGGAGCCTCGTTCGCGATCGGATCCGAAGGTCCTCCGCACCCCTTCTTGCCGTTGTCCTTCCCGTTGTTCCCGCCGTTGTTCCCGCCGTTGTTCCAGCCGTTGCTCTCGCCGCTTCTTGGGGGCGGGGCGACAACCGACTTCGGGTGCGAGGGGCTCCAGGACTTCGCCACTATCCCCAGCCGGTCCGGCATGGTAAGCGCCAGTGCAGCGACCATCAAGAGGATGAGTGAAGCCGCGGCGACCAAGGCGATCACGCCACCCCGGCGGAGGCCCTGGCTCACTGGATTCGTCGCGACGGGCTCCAGCGCAGGTTCCCGCCGCATGCGGGCGGGCCCGGCGGGGATCCGCGCTGGGGCCACGATGCCAGTCGGTGCAGTCGCTCTCCCACGCAGAACGGCCAAGCGTGCAACTCGCCGCACGACCCTTCCGAGATCCTGATACACGCGCGACGGCTCGACCTGCTCGTCGGCGACTGGAGCGCGGACCCCTGGGGGCCACACGACGACGATCCCGGCGTCGGGGAGCTTCTTCCGCGCGGCAAGTACGGCCATGGCGTCCATCCTCGCGTCGAGCACGATCGCGGTGGGCTCCGCGGTGGCAAGGACCCGCTCCAACTCGTCCCGGTTCGACGCCTGTCCGATGATGTCGAACCCCTCGTGTTCAAGCGCAGAGCGCAACGGCCCGGAATACGTCTCTGCCGCCTCCCCCAAGACCACACGTACGAGGGGCTGCCGGCCCACGAGTCGTCCCTCCACGCCTACTTGTTTCTCGCCCGCGGCCTCTTCCTGCACGTCTAGGGCGGCGACGGGTGGGCGACAGAGACTCCTCAGCGCGGCGACCAGATCCTTGAGCCCGAGCCCCTCCTCGAGATAGGCGTCCGCTCGGTACTCCGGCCAGGCCATGGATGCCTCATCGGGGTGAGGGGTAAAGAACACGATCTTCGTCCACGGTGAGATCGTGCGGATCCGCGGGATGACATGGGACCCGCCTTCGATCGTGAGACTCCCGTGGAGGACGATGGCGTCCGGTCGATGCTCCGCCACGAGCCTCGCGGCCTCAGCACCACCTGAGGACTCACCGACCACATCGAAGCCCACCTCCTGGAGGATGAATCGCACGAGGTGTCGGTCTAGGGGTCTCTCATCAGCAATGACCACCCTGAGAGGTCCAGCCGAGGGCATCAGCTCAGGCACCGCCCGAGCACCTTTCGCTTCCCATCATTCACCTCCCGGCTACACGAAGTGTCGCCAAGAAGGCACCTGTTTTGGCAGCGGGCAACGGGCTACATTCCTGTGCCCAATAGGGCTACGGCTTCTGTCCGATACCCCGGCTATCTTCCCCAGCCGCAGTTCCGGGCCCTCACCGCCACCATCGGTGCAGTGCCTTCCTTTAGCTGGTCCGCAACCAAAGTTTACGGTCTAGGGACAGCGGATTTGGGAGATGGGCAACTTAATATGCCTGTCCGCCGAGCACACGGATAGTGGGGCCAGCTGAACATATGGGCAAGGCGCGCTTTATGTTTCGGCTGCCGGGCACGAGGGGTTTCCACGGAGATCGTGACGATCTGGGCCGAGGGGAGAGACCGCCATCGTTGCCCGCGGCTCCTTTGCGGCGTGGCCCGATCAGGTCTCGATGCTCGCCACGATCACGTCCTCGAAGATGGCGGAAGGCATGGACGATTGGTTCTCGGCGTCGTAAGCGCCAGCGGCGATCGCGAGGACGAGGTCGAGATCGGGCACTACGAAGAGCCGCTGGCCGCCGTTGCCGATACCTCCGACCCATGGATGAGCGAGACCGTCGGGCGTGGACACGCTACTCAGGTACCACTGGTAGCCGTAATCGAAGCCATCTTCGATCGTCACGTGCGGCCGGAGCGCCCGGTCGAGCCACCACGTGGGCACGATCTCGTGGCCGTCCCAGTGTCCGTTCGTGAGGACCACCTGACCGATCCAGGCCAGGTCGAGGGGAGCCAGCCGCAGCCCCGAGGCCGCCGAGGCCTGGCCGTCCTTACCCTCCATCCATTCGAACGCTCGGATCCCAAGTGGTTCGAAGAGCCGGTCTCGCGCGAAGTCCGGGAGCGAGACGCCGGCTCCCCTGGCGATGAGTGCTCCCAACAGCGCCGAAGCGCCACCGCAGTAGTGCCAGCTCGAGCCCGGCTCCTCGGCAATCGGTCGCTCGAGGACGTACCGGTAGCGGTCCGGGGCGAACTCCATAGCGATCTCGCTGTTGTCGGGACTCGTGTACGGAAGGTCCTCGTTCCATTCGAGGCCAAGCGTCATCGTCAGCGCGTGCTCGATCGTGAGACGAGCACGCCTCCGATCGCCGGCCAGATCCTGGTACTCGGGGAAGAACGCGAGGAGATGCTCCTCCGGTTGGGGAACGATGCCTTGGCCCAGGGCGATCCCATAGAGAAGGCCCACGACGCTCTTGCTGACGGATCGGACGTCGTGCAGCGTCTCGGGCTCGAACGCGACCGTGCCCAGCGACTCGCTCCACGAGAAGTCCTCACCCACGCCGTAGTGCTCCAGCGCGAGCAGCCCATGCCGCACAACTACGACGCCGTGCAGGTCGGGCGCTCGGCCGGCAGCCACGGCCTCGGCGAGTCGGTCCGCGAGATCCGCAGCGAAGCCGACATCGGTGGGAGGTCCCGAACTGCGTCCGGAGGGCTCATCACCGCGCGCGATCTTGGCGTCCTTCACCATGGCTCCTCCCGCCTGGGTACGGAGTCTAGGGGCCTGCCATCGACGTCGTCGAAGCTCCTTTCGGAGAGCGTTGTAGTGGTTCTGTATGGCCGACTCGAAATGGAAAGGTATCCAGAGCAGACAGCTTGTCGGCTCTTGCAAGAACGCACCCTGGGCCGACGTCGGTGAAATGAGGGATCGCCGCTCCAGTACGCTAGCCAAAGTGACCTCGTACTCAGGCGAGAAACTTGCTGAGCAAGCCGGGGTCGAGCCTGACTACCTCGTTCGACTTGTGGATCTCGGCATCCTGGCCCCGAAGGTGCCGGATCGCTTCTCGCCGGGCGACGTACGCCGGATACTAATGGCCAAATCGCTCGAGCAAGCTGGCATCCCGCTCGACGATCTGGGCGCTGCCATGCAACGCGGTGCCCTGTCGCTCTCGTTCCTCGACGCGCCCGTGTACGAGAGGTTCGCCGCCCTCGCCCCCGAGACGTTCCGGCAGGTCAGCGACCGCACAAGGATTCCGCTCGAGCTGTTGACGGTCATCCGGGAAGCGATCGGCATGGCTCAGCCGTCGCCCGATGACCGACTTCGCGAGGACGAGATGGCGATCGTGCCCGCCATCGAGCTCGCGGTCTCCGCCGGATTTCGGCCGGCCTCCATCGAGCGTCTGCTCCGTGTACAGGGCGCCAGCACCCTTCAGATGGCCGAAGAGGAGGCTGTCATATGGAACTCCGAGGTGAGCGAGCCGGCCATGGCTGCGGGGAAGGGCCCGGAGGAGATTGCCGGCGTCGAGTTGGGCGATCGGAGCGCCCCGTTTCTCGATCGAGCCGTCCTGGCCATGTATCACGCCCACCAGGCACGGGCCTGGACCGCCCTCCTCATCGAAGTCTTCGAGAAACTGATGGCGAAGGCAGGGATCCATAGCCGCCTCGAGCGACTACCGGCGATCTGCTTCCTCGATATCACCGGCTACACGCGGCTGACCCAGGAACGCGGCGATGATGCCGCCGCCGACCTGGCTGCGACGGTCGCGCGGCTCGTGCAGCGCAGCTCCGTGCGGCACGGTGGCCGCCCCGTCAAGTGGCTGGGCGACGGCGTGATGTTCTACTTTGACGCACCCGGCCCAGGCGTACGTGCCGCCCTCGAGATGGTTGACGGGCTGGCGGCCGCGGGGTTGCCGCCAGCCCATGTCGGCCTGCACGCGGGGCCAGTCCTCTTTCAGCAGGGCGATTACTTCGGGCAAACCGTGAACCTCGCTGCGCGCATCGCCGACTATGCACGGCCTGGCGAAGTGCTTGTCAGCCAGGCAGTAGCCGACGCCTGCCAGGAGAATGGGATCGCGTTCGCAGATATCGGTGTGGTGGAGCTCAAAGGAATATCCGGAACGGTGCACCTGCTACGGGCACACCCTCGCATGATGGTCGACCAACCACCGACTTGACCAAGACCCTCTCTGCGTGACGAACATCAGTCGAGTGGCAGGGCAACGGCTCCCGCGCCTGCGAACGGGATCGGCCTTCGAGGCTCGCGGACTCCTCCATCAGGGCCGGGGTCGTCCCACCCTCCGAGTCCGAGCTCGCACCGTCGGTTTCGCCGAGTCAGGCGAAGCATGAGCCGTCGGAGCCAACTCGTTCGGCACGTCCTGGTCACGGATCGATTATGGCACCCGCCAAGCCGGCGGTTCCCGGACCAGGCTGAGGATCTCGTCGATCACGCGGTCAAGGGGCTTACTCGTGTCGATCTCATGGGTCGCAGCCCGCCGCATCATCGGCTCGAACGCCTCCAGATCGGCCAGGATCTTCGCCAGTTCCTCGGAACTCTTGCCGAACGGATTGTTGGTCCGAGCGGCGAGACGCTCGACCATGACGTCACGGGGCGCACTCAGCAACACGATGTGGTCGAACTCTGGGTAGAACAGGACCTGAGCGTCGTCGGAACCGACCACGAACAGCACGTCAGCTTCCTCGGTCGCAAGGAGCTGGCGGACGCGATCGACATCCCAGTGCTGGTTGCCGTCCTCGTCGACCACGGAGAACCCCTCGTAGTCGGTTTCGACCACCTTGTAGCCGAGCTCGGAAAGGCGTTTAGCGACCGTCGACTTCCCGACCCCAGACATGCCAGTTAGGAGAACGCGCTTCATTCCGTGATTATCGAACTTCCGACGTCCAACACTCCCGCCGCGGCATGACCGCCCACGTGCGCCAGCCAAGTCGGGCGACCGGGGCATCCTTCTGGAGCGTTGGGAAGGGAAGTAGTTATGGTCCTTGGCTAGCCGACCCGATCCAGGAAGGCGAGCGTGCGCTCCTTCAGCAGAATGGCCGCCTGCTCTTCGTAGACCTCGAGGCTCGGGTCAGCGAACAGGTGCGTGGACCCTGGATACAGGAACAACTCGGCATCCGCGACCTCCTCGACCAATGCCTCGGCCGCCGGCTGGTCCTCTTCCATCGTCCACGGATCGGAATCCATCATGTGGATCTGCACGGGAACACCCTGGGGCCACGGGGTCCCGAACTCGGCCGTCGGCAAGCACGACTGATAGAAGATCGCTCCTCTTGCACCGGGGCGCGTCTGTGCCAGTGCCTGTGCCGGCAACACACCGAGGGAGAACCCCGCGTAGACGATGTCGTCGGGCAGATCCGCCGCTGCCTCTCGGCCCCGGCTGATGATCTGGTCGAAGCCCCCCTCCTGTGCGTAGCCCACACCTTCCTTGAGGTCCTCGAACGTAATTCCGCCGTAGAGGTCGGGCGTGTGCACCGTGTGGCCCGCCTCGCGCACCTCTTCGGCAAAGGCGCGCATCCCCGACGTTAGACCCTGCGCGTGATGAAAGAGGAGCACTGTCGTCATCACCGCATCTCTACCAACCCGGCGCAGGCAAATCAAGAGGATGTCCACGGGGGCGGCACGCGCGGCATCAAGCGACCCCGCACCCTCTCGATCCGCGGACAACAGGGTGGTCACTCTGAGCGCTACGTCGAGACCGTGACGAGCGTCACGAACGTGAGGCTGGTGCCGTCGGCAACTCGACCGGTCACCTGCCAACACCCCTCCGCCGGAAACACCAGCGCCGAAGGCTGGAATCCGGTCAGGCCGTAGTCCTGGAGGAGGGCGCGGAGCGGCGGCGCTTCGGCCTCGATCCGATGACCGGTGATGTGAAGCCGTCCGTGGACCGCCCGATCCCACGGGAACTTCATGACGATCTTGTCACGCCGATTGATGTTGTCCTCGGTGGCCCGAACGTGACCGTGCGGCCACAGGCCGACCCAGAGCTCGCCGTTTCCGTACCCCGACTTCCCGAGACCTGCCGGATCCCGTGGCCGATGGTCCCCGCGGGGAAGCGTCACCGGACACACGTCCGCAGCCGTCGATGGGCGCATTCCTCCAGCGGTGGGACTGGCCGAGTCGGCAGATCCCGAGGCGGTGCAGGTCAGAGCGGTCATGACCAGTGCAGCGGCAAGCAGGCAGTTCACACTCCGATTACACGGCCACCACGTGGATGGTTCCATCAGACACAGCGACAGCCATCGCCATACAACTATCAGCAGGGCGATGGCTACCGCAGGTGACCCGAACTAGACCAATTGGTCACTGACCGACTCCGGCGGCCTAGCGGCTTGTTTAGCTACCAGCGCCTGCCCGACGTCAAACGGCTACGTGAGCCCGCGCGCACCAGCAGGACCAGCGCCGCAGCGACCAGAATCGAGGCGATCCAGTCCACGCCCGAGGTCTCGGCGAACACCTCACCGGCCAGCCATCCGCCGATGACGGCGCCCACCACTCCGAGCAACAGCGTGCCCAGGAGGCCCATGGGATCGCGGCCCGGCACGATCAGGCGCGCGACTGCTCCGACGATGAGCCCGATCAGGATATAGCCAACGATCGAGGCCAGATCGAAGTTGATCCGGACATCGCCCTTTGCCGCCAAGGCGGCCATCAGCGTTCCCCATGAAGTATTCATGGGCCCTGTGTACCCAGAAATCGCTTCCTCGAACCCCTAGTTCAGCTGACGCTCACCCGGGCAGTTCGACCGCCTCGGCCAGGAGATCCACCTGATCGACATCGGGAACGCTCGGGGTGAAGATCAGTTCGTCGGCGCCGATCTCCTGAAACGCATTGATCCGGGATCGCACGTCATCGGAGGTTCGCGCCGCCGACCTCGCGATCCACTCGGCCCGCTCGCCGGCGAACCCGTAGTACGCGCGGAGCTGCCGCAGCGACTCCTCCTCGTGGTGGCCGAGCCCGAAATACGCGAGGCACACGACGCGCGGGGTCCCGGTTCCACCGGCCTCGCGGTAAGCCCCACGGAAGGTCTGGACCATGCCCGCCGCCATGTCGGCCGGGGCGCCACCGACGGTGAACCCGCCGTCCCATCGGACCGCGCGGCGGGCTGCTCGGTTCGGATCGCCTCCGAACAAGATGGGGATCCTCCCCCGCGCGGTGGTCGGGCCGAACGGCTGCGTCGCGTCCTTCGGCGGACGCCCGGCCCAGCTCTCGTGGAGCGCCTCGAGCTGCTGGTCGAAGCGCTTCCCTCTGGTGGTGAAATCCACCTCGGCAGCCTCGTAGTCGTCACGCCTGGCCCCGACGCCGAGCCCGAGGGTCAGCCGACCGTTCGACAGCCGATCGACGCTCGCCGTGAGCTTGGCCAGCCGAGACGTGCTGTGGGTCGGAGCGAGCAGGACGTCGGTCAGGAACTCGATCCGCTCGGTGACGGCGCCGGCGGCGGCGAACGCCGCCAGCTCGTCGTACGCGGGCCAGGCCACCCGGCCGATCGAGGCGAGGCTGGCGAAACCTCGCTCCTCCGCACGCCGAGCCCATCCGATCAAAGTCGCTCCGTCCAAGTCGAGCAGCGTGTTGCCGATCCCGATCCCGATGTCCACGGCGACCCCCCTCTCCCCTGAGTGATATCGTTTTCGTTATCATATCGACATGATGGCGGGAGCGTTTCTGAAGGAGGCGCGGAGGGCCGCGGGGTTCACCCAGCGGGAGCTGGCTCGCCGGGCCGGCGTTGCGCAGCCAGTCCTCTCACGCATCGAGCGGGATCACGCTTCGCCCAGGTTCGAGACGCTGGACCGCCTGCTCCGTGAGTGCGGGAAGGGCCTGGAGCTGGTCGAGCGGCCGGGCCTCGGGGTGGATCGGACGCTCATCCGGGATCGCCTCGGCCTGTCTCCTGGCCAGCGGGCGAGATTGGCCGCTCGGGAGTGGAACCGGACGCGTGCTTTCGACCGGCGCGGCCGGCCGATCAGGTGACCGAGCCGCGCTTCGACCCTCTCGCCGTCCTTCGGACCCTGGTTCGGCATGACGTTCGGTTCGTGCTGATCGGCGGGTTCGCCGCCGCGATCCGCGGATCGCCCGTGATCACCGGCGACATCGACATCTGCCACGCCCGCGACGAGGAGAACCTCGAGCGACTGGCGGCTACGCTCAGGCAGCTCCGCGCCAAACTTCGTGGAGCTCCCACGGAGATCCCGTTCCGACTCGACGCCGAAACGCTCGCGGCAGGAGATCGCTTCACGTTCACCACCAAGGCGGGTGCGCTCGATTGCATCGGGACGCCGGCGGGGACGGATGGGTTCGCCGACCTCGACGGCTCGGCCAAAGAGGAGGATCTGGACGGTCTGGTCATCCGGGTGGCCTCGGTCGACGACCTGATCCGGATGAAGCGGGCGGCCGGCAGGCCGCAGGACCTGATCGCGGTGCAATGGCTGGCCGCCCTCCGCGACGAGCTCGAGACTTGAAACGGGTACCGGCCAAGCGGTCTCTGTTTGGGCCCTCCGACCGTATCGCAGGAGCTTGAACTGCGTGCGAGGAA
>JBKPDU010000109.1:0-4115 GCA_046728055.1 Actinomycetota bacterium | reverse complement strand
GAGAAGTACCGACGCATCGCAGCTTCCCGGTTCGCCGCCCGCTGATCGACCGAGGTGGGCACGACGCCCGGATGAACGCCGAGCGAGACGACCTCGGTGGAGAAGAACCGCTGGATCACACCGAGGAGGGGCTGGAGCTCCTCCCCACGCTGAAGGCCGACGACGAGGTCGGGACGAAGCATCTCGACCTTGTGGTACTTGAGGACCTGGCCCGAGATCCCGGATACGAGTCCGCCGGAGTCGACGACCAGGAAGTCCGCTCCCGTCTCGCGAGCTCGCCGAGCCAACGCAACCATTCCGGTGACCACCGCCAACAGGTGTCCCTGCGGCCACGTGGAGCCGACGAACGACAGCGCGTCGGCCACGGTTAGGACATCGGGTTCGAAATCCTCGAGCCCACGCACCATCTTCAGCGTGATGGTGGCGGGTGGACCCACCGTCTTCTGGCCGACGTCCCCATCCAGGTACGCCGAAGGCCGCCCCGCATCCACCCCGGCGCGCAGGAGCATCCGGGACAGCGTGGACTTTCCGGTGTCGATCCCGCCCACGAGCAGCACCGCGCGCTTCTGACGAACCGCGCGTTCGACCAGCGCCTCGTGCTCGTTCACCTTCGCCTCCGCGTGGGACGGTCTCGCCCCTCCCCGGAGGCCACGTTCCGTGCGTGCGCGGGCGTGTCAGCCCGCCCGGGGTCCTCCTCCCGGGGTGGGCGTATCGATGGCCATGGTGGAGATTCGCTCGGGGCGAGCCGCCCCGATCACGCGTACGAACCGTGCCTCGGAGAAGGGATCAAGCTCCAACGGGGGCGAATTCTACTCAGTCGGGGAGACCGGCCACGATGGCCTGGTAGCAGGGCCAATAGGCGTCGGGCTGGACATTGTCGTCCATCACGATGACCGTATCGGTCCTGCCCTGCGCCTTGGCCACGAGGAGGGCAGGGTCGTTCACGTCGGCGATCGAGAGGGTCTGCACGCCCGCCTCGATGGCCGCTCCGGCGAACCCGTGGTCGGCGAACACCAGGTCCGGCCTGGCCTCACCGAGCATCCTGGCCATGGCGTCGCCCCGGTGCGTGTGGCGGGCCGAATGCCGGTCGGTGAGGAGGGCGACCCCTTCCAGGTACCGGACCTGCCACCCGTGGTGGCCATCGTCGTCTCGCCAGGCCACCCCCTCGTACGGCCTGAGCAGTTCCACGCCACGGGCGGCGAGCTGCCGCCCAACCCCCGCGTAAAGATGGGCCAGTCCGACCGGGTGCCCGGTGGCCAGGATCACTCGCTCGCCGCGCGCACACGCCCCGGCCAGCCGATGCCCAACCGCCTCGCAGGCTTCGAGCACGCGCTCGGGATCGACGGGAACCGGTCCAGTCGTCGCGGTCGGATCGGGCCGGAACCCCGCGGCCCGGCCGACCAGTCCCAGCACCTCCACTTGGGTGTACGCACCCGGAAGGCCGGACATCCCGAACTGCTTGTCGGGGTCCCCCTCGCAAAGCAGCCGGATGTTGCGCAACACGTTGTCGAGCGGGTGGCTGAGGGAGGGGCCTGCGATCCGACCGTCGAGGAGTCCGCGGATCAGCTCGTCGCGATCGTCGATCTGCCGGGTCCACCGTTCGTCGATCGCCGGCAGATGCGCCGCATGGGATTCGATAACGTCCATCCACCAACAATCGTAGGAGGCGCTCGCGTGAACGACTTCTCGCTTGAGGGGCAGGTGGCCGTGGTCACGGGCGCGGGCCGGGGGATCGGTCGGGCCATCGCGCACGCCTTTGCTCGCGAGGGCGCCGACCTGGCCCTGGCCGCCAGGACGAAGGAGCAGATCGAGCGGACGGCCGAGGAGGTCGAGCGGCTCGGCCGACGGGCCGTGCCGATCGTGGTCGACGTCTCGGACGAGGACGCCGTCCGAGATCTGATCGAGCGGACCGTTCGAGAGCTCGGGACGATCGACATCCTGGTGAACAACGCCGGCGCCGCGCCGTTCGTGGCACCGTTCGCCGAGACGAGGGGCGAAGGGTTCGAGAAGTACTTCCGCACGAACTTCTTCTCCGCCGTCTACGGGATGCGCGCAGTCGCGCCGGTCCTGCTGGCCAAGGGGTCGGGCTGCGTGCTGAACGTCGCCTCCATCGACGGGTTCATCGTCGAGGTGGGCCTGGCGTACTACGGAGCGGCGAAGGCCGCGATGATCAACCTGACCAAGGCCACGGCGCTCGAGTGGGCGCCGGTGGGAGTGCGGGTGAACGCGATCGCCCCCGGCTGGATCGACACTCAGATGAACCAGCCCGAGCGCGACGATCCGAAGGCCGAGGCCCGGATCCTGTCCAACATCCCCCTCGGCCGGTGGGGGCGTCCCAAGGACGTCGCGGCGGCCGCCCTTTACCTCTGCTCCCCGGCAGCGTCCTTCGTCACCGGCGAGGTGCTCGTCGTCGACGGCGGGCAGAGCATCACGAGCGCCAGGGAGCCATGAGGTGGAGCTCCGCGGCACCGTGGCGGTGGTGACGGGGGCCTCCGCGGGTTTCGGCGAACTCACCTCCAAGATGCTGGCGAAGGAGGGAGCGGCCGTCGTGCTGGCGGCGCGCCGAGCGGACCGGCTGGAGGCCCTGGCAGCGGAGATCGAGGGTCAAGGGGGTCGGGCCCTCGCCGTCCGGTGCAACGTGACCGAAGTCGCCGACCTCCAGGGGCTGCGCGACCGCGTCGACGAGACCTTCGGGCGATGCGACGTCCTGATCAACAACGCGGGGATCCCGGGCGGCGGTCGGTTCGAGGACCTCTCGCTGCAGCAGATCGAACGGGTCATCCGGGTGAACCTGCTGGGCGTGTTGCTCTGCACGAGGGTGTTCCTTCCAATGATGCTCGATCGAGGGGTGGGCCACATCGTGAACGTGGGCTCGCTGGCTGGACGGTACGCGGGCCCCGGCGCGTCGGTGTACTCGGCCTCCAAGCACGGCGTCGTGGCGTTCTCGGAGAGTCTGAACTTCACGACCGTCCCCAGGAATGTCCTGGTCACGGCAGTGAACCCGGGATTCTCCCGCACGGAGGGATTCACCGGTCGAGGGCCATGGGTCGTGCGGGTCAGTCCGGCCCGCGTCGCCCGGACGATCGTGCGGGTGGTCGAGAAGGGGATCGCGCCGGAGGTTTCGATCCCGCAGTGGGCTGGATGGGGGTGGATCATTCCGCCATCGATCCGGCGGTCCCTTGTTTCGCGGTGGGCTCCCCGGGACGCTGTCAGCTGACCAAGGAACGGGACTCAGTGACGCCACGGGGTCCACGAATGTCGACTGGGTTTCGGGCTCGATCCCGCTCCGGCAGTCGACGTGATCGCCTGGGATCCAGTACCATCCCTAACTGGCAAGGGAGGACATCGTGCGCCTGATTCTCACCCTCGTTCGCATTGGGCTTCTCTTGGTTCTGACCGTGATGACGCTGTCGCTCGTAATCGCCGTTGGCCGACCGGAGACCGGACCCCTCGAGAAGTTCGTCTTGGTCGCCGCTTCAGTGGGCTTGATCGGCCTCGCGATTCCGGTCGGGCGGATCGCCCGCAACCGGTAGTCCCTCAGTTGAGCTCCCGCCCGAGACCTCGGGCGATGTGCCGCCTTGGTGCGCAAGCGTTCCCGAATGTACCTTGGGCTCGACTTTAGGCAGTGTTCCCGTAGCCGAGAGCGCCGTGGCCGGATCAACCGCGCGGCTTGATAAAGCAAGCGATAGTGGTCACGGCACTCGAGTGCCGGCTCCCCGGAACGGAAGAGGAACGAGACCGGCTGTAGCATGAGCACACCGTCGTAACCCTGTATTCGCCGAGTGTTGCCATCCGGCCCTCGGGCCGGGGGTCCGGCGGCCACCTGGTCGAGGTCCCAGACGAGGTCGTCGCGACGCTCGGTGGCCAGGGAAGAATCCCGGTGCAGGCGACGTTCCATGGCATCCCGTACCGCGGCTCGATCGGGAGGATGGGCGGCGTGATGATGCTCGGTGTGACCAAGGCCATCATGGCGAGGCGGGAGCCGGACCCGGCGACGTCATCGATGTCGTCGTAGAGAACGACGACGCCCCCCGCGAGATCGACGTTCCGCCGGAGCTGACGAAGGCGTTGAAGCGGAACCGGGCAGCCGCGGCAGCCTGGGAGGGACTCTCGTA
>JBKPDU010000108.1:0-22582 GCA_046728055.1 Actinomycetota bacterium | reverse complement strand
CGACCTCCATCGCTCGCTGGCCGAGGGATGCGGCGCCGCCATCGAGCGGTACCGGCTGCCCGCGTACGTCGCGGGCCTCGGGGCCAAGGGCTCCGTGATCTACAGCGCGACGCCTGTCAAGGAGTACCGCGACGCCATCGGAATCGACGAGCGGATCACG
Source organism: Actinomycetota bacterium (assembly GCA_046728055.1). Lineage (GTDB taxonomy): Bacteria > Actinomycetota > UBA4738 > UBA4738 > HRBIN12 > AC-69. Next base: position 22,422 of record JBKPDU010000108.1, on the reverse strand, counting down.
TACCTCGCTTGGCTGTTCCAGCAGAACCGGGGGGTGTTCAAGTCGCCGTGGTCAAAGCAAGAGACCTGGACGACCTCAGTCTCCCACACGCTCGACGACACCCGACGCTACATGGAGAACTTCGAGGAGTTCGCCGCCGCCGTCACGGCTTAGCCTCCTACCCGCCTACACTCGGCAGCCGTGGACCTTGAGCGAGTCCAAGTTTCACTCGACGACGGCAGAACCCTGGACGTCGTGGTGGCCGGCGCGGCCGATGCCACGCCGTTCGTGTTCCATCACGGAACCCCGGGGTCGGCGATCGTGTTCGAACCCTTCATCCACGAGGTCCTGGCCCGCGGACTTCGTTACGTCACCTTCTCGCGTCCCGGCTACAGCGACTCCACGCGGCGATCTGGACGGACGGTGGCCGATTGCGTCGGGGACGCTGTGGCCGTGGTCGAGCAGTTGGGGCACGCACGCTTCTTCACGGCGGGCTGGTCGGGCGGCGCCCCGCACGCGCTGGCCTGCGCGGCGCTAGCGCCCGATCGCGTCCTGGCTGCCGCATCGATCGCCGGACCCGCGCCCCATGGGGCGGAGGGCCTCGACTGGCTGGGGGGCATGGGGGAGGAGAACGTCGAGGAGTTCGGGGCGGCGATGGCGGGGCCAGACGAGCTCAGGTCGTACTTGGAGAAGGTCGGACCGGCGTTCGGCTCGGTTACCGGCGACGAGGTCATCGCCGCCCTCGGCGACCTCGTGGGCGACGTCGACAAGGCGGCGCTGACCGGCGAACTGGGCGCGTTCCTGGCCGAGAACATCCGCGAGGGCCTTCGGAACGGGATCTGGGGCTGGTTCGACGATGACCTGGCGTTCGTCCGGGATTGGGGATTCGACCCAGGCGGGCTTGACGTGCCGACGACCGTGTGGCAGGGAGCCAAGGATCGGATGGTCCCCTTCTCCCACGGCGAGTGGCTGGCGGCCCACGCTCCCGTCCGGGCTCGCTTGCTGCAGGACCACGGGCACCTGTCGCTGGCCGTCGCGTCGTTTCCCACGATCCTCGACGACTTGGCGGCGTCGGGCCGGCCCTGAGTCGGCCTTCGCGGCCAGGGCTTCGGCCCTCCTCTTGACACGATGGGTTACGATATATCGCGACAGATTGCCGAGACATCGTGCGCAAGAGAGGAGATGGACATGCACGAGACACATCGCAGGCACCGGCACCATCACGACCGCCCAGACATGCCGTTCCGTGGCCGGCACGGCGGGTTCGGGGGCGGGTGGTTCGGACAGCCGCCGTGGGCCGGGCGAAGGGCTCGCCGGGGTGACGTCCGAGCCGCGTTGCTCGCGCTCCTGGCGGAGAAACCGATGCACGGCTACGACGTCATCCAGGAGCTCGAATCCCGGAGCGGCGGCGCCTGGCGCCCCAGCCCCGGCTCGATCTATCCCACGCTCCAGATGTTGGAGGACGGGGGACTGGTGACGAGCGAAGACCGCGACGGTAAGCGGGTCTACTCGCTGACCGACGCGGGCAGGGCCGAAGTGGAGGAGCGGAAGGAGCGAACCGGCGGCGCGCCGCCGTGGGAGTTCGGCGCCGGAGGCCGCGAAGGTCAGGCCCAGCTTCGCGACGCTTTCTTCCAGCTCGCAGCGGCGCTGATGCAGGTGGCTCGAGCGGGCACGACCGAGCAGATGAAGCAGGCGGGTGAGATCGTGGCTGACGCTCGCAAGAAGGTCTACGCCATTCTGGCTCAGGACTAAAGGCTCCCTGTCGCACGGTGACCTTCGGTCACGGGCGGCACGCGGCCCGTGACCGAAGCGCTGTCTACACTCGCCTGAACGAACGGAGCAACGCGAGAGGCCCGACATGCCGAAGGGGATCCTGGAGCGCCTGGCCGAAGGACCGGTGCTCGGGGACGGCGGCTACCTTCTGGAGCTGGAGAAGCGGGGCTACGTCCAGGCCGGCCCGTTCACGCCTGAGGTAGCCATCGAGCATCCAGACGCCCTAGCCGAGCTCCATCGGGAGTTCCTGCGAGCCGGCGCCGAGTTCCTCACCACGATGACGTTCTACGCAAGCGAGGACAAGCTTGCCACCGTCGGTCTGAAGGACAAGGTCGACGAGATCAATCGCAACGCGGTGAAGGTGGCGAGGGAGGTCGCCGCCGAAGGGGACGCGCTCGTGGCGGGCGATGTCTCCCTCACCTGGGCCTACGATCCCCAGGACCCGGCGTCCGCGGACCACGTCCGCGCGCTGTTCGACCGCCAACTCCAGGACATGCTGGACGCCGGGCCGCCGGACTTCTGGCTGGGTGAGACGTTCAGCCACCTGGTCGAAGCGCTGCTGTTCGTGGAGCGGGCGAAGGCCACCGGTCTCCCGGTGATGGTCACCATGAGCTTCGAGCAGCCCGAACCACGGTCCTACGAGGGAGACACGCCCGGCGACTGCGCGCGCAGGCTGGCCGACGCCGGCGTCGACATCGTCGGGGTGAACTGCCTGAACGGCCCGGAACAGCAGCTCCCGATCGCCCTGGAGATGCGGGAGGCCGTTTCCGGCTTCGTGGCCAGCCAGCCCGTCGCCTACCGGACGACCGCCGATCGGCCCGACTTCACCTCCACGCTGAGCTTCCCGTACGCGCTCTCGCCGCTCCAGCTCTCGCGGGGCGAGATGGCCTCGTTCGCCCGAACGGCGAACGAGGCCGGCATCAACCTGATCGGATCCTGCTGTGGCTCGGTCGCGGAGCACGTCCGGGGCATGGCCAGGGCACTCGGCAAGCTCCCCGAGGACGAGCGGGAGTGGAGGTCGCAGAGCGGGATAGCCATGTCAGCGTACGAGTACCACGGCCACACCGAGACCGAGTCCTGAGAGCGGGACCGAGGTCCGTCGCGGGGAGCCGAGAAGCTGATGGGTGAGCGCCGCGAGTTCGAGGTGGCGGTCATCGGCCTGGGCGGCATCGGGAGCAGCGCGGTGTATCGGGCGGCGAAACGGGTGGGCACAGGCGCGCTCGGCCTCGAGCGGTTCGAGCTGGGACATGCCCGGGGAGCCTCGCACGACCACTCCCGGATCATCCGGCTCTCCTACCACACGCCCGCGTACGTTCGGTTCGCTCAAGACGCGTACCGGGCATGGGCAGAGGTGGAAGAGGAGTCCGGGGAGCGTCTGGTGACTCGGACCGGCGGTCTGGACCTGTACCCCGAGACCGCGTACGAGTGGATGGAGGACTACAGGAGGTCCCTAGACGAGATCGGCGTGTCTAACGAGTGGATGGACGCCGGGCAGGCCATGCGGCGGTGGCCGCAGTGGCGCCTGACCGACGACGTACGGGTGATGTTCCAGGAGGCTTCGGGGTTCGTGGCCGCCGAGCGGGCGAACGCCGTGCACCGCCGACTGGCCGAAGGGTTGGGGGCCACACTGCTCGATCGGGCCCGCGTCACCGAGATCCGTGCCGCCGGTGGACTGTACGAGCTGGAGACGGAACGTGGGACGTTCCGGTCGGAGCGGCTCATCCTCACCACCGACGCATGGACGAACGACCTCCTGGCGCAGTTGTGGCGGCCCATCAACCTGACCGTGACGCAGGAGCAGGTGGCGTACTACGCGCCGACCGATGGGGAAGCGTTCCTGCCCGAAATCTTCCCGGTCTGGATCTGGATGGGGATCCCCTCGTTCTACGGCGTGCCCACGTTCGGCGAGGCTGGGCCCAAGATCGGCGTGGACGCCTTTGGCGCCGAGGTGACCGCGGACTCACGAGACTTCGAACCCGACCCGGGCTACACGGAGCAGCTCGACGCCTTCATGCGCGAGCACCTCCCCCGCGGCTTCGGGTCCCATATCGCCGTGCGGACCTGCCTGTACACGATGACCCCGGACCGCGACTTCGTCATCGACCTGGTTCCGGGGCACGAGCGTGCGGCGGTGGGCCAGGGGTCCGCCCACGCGTTCAAGTTCGCCGCCGTTTTCGGCAAGTCACTCGTCGAACTGGTCTTCGACGGCAAGGCCGAGTCCGACGTCACGGCCTGGCCCGTCGATCGCGATGTGTTGACGATGCCGGACCCGCCGCGGACGTTCCACGTCTGAACGTCGTTGGACGTTATGGATGGGCGGGCAGACCGGGGTCACTCTCCGGCGCCGCCACCTCCTGCCGCCATCGAAGGCGTTCCGGCCTCGGCGATCAGCTGCTCCTCGGTCTTGCCCCTGCGTGTCGTGGCCTCGGAGATCACGTAGATCAGCACTCCGATCGCCGCCGAGACGACGGTGATGAGGCCCACCCAGAGGCGCCATTCGCCCGTGGTGAAGCCCGGTGGATACCAGGGGCCGGCGAACGTCGCCCACACCGCCACCGCGGAAGCCAGGATGCCCAGCACGCCGCACAGCTTCAGCACACCGTCGGGAACCCGGCGGACCTGCTCGTACCTGTCGGGGTAGAACCGCTTGACGAAGAAGATGTCCGCGAACAGGAGCACCATCGACGTCCCCCAGATGACGTTCGCGGAGGCCAACAGGGCGAAGTACGGCGTGTTGGGATCGATGTTGCCTCCCGCTCCGAACACGAACCAGATCAGGACCACAGGGATCGTGGCGGCGATCGTCTGCAGCAGGATGGCGTTCGCCGGCACCTTGTTCTTGCTGACCTGTCCGATCTGGTGGGGGAGTCGCTTCTCCAGTCCGGACACGAACAGCAAGCGTGCGAACGCGTAGTTGTAGATCGCGGTGTTCGACACGAAGAACCAGATCAGGATCAGGCCCACGATGTCACCGACCCAGCCGGCGATGGCATTCCCGACCGTCGGGATCCCGTCGTTGACCCCGTTCAGACTGTCGGCGGGGATCACGACCATGGTCGACCACGTAGTCGCGAGGTAGGCCACCATGACGATGAGGGAGCCCCAGATCAAGTAGTCCCTGATCGATTTCTCGCTCTTCACCTCAACGCCCATGTTCAGCGGCACCTCGATCCCCAGCAGCGCCAGGAAGGCGAACGCGAACACAGTGACATGGGCATAGACCAATGGGTTCCAGTTCTCCGACGTGAACGCGAACGAGTTCTGCGCCGGGTTGCCCTTCCAGAGCCAGATGAGCCCGGCGATGCTCATGAGGAACAGGGCCCCGGCATAGAAGAAGAATTGGAAGTTGACGTAGTTCTGGGAAACGCGTTGCCGCATGAGCGCCACGGCCGCCGAGAACCACAGGACGGCCAGGATCAGCAGGCCCTGCTGCCACGGCTCGGTCAGCACGTCGCCCCATACCCCTTGGGCGAGGGAGACCACGATGATCGGGGCGAACACCATCGCGAGAGGCCCCGGCCACCACGCCACGAACCCGGCGAAGAAACCCCAGAATGGGCCCAGCGCCTTGTGGGTCCAGACATAGATCGACCCCTCCTCAGGGAACATCCGTCCCAGCTGGGAGGTGATGATCGCGCCCGGGATGAGGAATGTCAGATACGCAAGGATCAGGTAGACGAACGCCCTCGGGCCAGCGAACTGGAATCCCGCCGAGTTGACGATGAACAGGACGATGCCGACGAAGATGACTACCAGATCAAAGGAGGTCAGAGTCCTCGCCAGAAGTACCGGCGCGACCTTCTCCGAGACCATGGCTCGTTCGTCGCGAAGGGCCATCCTCCCACCCCTTTCAGCCACGAGCGCCCCGTGCAAGCCAGGAAAGGGCGCCACCCAAACCCGGTCGCAATGGGTGGAATCTAGCCAGTGCCCACCCTCCGTGTAAAGCCAGTCCCGGACCCCGGAGGTCCGGCGATCCGGGCGGAAGGGAAGGCTCGTAACGCTCGCGTTGCCGTTTCGTTACGGGGTTCGGCTAGGCGGACAGCAGCCGATTGAAGAACGACCGGTAGCGCTGTAGCGCGAGGCGCAGGTCTTCGGTGGAGGCGTCGTCCCCACGTTCCCACTGGCTCTCCAGCTTGGTCCTCTCCTCGGAGAGTGCCTCGGCGAGCCATTGCATCGTCTCGGTGACCAGGCCTTCGGCCTCCTGCACCGAACTCTTGGGGTCCTCGACGAAGCGGACCTGGATCTCGTTCCAGCGTGACCTGAAGGCTTTGGCGTCCTCGTTCACCGCGACCGACCCGCCCCCTCCGTCGTCACGACCCGGGGTCACCTCAGCCTCAACGACTTGGACGTCTGAGCCAACCGGGTCGCCCCCGACATCGTCCTCGGGAACCCGGACCACGTCCTCGCTCCCGACCTCCTCTTTCGGCTCGCTCAAGACCGGGCCTCGAGCCGATCTGCGTCCGGGGTCTCGCGCTCCTCCGGGGTCTCAGGCTCCTCCTGGGCCTCACGCTCTTCCAAGGCCGCACGCTCTTCCGAGGCCTCGCGTTCCGGGGCCTCCTCAGGCTCCAAGAGCTCCTCGAACAACGATCGGTAGTGGATCATCGCTTGGCGCAGGTCTTCCGTACCGGCCTTGCCCTGCTCGTTCGAGGCCCACACCGCGTGGCCCCCGCGGTAGTTCTCAACCACGCGCGGATGATCCACGGAGATGTCCGCGACCCGCTGTTCGAAATCCGCCGTCGGGTAGCCACGCTCCTCCATCAGACGCGTGACCAGCCGGTCGGCATCTTTCACCGCCTGGCTCGGTTGGTCGACGAAGCGCGCCTGCACGTCTCGCCACTCGACCGTATACCGCTCTACTGATTCGGGCGACACCGGTCGGATCTCCAGCTCCTTGCGACGCTTCATGCGTGCGCTGAGCTCGGACTCGGCCTCCTTGCGGGACTCGGCCTGCTCCACCGTCCGCTCGTATTCGGGGCCGAACCGCTGTTGGAGCCGCTCTGTGCGCATCCTCGTACCCAAGATCCAGGCCACAAGGCCGAGGACCAAGACGGCCGCGACGACGATGACGATCCATACCCAGGCATCCACGGTGGTACCTCCTCTCGGCTTCCTCTCACCAATACCCCAGTCGGATGACCCGAAACGCGGACGCCCGCTGAAATCGGAACGCCAGTGCCTTTCGGAACGGCAGGGTTACGCCTTCCGACCCGCCCACCTGACTCTCACGGGCATGTGCTTGATGCCGTTCACGAAGTTGGAGCGCATGCGTTCCGCGGGCCCCGTTAGCTGGATCGAGTCGAGCCTGGGGAGCAGCTCCTCGAACAGGATCCGGGTCTCCAATCGAGCGAGGTGCGCACCCAGGCAGAAGTGCGGTCCGCCCGGTCCGAAGGTCACGTGCTCGTTGGGGTGGCGCGTGATGTCGAATCGGTGTGGGTCGGGGAACACCTCGCCGTCCCTGTTCGCGCTGATGTACCAGGTCACGACCTTGTCGCCCCTCCGGATCTTGGCCCCGCGGAGCTCGGTGTCCCGGGTTGCCGTCCGGCGAAAGTGCAGGACCGGCGTGGCCCACCGGAGGATCTCCTCGACGGCGCGGGGCATCAGCGATGGATCCTCCCTGAGCCGTTGCAGCTGGTCGGGGTTCTCCATCAGCGCCAGCATCCCGTGGCTGATGGTATGGCGGGTCGTCTCGTTGCCGGCGATCATCAGTAGCGCGAAGTAGTTCTGGAACTCCCGTTCCGAGAGCACGCCCTCGGACTGCGCCACGGCCAGGGCCGTGATGACGTCGTTCTGCGGCTCGTCCAGGCGCAGGTCCCGCTGCCGGGCGGCGTAGTCGAACACGTGCTGCGCGATGGGGCTTCGGAACTGGAGGTTCCTGTACGCCTCGGTGTCCACCTGGTCCACGACCGCCGCCGAGTACTCGGGATCCTGGTTGCCGATCAGGGCGTCGCCCCACTCGATCAGTTGCGGCGCGTCCTCCTGGGGCACCTCGAAGATCGCGCACAGGAACCGGATGGGGAGCTCGCGCGAGATCTCGGGGACGAAGTCGAACTCCTCCTTCTCCAGGGCTCGGTCCAGGACACGGCGAGCCACGTCCCGGATGAAGTCCTGGTACTTGCCCACGGCCCGAGCCGAGAACCGCGTGTTGCAGATGTTGCGGAGCTCCCGATGCCGCGGCGGGTCGGTCTCCAGCATCGTCTTGCGGATCCGCAGCTGCTCCTCGTCGAGCTCCTCGAGGGCCACCGCCCCAAGCTCCGAGGAGTAGGTCTCCCAATCCATGTGCACGGTGACCAGGTCGTCGTAGCGGGTGACGGCCCAGAAGCCGTGGTTCGGCGAGGGCTCTTCGTGCCAGGACACCGGATGCTCACGCCGGAGGAAATCGAACCACTCGAACGGAATGCGCTCGACGTAACTGTCCGGGTCGGCGAGGTCGATCTGCTCGAGCGCCACGGTGCCCTTGCTCATCAGAAGAACGGGAGGTAGTACTGGAGCTCCCACTCGACCGGTTCGGTGGTCTCGGGGTTGGGCGCGGCCTTCACCAACCGCTCCCACTCGGCTTGCTTCAGCATGGTGAACGCCGTGACCACCTCGGACCCCAGCGCCTCGCACAGCTCCTTGTCCGCCTGAAAGAGCTCCAGCGCCTTGTCCAGCGTCGGCGGCACCCGGACTTCGGTGTTCACGTCGGCTCCCGGCTCTTGCGCCGGCGGGGGGTCGAGCTCGTTCTCCACGCCGAAGCGCGACGCGTGCAGCAGCGCCGCGGCGGCGAGGTAGGGATTGGCCGCGCCGTCGGCGGTCCGGTGCTCGAGCCGGCTCGTTGCGCCTCTGCCGGGCGGCACCCGGACGCCCACGGTGCGATCGTCGTAGCCCCAGTTGGCCCAGTAGCCGTTCAGCATGTCGGGTTGGAGCCGCTTGTACGCGTTCGTGTGCGGCGCAAGGATCGCGGCCATCCCCTCGTGGTGTGCGAGCATCCCGGCGAGGCACTGGCGTGCGAGTCGCGACAGCCCGTCGGACGCATTGGGGTCGTGGAACGCGTTGGAGCCGTCCTCCTTCCGGAAACTGAGATTCACGTGCAGGCCGCTTCCGCCCCGGTCGGCGAAGGGCCGGCCCATGAACGTGGCCAGGTTCCCGTTCCGCGCGGCGATCTCCTTGATCAGGAGGCGGACCAGGAATGCATCGTCGGCCGCCGGGATGGCCTCGCGGTACTTGATGTTGACCTCGAACTGCGCGATGTCGTACTCGCTCCCCCAACTCTCCACGTCGAACTCACAGTCGGTGGCGGTCCGCACCATCCGGTCGACCACGCCACCCGGGTCGATGGCCGAGCCGGTCCCGTACACGCGGTGAGATGGCATCGAGACGGAACGCCATCCGCCTTGGCCGTCGGGTTCCATGAGGTAGAACTCGAGCTCGTAGGCGACTTGCGCCGTGAGCCCGCGCTCCAGCCAGGGCTCCACCGCCGTGCGGAGCACGTGCCGGGGATCCACGGGGCACGGCTTGCCCTGAAGCTCGGCATCCCCGATGCCGACCATCGTGTCGGGCTCCCACCCCTGCCGCAGGGAGTCGACATCCAGATGGACCTCGATGTCGGGAAGCCCGATGTCGAACTGCAACCCGGGGATGGGAAGGATCTCCCTGTCCAGGGTGAGCGGATACACGCCGACGCAGAACGCGGCCTTCCCGGTCGAGTCACCAAGGAGGTACTTGCCCCGCTCGAGCCCCAGGATGTCCGGATACATCAGCCGGAGCTGCCGGGCCTTGGGTTCCATCACGCTCCTTCGACGCCGAACCGACCAGCCGAGGATAACCGAGCGGCCTCGGAGCCCGCTGGAAGTCCCTCGCGGTCCGGACCGATCTCAGCGAAACGATGCAGGTCGGCTAGCCTCTGCCTGTGGGGACGGGGATGGGATTCTGGCTGGAGACCGAGCGGCTGCGGCTGCGGCCCTACACGCTCGACGACGTGGACGACCTGTTCGCGGTCCTCGGGGATCCGCAGACCATGGCGTACTACCCGGCTCCCTACACTCGCGACTGGACCAAGGGCTGGATCGAGGACAACCTCCGCCGGTACGAGATCGACGGGTTCGGACTGTGGGCCGTGGAGATGAAGGAGACGGGGGAGTTCGTCGGGAGCTGCGGCCCTGCCGTTCGCGAGGTCGAGGGGGAGCGAGAGGTCGAGATCGGGTGGCATATGAATCGAGCCCTGTGGAATCGAGGCCTGGCAACCGAAGCGGCCGTGGCGAGCCGGGATTACTGCTTCGGAGCTCTCGGGCTGAACCGGGTGATCTCCCTCATCCGACCCGAGAACGTGCCGTCCCGTCGTGTCGCCGAGAAGATCGGGATGGTGATCGAGCGGGAGATCGACTGGCACGGCTATCGCCACTTCGTCTACGCCGCGTGGCGGCCCGCCGTCTGAGCGCTCAGCCCTTCCGCGGGGCACGGACGCCGCGGAACTCCCAGTCCCCGCCGAAGACCGTCGAGACCACTTCCTCGGACGCGCTCGGCTGTGCGCCGACGTCCTCGCGGACCGGGACGGGGCCCTCGACGATGCGGTTCCGCAGGGTCCCCAGGCCCTCGACTTCAACCTCGACGACGTCGCCCGGCTCGACCGGCCGCGAGTTGGCAGGTGTCCCCGACAGGATGACGTCCCCCGGGAGGAGGGTGATGGTTCGGGCTAGGTCGGCCACGAGGTAGTGCATGTCCCACACCATCTCGTCGGTGCTCCCATCCTGTTTCACTTCGCTGTTCACCAGCGTGCGGATCCGCTTGCCGTGGAAGTCCCAGTCGGTGACCAGGCCGGGTCCGAGGGGACAGAGCGTGTCGGAACCCTTCACCCGGAGCATCGAGCCCGCGTCCGTGTCGCGGAAGTCGTGGAGGCCGAAGTCGTTCGCCACCGTGTAGCCGCCGATGTACTCATCGGCCTCGTCGGGTCCGATGTGGCGGCACTCGCGGCCGATGACGATGGCGATCTCGCCCTCGTAGTTCAGGAACCGGCACCGGGGCGGACGGACGACGTCCCCGTCATGGACGTTGAGCGCCGTGACCGGCTTGTGGAAGTAGGTGGGCGCCGGAGGCAGGGTCGCCAGGAACTCCTTCACCCGGCTCTCGTAGTTCAGGTGGATGCAGACGATCTTCGAAGGCTGCACGGGCGCCAGGTGGGTGGCATCGTGGATCGGAATGTGACGGCCGTCGGAAGTGATCAGCACCTCGTCCCGGCGCGTGACCTCCGCAGGCTCGCCGTCGAGCAGGATCCGGCGGGTCTCCATGGCCCGTTAGTATGGCGCGCGTGGCAGAGCTGAAGGGGTTCATGCCGCCGCGCTCACCCAAAGGCAGAGCATCCGTGATCCCGGCCCCCCCATGGCACTACTCGGGTGACCTACTCACGATCGAGTACCGGACCGATCCCACGGCCGTGAGCGCATGGCTCCCCGACCCGATCGAGCCGGCCGACGATGACCCCGAAGCCGTGGCCGTGATCTTCGCGGACTGGCAGTCGTGTTCGGACTCGTTCGAGGAACTGCTCGACCCGGCGCGCTCCCAATACAAGGAGTGCTTCGTCGTGGTCCGTTGCAAGTACCTCGGCGAGCACTACTCGCGATGCATCGCCATCTGGGTGGACAAGGACTTCGCGCTCGCGCGCGGATGGCATCAGGGCTACCCGAAGAAACTCGGATCGATCTGGATGACCCGGCCGGTGCGATTCGGCAAGGCCGGCCCCCGCCTCGCGCCCGGGGGGCGGTTCGGGGCCAGCCTGTCGGTCCACGACCGCCGGATCATCGACGCCAGCTTCACGATCACCGGGCCATCCGAGACCGCCGGGTTCGTCAACGCCCTGCCGATGCTCCACAACAGGTACGTCCAGTCGATCGAGCCCGGCGAGAAGCCGTCGATGGACGAGTTGGTCACGATGCGGAGCGTCGACTGGGAGGGCTCGGAGATCTGGCAGGGCCAAGCCGAGCTCAGCTTGGGCGAGTCGCCCGTGGAGGAGCTCACCTCGATCCGGCCGCGGGAGATGATCGGGGCCTACTACCGCAGCGTGGGCGTCTCCTGGGCCGGGGGTACCCGTCTGGAGTAGCCGCAAGTTCGCGCCTGGGGCCTCTTAAGCTCGACGCACCTCAACAAACGATACCTTGACTTTATCTCTGATATGAGGAAAATTGAAATTAAGCTAAAGAAAACGAAAATCGATGCCGATGATGAGCCCTGAAAGGACAACGGTGCAGGACCCGGAACGGCGATGGGTGGACCGGCTCTCCAACGAGGATCTTGCGTTCCTGAAGCGCTTCCTGCTGACCTCGGGGACGTTGAAGGACCTGGCCCAGGAGTACGGGATCTCGTACCCGACCGTTCGGCTCCGCCTGGATCGGCTGATCGAGAAGGTGAAGCTGCTCGACGAGCAGGAGGTGCGGGGCCCGTTCGAGCTCAAGCTCCGGAGCCTCTACGCCGACGGGCGGTTGGACGACAGCACCTTCCGGGACGTGCTCCGCGCGTATCGAGAGGAGGTCGAGGAACATGAGGCGCGCGTGCCGTAGCGTGATCCTGGCCGGGGCCATCCTGGCGGCGTTCGCCCCGTCGGCGAGCGCATCGGATGCCTCCGTGACGGTGGATTGGAGGCAAACGGCGCCGCTCTCCGGCCTTGTGGTCGGCGACGCAGTGGAGCTGACGTCGGAGACGGGCGGCACGTTTCCCCTGATGGTCATGTCCGATCCGGTGATCCGTGGGGACGCGTATGCGCTGATCGGTCGCATCCGGTACCGCGGCGTCGTGGGCGAGGGGCTGTTGGAGATGTGGAGCGTGTTCCCCGACGGGGCTCGCTACTTCTCCCGCACGCTGGCGGATCGCGGGCCGCAGGCGGTGATCTCCGGAGACTCCGAGTGGAGGGATTTCGAGCTTCCGTTCTTCCTCCAGGGGTCGTCCGAACCTCCCGTTCGACTGGAGCTCGATCTGGTGCTTCCCGGCGCAGGGCAGGTGTGGATCGGCCCGCTCGAGCTCACCTCGCCGGGAGCGACCGACGAGGCATGGTGGTCGGACCGCATGGGAGGGGTGATCGGCGGCATCGGGGGAAGCCTGATCGGGGTCACCGGGGCCGTCGTCGGCATCCTGGTCGCGAAGGGGCGGGCACGCCGCGCCGTGCTCGCGACCATGGCGGCGCTCGCTGCGGTGGGGGGCGGGCTGCTCGTGGCCGGCGCTGTGGCCCTCGCCCTGTCACAGCCCTACCCCGTGTACTACCCACTGTTCCTGGGGGGGATCGTCATCCTGGCAGTGTTCGGAGTGGGGTTCCGCCGCGTCCGACGCTCGTACGAGGAGGCGGAGCTTCGGCGGATGCGGGCGATGGACACGATCCCCTCGTAGGTCCGCCGGGGTGCGATAGCCTCACATCCCCATGCGGCTGGTTCGGTTCCGGTTCGCCGACCGTATCGCCACCGGCGTGGTGGAGGGCGACGCCGTCCGGGCCCTGGCCGGAACGTTCTTCGAGAACCCCGTCCCTTCGGGTGAAGAGATTCCCCTCGACGACGTCAGGCTCCTGGCCCCCGTCCTGCCGTCGAAAGTTGTCTGCCTGGGAAAGAATTACGGTGCGCACGCCGCGGAGTTCGGCGGCGAGGTCCCCGAGGAGCCCCTGGTCTTCCTCAAACCCTCCACGAGCGTCTCGGGCCCGGGAGACCCGATCCCCCTCCTGCCGATCAGCCATCGCGTCGACTACGAGGGGGAGCTGGCCGTCGTGATGGGCCGCATCGCTCGCGGCGTCCGCGCGGAGGAGACGTTCCGCTACATCCTCGGCTACACCTGCGGTAACGACGTGACGCTTCGAGACCTCCAGAAGAGGGACGACCAGTGGGCCAGGGCCAAGGGCTTCGACGGATCGTGCCCCCTCGGGCCGTGGGTGGAGACCGAGCTCGACCCACTCGACGTCCACCTGGAGACCAGGGTGAACGGGGAGATCCGCCAGTCGGCGAGCACCTCGGACATGGTGTTCGGGGTGGCCACGATCATCGAGTTCGTGACCGAGTTCATGACACTGCTTCCCGGCGACGTGATCATGACCGGCACCCCGGAAGGGGTCGGCAAGCTCGAGCCCGGTGACAGGGTGGAAGTGGAGATCGACGGGGTCGGCGTGCTCGGCAACCCCGTCGGTGGTCGATGACCGTCCGGACGCGCTTCGCGCCGGCCCCCAGCGGCTCGATCCACGTGGGCAACGCTCGAACGGCCCTGTTCTCGTGGCTCACGGCGCGGCACCACGGCGGTCGGTTCGTACTTCGGGTCGAGGACACCGACGCGAGCCGGGTCACCGAGGAGGCCGTTCGCGGCCTGATCGAATCGCTCCGATGGTTGGGGATCGACTGGGACGAAGGGCCCGACGTGGGTGGCCCCCACGAACCGTACCGCCAGTCCCGGCGGCTCGACATCTACCACGAGCACGCCGAACGCCTCGTGTCGCAGGGCCGCGCCTACCGATGCTTCTGCACGCCGGAGGAGCTGGAAGAGCGGCGGAAGACCGCCCTGGCCCGAGGGGAGGCTCCCGGCTACGACGGCCGGTGCCGCAGCCTCACCGATGAGGAGCGAACCGCGTTCGAGGCCGAAGGCCGGCCGTTCGCCCTCCGCTTCGCCGTGCCCGAGGGCGACGTCACCGTGCACGACCTGGTGAAGGGAGACGTGCACTTCGCCTCGGGGAGCCTGAGGGACTTCGTGATCCTCCGGTCGGACGGTTCGCCGACGTTCCTGCTGGCGGTGGCGGTGGACGACTGGCTGATGGAGGTCACCCACGTGATCCGGGGGGATGACCTCCTCTCCGCCGCGCCTCGCAACATGGCGGTGATCGAAGCCCTGGGGGGGACGCCGCCGGAGTACGCTCACCTGCCTCAGGTCCTCGGCCAGGACGGCAAGCCCCTGTCGAAGCGGCACGGCTCGACGTCGGTCGAGGCGTTCCGGGAGCAGGGGATCCTGCCCGAGGCCCTGATGAACTACCTGGCGTTGCTCGGCTGGTCCCTCGACGAGAAGACAACCTTCCTGTCGCGCGACGAGCTGATCGCGTCCTTCGACCTGTCGCGCGTGTCGAGCAATCCCGCCGCGTTCGACCCGCAGAAGCTCGAGTGGATGAACAACCATTACATCCAGTCGCTGGACGACGACGATCTGGCGGCCCGGTGCATGCACTTCCTGGCCGAGGAGGGCCTGTTGCCCGACCCTCAGATGTTGCGGCGCGCCATGCCGCACGTGCGTCCACGGATGAAGCGGCTGACCGACGTCACCGAGCTCCTCCGATTCCTGTTCACCGACGAGATCAAGCCCAACGAGAAGGCCTCGGAGCTCATCGCGAACGCCGGACCGGACTACCTGCGGAAGGCGGCCGATGCGCTGGATCGCGTCGAACCGTGGACGAAGGACGCCATCGAGCAGGCGCTGGACGACGTGGCGAAGGAGGCAGGGTTGAACCGGACACGAGGATGGCAGCCCATCCGAGCGGCGGTCACCGGGTCGAACATTTCGCCCCCGCTGCCCGAGTCCTTGGAACTGCTCGGGCGGGAAGCCACGGTGGCCCGGCTCCGAGCCGCCGCCGACTGATCCCTCAACGGTTTTGGCGCGCCGCGGCGGGCGCGAGGGCGTTTCGGAGACCGTCCGCGGCGTCCTCGGGGAGCACCGTGTTGATGCTCATCGCCGAGCCGAGCTCGAAGCCGGCGGGCGTGGAGAGCTTGGGCAGGAGCTGGATGTGCCAGTGGAACACCTCGTCGGTGTGACCATCGATGGGCGCCGATGACATGACCAGGTTGAAGTCGGGATCGCCACAGGCTCTCCTCATGGCCGTGAGCGTCCGGATCAGGATGCCGGCCAGGTCCTCCACGTCCTCGTCCGGGAGGTTGCCGAACGAGCCCTGGTGGAACGCGGGGATCACCCACGTCTCGTAAGGGGTACCCGAAGCGAAGGGCTCGAACGCGATGAACCTACCGTGCTCCGCGACCACTCGGACCTCAGCCGCACGTTCCGCGGCGATGATGTCGTCGTACACGCAGCTGCCATTCTCGTCGAAGTGGCGGGTGGCCACATCGACCCGCCTGAGCAGCCGAGGGAGGAACACCGGCGTGGCCACGATCTGCGAGTGCGGGTGGGTGAGCGACGTCCCTGCCAGGGTCCCGAAGTTCTTGAACACGACAACCGCTCGGATATGCGGCTCGGCGATGAGCTGCCGGTACCGTCCCCTCCAAACCGAGACAACCCGGGCAACGTCCTGTTGATCCATCTCGTCCATCCGGTTGTCGTGTCGCCGCGACTCGATCACCACCTCGTGGCTCCCGACGCCGGGCATCTCCCGAAAGAGCGGGGGACCGGCGCGAGCGACCGAGCCATCGCCCGACAGGGCGCCGTAGAGGTTGGGGACCACTCGAACCTGCCAGTCGCCCTCCCTCGGGTGGCGAAGGATCTCGGGTGGGGTCTGGTCCTCGTTGCCGGGGCAGAAGGGACATGAGGGGTCGAGCTCGGGGAGGTCGGGGCGGGGCACGACGACCTGCTTGTGCGGCCGGCCGGCCCGCACGGGCGCCATCACCGCCCACTGCCGGGTGGTCGGGTCCTGCCTCAGCGTCGACATCGGAACAACGCTACAAGAACGTCCGCGCCACTCAAGGAGGGGAATGCGTCGGCCTGAGTGCCCGACCCCATCGCACGATCTTGGGCTCGGGCAGCCGCGTCACTCGGACGGCGTCTCCGCCTCAGGCTCGGGCCCGGCATCTGGCGGTGGACCGGCGTCCGGGGGCGGGCCAGCGTCGGGTGGTGGGCCAGCGTCCGGTGGTGGACCAGCGTCGGGCGGCGGGCCAGCGTCCGGCGGCGGGCCCGCGTCCGGGGGAGCACCTGAGTCGGGCGGCGGGCCGGCGTCCGGTGGTGGACCAGCGTCCGGTGGTGGACCAGCGTCCGGTGGTGGACCAGCGTCCGGCGGCGGGCCAGCGTCAGGCGGTGGACCTGCGTGGGGCGGGGGCCCAGCGTGCGGGGGCGGGGCGGCGGGGGGTGGCGCATCGGAATCGGCATCGGGCGGTGTAACGGGATCAGGCGGTGTGACCTCGTCGCCATCCGGCGGCGAGTCGGGATCTGGCGGCGGTCCGGCATCCCCACCGTGCGGCGGGCCTGCGTGGGGCGGCGGTCCAGAATCGGCCCCGGGCGATGTACCGGCGTCAGGCGACGTGCCGGTGTTGGGCGACGTGCGGGCGCCGGGCTTGGTGGCGGCGTCGGGCTTATCCGCCGACGCGTCCGAACCACCGAGACCATCGAACACGAGCGCATGGGGGATCTCCACCGCAAGGCCGGTCTGGTAATCCGGTCCCAGGGGCTGGCCGGTCGTGTGCGGGGTGGTCGCCGTGCCCGCTGCCTCGAGCACGGGTGGTGGCGCCGGAAGTCCGATCTGCGCCAGGAAATTCGACGCGACGTCACGGGCGCCGTGCGGGAGCTGCCCGGTGATCGCGAGGCTCGTGCCTGCCGTGAGAACCACGACGGCCAGCGCCGCTCCCAGCCGGGTGCTCGCGCGTCGACCTGCCGATCCGACCTCTCGCGCGCTGGTCCGTCGGATCGGGCGCCGGCTCGAGCGGATGCGGGCGGCGACGACCGGGATGGCCTCGTCGGCACTCGCGCGCTCCTCCGGCGTGGCGGCCGCGCGGACAGCCTGGAGGAGTTCATCGAAGTCGATTCCTTCAGGTTCGCTGTCGCGGTGCACCGCGTCGAATGGTGTCATCGCTCGCTTCCCGAACGAGCCTCGTCCAGGTCCGAAGCCTTGGCGGTCTCAGCCTCGTGCCGCAGATGCTTCAGCCCCTCGGTCTCCGTTTTGCGGACGACGTGGGGCGGATTACCGGTGATCCCGGCGACATCGCCCACATCGAGGCCGCCCACGGTACGAAGGAGAAGCACGTCCGCCTGATCGGCCTCGAGTGTGCTGATTCGGAGGAGCTCGGCGTCCACGGCACGACGTTCGGCCGAGACCCCGTTCCCGTCCGCCTCGTTCTCCCACCTCGAGCGAGTCGCTCTCCCATCGTCGCGCGCTTCTCTCAACTGCTGCCTCGCGACGGCGAACACCCACCGACGGAAGGCGCCTTCGTCACCTTCGAACTCCGGCAACGCAGATGCGATGTGGTCCCACGTCTCCGAGGCGAGCTCATCGGCCCGGTCCGGCACGTGTGCGCGGAGGTACCGGAGCACCCTCGGATGGAACTCCCGGAAGAGGGTCGCGACCGGCCACTCCAGTCCCGCCTGGGCCCCCGCGAGAACCGTCTCGAATCGCTCGGAGAGGCCCCCTTGGCTCACGACGAGCTGCGGGTGCTGCTCGCCGCGTGCCGAGTACCCGTTGACTCCATCGCCTCGGCCATCCTGGCGCGCAGGGATCCACTGGTTCCGTGGGAGCCGGAAGGAGAATCGAGACCCGATCCCGAGCTCGCTCTCGACCTCGAGGTACGTGCCGTGCATGTCGAGGATCTCGGATGCGAGCGAAAGGCCGAGCCCGGTTCCTCGGATGGCGCGAGTGTTCGGATCGCCGCCACGGAAGAACCGTTCCCCGATGTGGCTGGTCTCCTCGGGAGGGATCCCGGGTCCGTCATCGGCGACCGCCACGATCGCGTCCGGCCCATGTCCGATCGCGGAGATTCGGACACGGCTCCCGGAGGGCGTGTACTTGGCCGCGTTCGTGAGCAGGTTCTCGACCACCCGCTCGATCAGGAGCGGATCCGCCAGGGCCGTGAGCCCATCCGGTGCCTCGACTCGGACCACGTGCTGGCGGAGCAGGCTTGCCAGACGATCGGCGACGCCGCTCAGCAGCTCTCGGAGATCGACCTCCTGAGGTGCCATCTGGAGCTGTCCCGTTTCCAGGCGCCCGAAGTCCAAGAGCTCGGTGATCATGTTGTCGAGGGTCGCGGCGTTGGCGTTGACCCGGGCCAGAAGATCGCGCCGGTCCGCCTCCGAGAGGTGGTACCAGCCCTCCTCGAGCGTTCGCCCCATCCCCGCGATCACGGTGAGGGGTGTTCGGAGCTCGTGGGAGACGTTGGAGAGGAAGTCGCTCTTCAATCGGTCGAGCTCGGCGATGCGCTCCATCGAGCGGCGCTGCCGCTCGAACCGGCGCGCGTTCTCCAGCGCCACGGTGGCCTGCGTCGCGAGCATCTGGAAGACCTCGAGGTCCTGAGGGGAGGGACCCGGGGGCTCATCGTTGCCCACGACTAGGATCGCCTCCACGCGGTCGGCGGTAGAGATGGGAATCACTACGGCGGACGACACCCCGAGCCGGCGGAGCGGCCCCCCGAGTGCGTCATCCTGCTCCAGGCCCACGACGGCGGGGCGTCCCCGGACCAGTGCACCCTCGATGCCTTCGAAGCGAAGGAACTCGATCCCCTCGGGGAAGCGCTCTGGGGCTTCCGGAGGAAGAGTTCCCTGAACGTCGGCGCCCTCCCGCACGAAGATGCGGGCCGTTGGAAAGCCCAGGGCCTCGACCGAGTCGACGACGGCTCGCAGGACGGCCATGGGTTCGACCGCGCTCATCTGACGAGCCGCCGCGGACACTACCGCCAGGAGCGCCCATCGACGCTCGGACTCTCTCCGCGCCTCCCTGCTGGCGGCAGTCTGACGCTTCAGCTGACCCACCAGCAGGTTCGCCAGGAACGCCAGGACCGCGAGCATCGCCAGGAGCACCGGATCCCAGCGCGATGCACCAACGGCCACCGAATAGCTGAGCACGGTCAGGCCAAGCAGGATGGCTTGAGCCGGAGGGGCGAAGGCGAAGGCGAAGAACATGGTCGTCAGCGCGTACTGGAACAAGAGCGGGGAGCTGGAGCCTCCCGTCGCCCAGATGCCGACGGCGATCAGGGTCAGGTTCACGACCGACCAGACGTACAGGGCGGGCATGCCCCAACCCTTCCTGAACAGACGCTCGTACGGGAGCAGCGTGGCCAGTCCGGCGCTGACGGCGACGGCGACGACCAATACGCCGAACGGGCCCATCTCGACGTCGGCGCGCCGGGCCAGCACGAGCGCCGCCGCCGTCACGAGGGGCGAGAGCAGCGTCGTCCGCATCCCGATCGTCAGCGTGCGGAGTTGTGGAGGAGCGAGACCTTCGTCGGATGACCAGATGCGGTCGACCCACGCTCGTCTGATGCCGTCGGCGTCGTGCAAGATGTCTCGAGCGCCGCGCAATGATCGGCTCCGTGGCCGGCGGAAAGCGATCGATTCCTCCATCTGGGCTACGGTAGGCCTGGCTCGGTGGACGGTGAATCGGTCGACCGGTCATTTCGGCTACGGCATTGCCCAGGATGTGTAGGTCTTCCGGCCTCCCCCAAGGGAGATCGTGGCTTGCAATGCTCCCCGGAGATCGGCAGACGGCCGTGGTCGTCTGACCCCTCCCCTTGAGGGGTTCGGGGGAGCGTTTCCTACGCGTTTCTCGGTACTGGACGTGCGTTCAGTAGCGCCACCGATGGGCGGCCACGATCTTCTCGGGCTCCAGGTCTGCGAACGCCTCCGCCTCCGCCCGGCGCACCGCGGTGAACGGCCCGAACAGCATCGGGCCCATGGCCTCCCGCAGGACGTCGGACTTCTCAAGGTACGACAGCGCCTCATCGACGGACTGCGGAAGCCTGTTGATGGCCCGAGTCGCGAGCTCGTCGGCGGAGAGCCCGCCGGGGTCCACGGTCACCTCGTCGGGCAGTCGCAAGTCCTTCTCGACGCCGGTCAGGCCGGCAGCGATGAGCGCGCCGGCCGCCAAGTACGGGTTCGCACTCTGATCGAAACACTTCACTTCGGTATTTGCCGCGGTCTGGCGCGACCCGACCATCCCGGTGACGAATCGGATCGCTGCCTCCCGGTTCTCTCGGCCCCAACACGCGAACGCTCCGGCCCAGTGCGACGGGATCAGCCGAAGATAGCTCGGCACACTCGGGGAGCCCACGGCGACCAGGGCTGGAAGCTCCGCCAGCACGCCTGCGACGAACGCTTCGCCCGTCTCGGTCATCCCGTACGGACCCTTGCCTCCGTCGAACAGGTCCTTGCCGTCCCGCCACAGGCTGAAGTGGATGTGGCCGCCGTTCCCCACGTGACCCGCGATCACCACGGGAGAGAACGAGGCTCGCATCCCGTGTCTTGCCGCCATCGCCCGGATCGTCTGTCGGACCAGGACCGTCGTGTCGGCCGCCCCAACCGGATCCGTCGGCGCCACGGAGATCTCCAATTGCCCCACCGCGTATTCGGGATGGAACTGGTCCACCACCACGCCCTCATCCTCCAGCGCGGCGATGAGATCCCTCGCGTAGTCCGAGATCGTCGCCAGGACTGGTAGCCCGTACGCGGGACCAGTGTGGATCGGACGGTCGATCTCCGAACTCGCGTCAGCCTGGAACCATTCCAGCTCGAAGGTCATCCGCACCTCGATGCCGGCGTCGGCCGCCCGTTGCGCCATGCGCTTGGTGAACGTCCGCTGGCACCCCGGGTACACCTCGTTCTCCTGCGTGCGCTTGTCCACCGGAGCCCAGGCCCATCCGGGCTGGGCGGCAAGCACCTTCACGGCCGACGGATCGGGCATGAGCCGGAGGTCGCCGACCGGGCCGCCGACCTCATCGCTCGAGGTGATGGAGTCGTTGACCAAGAACACCTCGAACACCGGGGACATGCCGATCCCGTACTTCACCGCCCGTTCGAGGACCGACACCGGGACGGTCTTCACTCGCGTGACGCCGGCGTTGTCCACCTGGCTGAGTGCGACGGCGCGGATGCCCTGGGCCGACAGTGCCTCCGCCAGTTGCCGTGCCCGAGCGGCTCGCCAATCCGTCTCCTCGGCCGATCCCGTGATGTGGTCCTGCAAGTCTTCACCTCCTGCCCTCGCGGACGCTGGCCGGGCCGAATCATCGCACCCGTGCGCCACGGGGCGCGACCGGGGCTGCGACGCCCGATCAGACGGCGAGGCTATGCTCGCCCCGGGGGCAGCGGCGGGGAGTGGGGTGCAGCGGTGTCAGACGTCGAGGGCCTTCGGCTGATCGACCACCACTGTCACGGGGTGGTGAGGTCCGATCTCGACCTCACCGGATTCGAGAACCTGATCGCCGAGAGCTCCGATCCTCCCCCTCGCGGGACCAGCCGTTTCGACTCCCCCCTGGGCCTGGCGGTGCGCCGATGGTGCGCGCCGGTGCTCGGCCTCGGGCCGTTCCCATCGCCGGAGGAGTACGTTGCCCGCCGTGCCGAGCTGGGCGCCGACGAGGTGGCCCGTTCGTTCCTGACCGAAGCGGGCTTGGGCGCGCTCCTCATCGACACCGGGTACCGCTCCGAGGAACTCCACGACCCGAAGGCCATGCATCGGCTCGCGGAGGTTCCGGTGCACGAGATCGTCCGACTGGAGGCGGTCGCGGAGGCCGTGGCCACATCCGGGGTCGATGCGAGCTCGTACCCGAACGCCTACCGTCAGACGCTCGAGACGTCGTCGAGCGAGGCCGTCGGGTTCAAGACCATCGTGGCCTACCGAGGCGGATTCTCCTTCGGGCCGGAGGAGCCGACCGATGCCGAGGTCGTGCGGGCCGCCGGGACGTTCCTGGAGGCGGCGACGTCGGCCCCCCCGCGATTGGACGACCCCGTGCTGCTCCGGTTCGGCATCTGGTCGGGCGCGCGACTGGCCCGCGAGCGTGGCCTCCCGATCCAGTTCCACAGCGGATGGGGGGACGCCGATCTCGACCTGCATCTGTC
>JBKPDU010000107.1:0-3024 GCA_046728055.1 Actinomycetota bacterium | reverse complement strand
CACTTCGCCGAGTTCGACGACCCGGTTGCGCAGGTGCTGCTCCCGATGGGTGTGAACCTCGTCGTCGGGCTGGGCGACGACCGGGAACGTGCCCAGGCCTCACACGAGGCGGGAGCGCGCCTCTACGACTCGATCACGCGGGGTAGCGAAGGTCAGGCGGGCGCGGAGTGAGATGCTGCTCAGGGCACGGCCACGCAGGTGAACCCAAGCGGTGTGCGCCATGCATCCGAGCAGTCTCGGATGTGACTCTCGGTGACGTCCGCCAGACCGCGATCCCGAAGAACGACAGCGCCGCCTCGAACTAGTCTCGGGCGGTCATCTCAACGCTCCCCCACTGCAGAGCGTCGACCCAGACCGCCTGACCTGCGGCGTTCGGGTTCTTACAGTGTTCCCTCCGCCTCCGCTGCGAGACTAAGGCGTTGACCAGCGGCGTTACGCCGAGCCGGGGGGACTGGCGGTCGCGAGGAGGGGCATCGGCCAGCTTCGTCAAGGCAACGAGAAGGCCCGTCCCGGAGCGTGGACGTCGAGTCATGGATGCACACACCGTCCTCGCCGACTACCACGTCGCGGATCCCGGCCCTGGACCGGAATCCGGCCGACGATCTCGTTGGTCGAGGGTCGATCCGGATAACCTCGCCTCGTGGGAGCAGGGGACCTGAGCGAGTTCCGCCGCGCGGGACGGGCGCTGTTCTCCTTCGGCCTGGTGAGGGAGAGCGAGGGGAACCTGTCGACATGGGACGGCGAGCGGCTCCTGATCACCCGGACGGGCGCGCGCCTGTTCGATCTCGGTGAAGACGACGTGCTCGAAGGCACGCTCGAAGCGCCGCCGACGGACGCATCGACTGACCTCGAGCGGCACCTATGGGTGTACCAAGACCGGAAGGGCAGGGCCGTCGTTCACTGCCACCCGCCCGGCACGATCCCCGCCGAGTGGACCGAGGGGCAGCCTCACGGACTCTTCACGCATGGCCTGACACTCGATCAGGCCGTCGCCTCAGCGGTGCACCTGGTCCGGCAGGGAGACCTCGCGCCGCCGGGCGGCGACGGGATGGGGTCCGCCCGGATGGTGCGGGCGGTGGAGTTCGAGGACTACCGGCCCCTCACGACCGCAAGGGATACGGACCTGGAGCGCGTGTTCGCCCACGGGGCGCTCCGCGTCATCGACCAGACCGCGCTGCCCGCCGAGGAACGGCACATGTTGCTGGGTAGCCCCGAGGAGGTCGCCGACGCGATTCGGAGTCTCGCCATCCGCGGGGCCCCCCTGCTGGGGATCTCGGCGGCGTACGCGCTCGTGCTCGCCGCCCGGGAGTCGGACGCGCTCGACCGCGAGGGGCTCCTCGCCGATCTCGCGCGCTCGGGAAGCGCGTTGGTCCGGACGCGCCCGACCGCCGTGAACATCCGCTGGGCGGTCGAACGCGTGCTGGCGCGGATCAGGGGGCAGGCCGGCGAGGTCGCGGCGCTCCGGTCGGCGGTGCTCGAGGAGGCCCGCCGGATCGAGGCGGAAGACGCAGATGCGTGTTCGGCGATGGGCGCGTTCGGGGCGGAGCTGGTGCCCGACGGCGCGAACGTCCTGACGCACTGCAACACCGGGATGCTCTGCACGGCCGGGATCGGCACCGCGCTCGGGGCGATCCATAGCGCCCACCTGCAGGGGAAGCGCATCCACGTCTGGGTGGACGAGACCCGGCCGGCATGGCAAGGAGCCCGGCTGACCGCCTGGGAGCTCCAGCGGCTGGGGATCCCCTTCGCGATCGTTGCGGACGCGGCAGCCGGCGCGCTCATCGCGTCGGGCAGGGTGAGTCTCGTCGTGGTGGGAGCGGACCGCATCGCCGCGAACGGCGACGTCGCGAACAAGATCGGCACGTACACGCTCGCCGTCCTGGCGAAGCGCCACGGCGTCCCGTTCTACGTCGTTGCGCCAACGTCCACCTTCGATCTGGCGACCAGCACTGGCGCGGAGATCACGATCGAGGATCGAGATCCCGCCGAGGTCACCGCCCCGCTCGGCCTGCGCGTGGCGCCCGAGGGTTCCGCCGCCACCAACCCGGCGTTCGACGTGACCCCTGCCGAGCTCGTCACGGCGATCGTCACCGAGCGCGGCATCGCAGGCCCTCCGTACCCGCAGTCCCTGGCCGTCCTGCAACCGCCGCCCAGCCCAGGGTCGTCATGAGCGAACCGACTCGTGACCGCTTGGCTGATCAGGCTTCCTCATTCCGTGTGGACGCTCGTCTGGCTGCTCGAAGATGGTCGACTCGATCGGCGGTGGTTGGGCCGAGTCATGAAACTCGCGGCCCCTCGCCGGCCTGTTCCTCGTTGCCATGTCAGCCCTCTCCCGTTTCCTCGGCCGGCTGCCTTCTCGCGAACGCGACCCCTCGGCTGAAGCGGCGCCCGGCGGATAATCGACCCGCACTCGGGCCCGCGTCAGGCCAGCCGTGCCGGGAGTGCGGATCCACCAGCGACGCGATCACGAACCCCCTGCTCAGTTCCGTGGGGGCTGGAACCGTTTGGCCCCATCGAGAGCAGCCGATCGAAGGCCGCGGTCACGTCGTCGACCTGCCAGTACGTGACGGTGCCGGACGGTCCAGTCCCGAGCCCGCCGGGCGCGAGCTTGCGGTCGGTGACCCCAGCTCACTCTGGTAGTCGCCCACACGGAACCCGAGGTGCTCGGCGGGGAGCCCCATGTCCTCAGGCGGAAGTACGGCTCGATGCCCAGCAGCTCCGGCGTACCAGCGCTCTACTGCCGCGACATCGTCTACGAAGAGCTGGAACGAGATAAGTCCTCGAAGCATGAATGCTCCTTTCGTGAGCGGCGCCGACGCTACGCATCCTGTCGCTCGTACTCGTCGTGGCGGCGAATCCAGGTCTGCGTGGACTCGTCCTCATTCCGCCCCTTCGGCGCCCGGTCGAGGATCGGGTAGTACCCCATCAGGAACTCCAGGCCCCGGGCGCTTGTTGAGTACGTGTGGTAGACGACGCCCCCGTCGAGGACGAAGGCGCTGAACCCCGGTCCCTCCGACATGTAGC
>JBKPDU010000106.1:0-3111 GCA_046728055.1 Actinomycetota bacterium | reverse complement strand
GAGGGAACGTCGATCGGCGGCTCCGCAAACTCGAGGACGGGGAGGTGGACGGCGTGGTCCTCGCCGCCGCCGGCACCGCCCGACTCGGGACGACACCTTCGTTTTCAGAGATCCTCTCGATCGTCCCGGCACCGGGGCAGGGATGCCTCGCGGTGCAGGTCCGTGCGGACGATCAGGCCACTACGGAGGCCGTCGCCTGGCTCGACGATCCCCAAAGTCGAGCGGCTTTCGAGGCGGAGCGCTCGGTGATGGCGCGCCTCGGCGGGGGGTGCGCCCTCCCCCTCGGCGCGCTGGCCACAGTAACCGGGGACACCGTTCGCCTGGTCGCGCTGGTCGCGAGCCCCGATGGGTCGCGGATCGTCCGGGTGGAGTCCGAATCACCGACTCCGGAAGGCGCCGCCGACGTCGCGTCGCGGGAGTTGCTGGCCCGCGGAGCGGGCGACATCTTGGCCCACGTCCGGTCGTGACGGACGCCGACCACGTCCGGCTGTGACGCCCCCCGGGCCCCTCGTCGGCAAGGTCGTCCTCGTGACCAGGCCGCGAGATCAGTCAGGAGTGCTTGTCCGAGAGCTCGAGCGACGAGGAGCCACGCCCATCGTCGCACCCACCATCGAGATCGTCCCGATCCGTTCGGCCGAGCTGACAAGCGCGATGCGAGACCTCGCGGCCGGCGCATTCGCTTGGATCACGCTCACCAGCCGGACCACCGTGGACATCCTCGCATCGGAGCTGGAACCCGAGGAGGTCCGAGCTCGCGTAGCGGTGGTCGGCGAGGGCACGGCGGCGGAGTTCCGCCGATGGGCCGGGCGAGAGCCGGACCTCGTTCCCAAGACGTTCACCACGGCCGCGTTGGTCCACGCGTTCCCCAGAGGGCGCGGGCGCGTGCTGTGCGCCCGAGCGGACATCGCGTCCGCGGGCTTCGAGGAGGCGCTGGCCGCCAAGGGCTGGACGCCGATCCGGGTCGACGCCTACCGAACGAAGATGCCCGAGTGGTTGCCCATCGGGGCCCGCGAGGCGCTGGCCAGAGGGACGGTCGACGTGATCACGTTCACCAGCGCCTCGTCGGTGCGTGGATTCGCCGGGGCGGTCTCCGATGTGCGAGGCGATCCGAAGATCGTGTGCATCGGACCGGTCACGGCACGTGAGGCCAGGGCCCTGGGCCTCGACGTGGCCGCCGTGGCCGAGCCTCACACGGTGGAGGGGTTGATGGACGCCGTGGAGCGAGCCCTTGCGAGCCCCTGACCTCGGGGGCTCGCGCGAGCCACTGATCTCGAGGGGTCGCGCTACCATCCCTGCATGCCCTTCCCGCAGAGCAGGCCTCGACGGATGCGGCGGACACCAGCGCTGCGCTCGCTGATCCGCGAGACCGACCTCTCGCCCCGCAACCTGATCGCTCCCCTGTTCGTGAAAGAGGGGGTCGCCGAGCCGGTGCCCATCGCGTCGATGCCGGGACAGGCCCAGCACACGTTGGAGTCGCTGCGCAAGGAGGCGAACGAGATCGCGGCCAGGGGCATCGTCGCCTTCATGGTGTTCGGGGTCCCGGCCCGGAAGGACCCTCAGGGATCCGAGGCGTGGAATCCCGACGGGATCGGGCAGCGTGGGCTCCGGGTCCTGCGTGAGGACCTCGGCGACGACCAGGTGATCCTCGCCGACCTCTGCCTGGACGAGTACACCGACCACGGCCACTGCGGCGTCCTGGACGACGAGGGCAACGTCGACAATGACCGGACCGTCGAGTTGTACGGTCGGATCGCGAGAGCGCAGGCCGACGCGGGAGCGGACATGGTCGCGCCGTCCGGGATGATGGACGGCCAGGTCGCCGCGATCCGCGACGCCCTCGACGAGGGCGGTCACGAGAGGACCGGCATCTTGGCCTACGCGGCCAAGTTCGCGTCGAGCTTCTATGGTCCGTTCCGCGAGGCTGCCGAGTGCGCGCCCCGGTTCGGCGACCGCGCCGGCTACCAGATGGACCCGCCGAACGCCGACGAGGCCATCCGGGAGATCCGTCAGGACATCGAGGAGGGCGCCGACGTCGTGATGGTGAAGCCGGGGCTTCCGTACCTGGACGTGATCCGAAGGGCGAAGGAGGAGACCCGATTCCCGCTCGCCGCGTACAACGTGAGCGGGGAGTACGCCATGGTGAAGGCCGCTGCGCAGAACGGGTGGATCGACGGCCGAAAGGCTGCCCTGGAGGTCCTGACCTCCATCCGTCGAGCAGGTGCGGACCTAATCCTGACGTACCACGCCAAGGAAGCCGCGGACTGGCTGGCGGCGGGATGAATGGGCGAGGCTGAAACGTTCTGCATCCATGGCGAGACAATGGGCTCGTTGAGGTAAGGAGGTTCCATGACATCTCAGACCGCGACGTTCGGCGCCGGCTGCTTCTGGGGCGTGGAGTGGGTGTTCCGGCGGGTTCCCGGCGTGACCGACGTCGTTTCTGGCTACAGCGGTGGGTTCGTGGAGAATCCCACCTACGAACAGGTCTGCACCGACACGACGGGCCACGCGGAGGTCGTGCAGGTCACCTTCGACCCGGATCAGGTGAGCTATGAGCAGCTGCTCGAGGTGTTCTGGGCCATGCACGATCCAACGCAGGCAAATCGGCAGGGACCGGACATCGGCTACCAGTACCGGAGCATCATCCTGGCCCACACGCCGAAACAGCGGGCAGCGGCCGAGGAGTCAAGGATCCGGGCCCGGGAGCGATTCGACCGGCCGATCGCCACTGAGATCGCGGATTTCGTGTCGTTCTATCCGGCCGAGGACTATCACCAGCGGTACTACGAGCGGACGGGCCACGAGCCCTACTGCCACGTGCTCCCCGTCGGCGTCCTGCGAGAGCTGGGTCTGGTTCCAGCGCGCGGCTGACCTGCGCCTGACCGAGGCCGTTCCTACGATCGCCGCATGACCCGGTCCGAGGAACTGTTCGAGCTCGCACGAGGTCGGATCCCCGGTGGCGTCGACTCCCCGGTCCGGGCGTTCGGCGCGGTGGGCGGGACGCCGCCGTTCATCGCCACCGGGAGCGGGGCATACGTCACGGACGTCGACGGCAACAGGTACGTCGACTGGGTCCAGTCGTGGGGATCGAACCTGTTCGGTCACGCCTGCCGC
>JBKPDU010000105.1:0-18545 GCA_046728055.1 Actinomycetota bacterium | reverse complement strand
GGACGAGGTCGAGGACATCCCGGTGGGGGACACGCCGACGCTGACCATCGACGATCTCACGGCGGGCTCGTACGTGTTGATCTGCAACATCTACGACGAGGAAGAGCAGGAGGCTCACTACTCGGAAGGGATGCGGACCGGGTTCACGGTGGAGTAGAGGCGTTCTCGGGAGACCGGCTGTTACCGAGTCGGGCCGTCGGCGATCACCGCTGAGCGTGGCCGTCCTCCGAGGCGCTGGAGGCCATCGTATGCCGCGTACTTGAAGGCCTCGGCGTACGTGGGGACGTTGAACGTCGTGTCGATAAACCGGTCGATCGTGCCGTCGGCGTGCATCACGCCTTGGCCGATGTGGACCAGTTCGGAGGCGATGTCCCCCATTACATGTACCCCGAGCAGCTTGCGGTCCTCTCGACGGAACACCAGTTTCACCAGGCCGTCGGTCGTCCCGGCGATCCGAGCCCGTGCGTTCTGCGCGAACCATCCCCGCCCCACTTCGTAGTCGATGCCACCGCCAACGGCGGCCTCTTCGGTCATCCCGGCCATCCCGACCTCGGGAATGGAGTAAACGCCGTACGGTGCAAGCGGATCGACCGTCTCCTTGAAGGGGATGTCGAACGCGAGACAGACCGCGACTCGGGCCTGCTCCATCGACACGGAGGCAAGCGCAGGTGGCCCGATGACGTCCCCAGCCGCGTAGACGCCCTCCGCGCTTGTCCGGTATCGATCGTCGACGACGATCCGACCTCGATCGTCCATCTTGATCCCCGATTCATCCAGTCCGAGGTCCTCCGTGTTGCCCGCTCGGCCCGCCGCGAACAGGACCTTCTCGGGCCGCAGGATCTCGCCGTCGGCCAGCGTCACTGCGAGCTTCCCCTCCTGCCGCGCGATCGTGGCCACCCCCCGGCCGAGGACCAGGCGCATCCCCACCGCGGCGAACGCCGTCGCCAGCAGCCCCGAGATCTCTGCATCCATGAACGGCAGAAGCCGCTCGCCGGCATCGACGAGCACCACGTCGACGCCGAGCGCGGCATAGATCGATGCGTACTCGCAGCCGACCGGCCCTCCGCCCACGACGACGAGACTCCCGGGGATCCGATCGAGCTCCAGGATGGACTCGGAGTCTTCCACGTCGGGGTCGTCGAACGGCACCGTTGCCGGGCGGAACGGCCGCGATCCGGTGGCGATCAGGACCACCTCGCCCCTCAACACCCGCTCCGTCTCGCTCCGGACGAGGATGGAGTGGTCGGCTCGCAGGCGCGCCTGTCCCCGGATGAGCTCGATCCCGTGCCGGTCGAGGTTCTCCCGGACGGTGTCGATCGTGAGCCGGACGATCTCCTCGGCGCGTGCTCGGATACGGTCGAGGGAGATCTCCGGCGGAAGGTCGAGTCCGATCCCGTAGACCTCCCGACGTCGGAACCCGGTCAGGTACAGAGCCGCCTCTCGGATGGCCTTGGTCGGCATGCCACCGGTCGATGCGGGCGTCCCGCCGGGTACCGGCGAGCTCTCAACGACGACCACGCGCTTGCCGAAATAGGCCGCCTGCGCGGCGCCCTTCTCACCGGCGGGCCCGGAGCCGATCACGACCAGGTCGAAGGACTCTTCCACGCGATGGCCTACAGCGAGGGAGCGTCGAGAATCGCGCGCGTGCGCCTGGCCATACCCTCGAGCAGTTTGAGTGCGAGCTCTGGCTCCTCGCGAAGTAAGCGTCGGAATGCGTTTCGTTCGATCCGGATCGTCGTGAGCTGCGTCGAGGCGATCACGGTCGCCGCACGGCGCTCGCCGTCCAGGAGGGCGAGTTCTCCGAAGAAGTCACCGGGCCCGAGCTCGGCCTCGCGGCGGGCGGTGACGATCTTGCCTCTCACCACCCTCGCCTTGCCATCGACGATCACGTAGAACGCTCGCCCTGGGGTGTCCTTCTCCACGACGACCCGGCCGGCGTTGTAGGTGGTCTCCTCGCTGAGGGCGGCGACCCGGCCAAGATGCGCGCGGGAGAGCCCGTCGAACAAGGGAACGCTGCCGATCAGCTCGATCTCCGGACGGCGCGGCATGTGCGTATTTCACCAGCCGGCGAGGGGGCGTGACCAGAGACACCATCGTCAGAGCCGAAGGACCCGTCCGCCTGGGCGCATCCGTCTCGATCGGGTTAGTGCCGACCTCGAGCCGTGGCGTCGAGGAGGATCTGGGTGGCGAGGTACCGGCTCACCCCGAGCTTCTTCGCGATCTCCTCGGGGTTCATCCCCATGGCTCGGTAGATGATGGCCAGATTCTCCTGGGCCTGGCTCCATCGCGGGCGTGATGGGCCGGCGGAGGAGCGAGGTGCCGGGACGGCAGGCCGCTTCGGCGAGTGGGCCGGCCGGGTCCGCGGGGGAGTGCGACCAGGCGCCGGCGCTTCCGGGCGCTTCTTGTACCGGCCTGCCGCCATCTCCTGTTCTGTGCGCTCGTCGAGGACGGCGTACTGATCGGCCGCCTTGTTGACACCGACGGCGACCATCGCCAGGCCCTTGCTGTTGGTCTTCACGCACTCGGGCTTGGTGCAATAGTCGTACTTCTCGGCTCGTTCCGGGTGCAGCTCAGCTCCGCACGTCACACAGTTCGCCATGGGGTACCTCGGGATCACTCAAGATTGCTCATCTATTGTACCGACGGGACCTCGATGCTCCGGCCGACTCGCGTCATCGCAGCAGGACCGCCTCGACCGAGAGCCGATCAGCCCGTTTCAGGAGAGGCGTGCTGGAGGTGGCGCAGCTTGTCGGGGTTGCTGACCGCGCGGATCGCCTGCACCTGATCGTCGGCGATGTCCAGGGAGACGACCACGACCGGCAGGCCCTCCTGATCGAGGAACACCGCGCCCGGTTGTCCGTTGATCGCCGCCGGTCGAAAGGTCGTCACCCGGAATTGATCCGCCCGATTTCGGAATCCGCCGAAGAGCCTGGCCACCCGGTCTCGGCCGAACACGGGCCGCGGGAACGCGGGCGCCTTGCCGCCGCCGTCACCGTAGGCGACGACATCGGCGGCGAGTAGGCCGAGCAGTCCGTCCGCGTCGCCCTCCACGGCGGCGGCGAAGAACCGGCGGGCGAGCTCCTCCTTCCGCTGACGAGAGGCCTCGAACCGGGGCTTCCTCGCATCGACCTTCCGTCGGGCGCGGACGGCGATCTGGCGGCAGTTGTCCTCGGACTTGCCGACGACGCGCGCGATCTCGTCGTAGCCATAGCCGAACACCTCGCGAAGGAGGAAGACCGCCCGCTCGACGGGCGAAAGGCTCTCGAGCAGGACCAGGAAGGCGAGGGACAAGGAGTCGGCGGTCTCGGCGTGTTGTGCGAGGTCAGAGCCCTCGTCGGTGAGCAGCGGCTCCGGCAACCACTGCCCGACGTATCTCTCGCGGCGCACGCGCGCCGAGCGGAGGTGATCGATCGCGAGCCGGGTCGTGACGGCGGACAGGTAGGCCTTCGGCGACTCGACGACCTCGCCCTCGCTGGTCGCGCGGTGGAAACGGAGGAACGCCTCCTGCACGATGTCCTCGGCGTCGCTCACGCTGCTCACCATCCGGTAGGCGATGGCGAACAGGTAGGGCCGAAGCTCCTGAAACGCGTCTCCCACCGAAGGCTCCCGGATCTCGCGAGCACCCATTCTGCCCTGGAGACGAGACGGCGGGCTCGTCTGTGACAGTTCCTGTTTGGGTGGTGTCACAGGGCCGGCCACTCCTTCGTCTTCCTATCGACGAGACGAAGGAGGCCACCATGGCACTGACAGCCCGAGAGCTCCGCACGGTCGCGCCGTCGCCCGGGATGGACGTGGGACGCCTGGTTCAGGATGGCGGGCCGCGACCCGAGCCTGCGGCCGTCCAGAGCGACATCCTGTGGCGGGTGGTCCTTGTCGGTATGGGGTTCGGGATCGCCGTGACCGGTTGGATGCTGATCATGTCCGTGCTCCTGTCCTTCCTGGGCTTGCCCCTGTTCATGTTCGGACTGGCGCTGATGCAGAGCCAAGAACGATGATCGGGACCACGACGCGGCCACCTCGATGGTTGAGGATGGTTGCCGTCGCGGGACCGACCAGGGGGAGGACCAGGATGGAGGCGGCGAGTGGGTGGGGGGCCGTGTTCGAGAAGGGCGACCCGGGCCGTTTCTCCGGAGACGTGTGGCTACGATCCGGGCCAGCCGCGGCCGATGGCACGAACGTGGGCATCGTCCACTTCTCTCCCGGCGCTCGGACGCACTGGCACGCGCACCCGGGAGCGCAGTTCCTGTACGGGTTGACCGGCCGTGGCCGGGTGCGATCCCGGGGCGGATCCGGGCACGCGCTGGAACCGGGGGACATCGTCCTCGTCCCGGCCGGGGAGTGGCACTTCCACGGGGGAGCCCCCGACAGCCCCGTCGTGCATGTGGCGGTGAACGGCGGCGGCGCGCCCGAGTGGGGCGATCCCGTGACCGATGAGGAGTACGGCGAGGGGTTCTAGCCGGGGGGTGCCGCAGGCGCCCCGAGTTCAGTCGAGCGGCGCGACGGGGTCGCCGACCGCGATCGTCCCGACCCGCACGACGTCCCCGTACACTCCGAACTCGAGTTCCCTGTCCTTCGAGACCCCGCGATAGCTCCGGATCACGGCCAGGGTGGGGAAGTCCCGCACACCGGTCTCGGGATCGAGCGTGGTGATCACGCACCGGGGGACGGGCTCGCCCACCCGGACCTCGGCCCCACCGATGCGGACCCGGCGTCCCGCCCATGTGTCCTCCTCGTGCGGCGCGCATCCGTCGATCTCGACCAACATGCGGAACCGGCGGGCGTCGACCGGCCGGTCCCGTCCGCCCCGGCGGCTGAGCTCCTCGACCGATGCGAGCGACACGAGCGTCACGGGCTTGACGTCGACGGCGTCGCCCGGCCGATCCACGCGGGCCAGGCGAACGACGTGCCCGGCATATCGGCTCAACGCCTCCTCCCAGTCGCCCTCGATGACATGCGCCCGAACTGCGCGCCCGTAGAAATCGACGGTGATGGACTCGCCGTTCGGTTCGACGGATCCGGTGACGACGGTGCCGTCGGGCATCCGCAGGGAGAGTTGGTCTCGTCCCGAGTCGTACTCGGCACGGATGGGGATGAGCGGCGACTTCCTCCCGCCCGAGAACCGTCGTCCGTCCTCGCCGACGAAGAAGAACTCGCGGTTGCCCACCGCACCCTGACGCTCGAGCATGATGCGCTCGGGGTTGTGCAGCGCCGTGGACTTGACCGGCGTGACATTCAGGCGGGCGACTGTTGGCATGCGGCCCACGCTACCACCGGTGACGCCTCACCCGGCCCGAACGGTTCACCCCGCCCGAAGGATGCCGAGGTACAGCGCCTCTGTCTCCGGCGACGGGCTCACTCCGAGCTGTTCCTGCATCACGCTGCGGCATCGCTCGTAGACGCGAAGGGCCTCGGCCGGGTTGCCGGCTCCGGCGTGGGCCCGCATCAGAAGGCGATAGGCCGTCTCGCGGAACGGCTCGATCTCCACGACGAGCTCGGCGTCGCGGGCGGCAAGGGGGAACAGCTCCTTCGTCAAGCACACTGCCGAGCGGCACTCGAGCGCCCGGACCCGGACGTCGCGGAGCATGGCCCGGCGCCTCGCGGCCCACGTGCCCTCCTCGCCAATCAGGAACGCTCGACGGGAGATGGCGTTCGCCACCAGGGTCCATCCGTTCGCCTCGTCGGGGCGGCCGGCTCGCAGCGCCGCCTCGGCCCGATGAACGGCGTCGTCGGCGGCCTCGAGGTCGACCCATGACCCCGGCGGGAGCACGAGCTGGTAGCACCCCAAGGCGTGGGCGATGGTGTCCGCGGACAGACCGACGTCGCCGAGCGCCGAACGGAGCTTGCTCATGATGGCCCGAAGGGCGGTGTCCCAGGCTCGGGGCGGTCGCTCACCCCACAGCTGCTCGGCGAGCTCGTCCGGCGACAGCGCCCGGCCCCGATCCGCGGCCAGCATGGCGAAGGCCAGGCGACCCTGCCGTCCGGGAAGCCTGGATTGCGGCATCAGCGCCGAGCCGCGGACGGCGCAGATCGAGCCGGCGAGGTAGATCCGAAGCGAGACGTTCGGCTCCAAGCGCGCTCCAACCTTCGGCCAACGGGCGCCGCCTAGTATCGGACGCCGAAGGAGGTGGCCGCATGCAGTACGAGGTCACGTGCGAGTGCGGATGGCACGCCAAGGGGACGCAGGAGGAGCTGGTTCCCTTGATCCAGAAGCACGGCCAGGAGGTCCACGGCATGGACGTCACCCCCGACCAGGCGATCTCGCAGCTCAAACCGGTCGAGGGCTGAGCTCGGGGGGCGTGGTCCCCGCACGGCGGGGCCCACGCCCCCCCGTGGTACCGTCGCCGCGATGGTTGCACCGGTGCCGCATTCCGACCTGGAGTCCCTCGCGTTCCTCCTGGGGACGTGGGCGGGCGGGGGAGAAGGGTACTGGCCCTCTTCCGGCCCCTTCCGCTACGCCGAGGAGATGTCCTTCGAGCACGTGGGCGAGCCGTTCCTCGTGTACGCCCAACGGAGCTGGTCCGACGAGGGTGAACCGCTCCACCTCGAGCGAGGTTTCGTTCGCCCGGCCGGCGCCGGGCGGGTCGAGCTGGTGCTCGCGCACCCCTTGGGTATCGTGGAGGTGGCGGAGGGGTGGGTCTCGCCGAACGCGATCGAGGTGGCCTCCACGACCGTGGCCGTCACGGGAACGGGCTCTCCGGTCACCGAGCTCCGGCGCCGATTCGAACTCGAGAGCGACGTCCTTCGTTACGAGCTCGAGATGGCCATGCGCGACGTCCCGCTCACTCGGCACCTGAAGGGAGAATTGAAGCGGGCGACCCCCGCGGGGGAACCATGAGCGCGATCGGCAGGCGCAACACGAGCCGGGCTTTTCTGGCCCTCGCCGTGGTCGGGTTGGCCCTGGGCGGCGTGTGGTGGGTTGTAGGTGCGCACGAGGCGGCCAACATGGTGTGGGCAGCGACGACGATCGTGGGCATCCTGCCCCTGGCCACCTCGGTGGCCATCGACCTGCTGCACCGGGACACGGGGGTGGACGTCATCGCCCTCCTGGCCATGGCCGGGGCCCTGGCGCTGGGCGAGTACCTGGCCGGCGCGGTCATCGCGCTGATGTTGTCGACCGGTCGGTCCCTCGAGGCGTTCGCCGACGCCCGCGCGCACCGCGAGCTCTCCTCGCTCTTGGAACGCGCGCCGCGCACGGTTCATCGATATGCCGGGGAAGTACTGGAGTCGATCCCCGTCGACGAGGTTCAACCGGCGGACGTGCTGTTGGTCAAGCACGGCGAGGTCGTCCCCGTCGACGGCTTCCTGGTCTCGGAGCACTGCGTGCTCGACGAGTCGGCCCTCACCGGGGAGTCTCGACCGGTCGAGCGGAGCAACGGTGAGGCGCTGCGAAGCGGCGCGGTGAACGCCGGCGCGTCGCTCGCCCTTCGGGCCACGGCCACCGCCGAGGAGAGCACCTACGCCGGGATCGTCCGGCTGATCGAGGAGGCCGAGAAGCAGAAGGCGCCCTTCGTCCGGCTGGCCGACCGCTACGCGCTCGTGTTCGTTCCGGTGACCCTGGTCATCGCGGCCGGGGCATGGGTCCTGACCGGCGATCCCATCCGAGCCCTGGCCGTGCTCGTGGTGGCCACGCCCTGCCCCCTGATCCTTGCGGTTCCCATCGCCATCGTGGCCGGGATCTCGCGCGCCGCCCGCCGCGGCATCATCGTGAAGGGCGGAGGGGCGCTGGAGACGCTGGCCCGGGGTTCCGTGCTGCTGTTCGACAAGACCGGCACGCTGACGTCCGGCGTTCCGGAGATCGCCGACGTGGAGGTGTTCGACGGCATCGACCCCGAGGAGCTGCTGCGACTGGCCGCCTCGCTCGACCAGGTCTCGCCCCATGTCCTGGGGGCGGCCATCGTTCGGGCGGCGCGGCAGCGGGGGCTCGCCCTCTCGTTCCCCGTCGCGGTTAGTGAGGAGCCGGGGTCGGGCATCGAGGGCACGGTCGATGGGAGGCGGGTGTCACTGGGCAAGGCGTCGTGGGTGTCGGGCGGCCGCGGACTGCCCCCCCGAGCCCGCGACATCCGCCGCCGATCGGCCATGGAGGGCTCCTCGGCCGTGTTCGTGGCCGTCGACGGGGAGGTCGCCGGAGGGCTCATCCTCGATGATCCCATCCGGCCCGATACGCCGCGCGTCATCCGCACCCTTCGCCGGGCCGGGATCAAGCGCGTGGTGATGGTGACCGGCGACCACCCCGACGTGGCGGAGTCGGTCGGCATCTCGATCGGCGTCGATCGGATCCTGTCCGAACGGGATCCCACGGACAAGGTCGATGCGGTGAAGGCGGAGGGCGATGGCGGCGTCACCGTCATGGTCGGCGACGGCGTGAACGACGCGCCGGCCCTCGCGGCCGCCGACGTCGGCGTGGCCATGGGGGCTCGCGGGGCCACGGCATCCTCGGAAGCGGCCGACGTGGTTCTGGTGGTCGACCGGCTCGACCGCCTGGCCGAGGCCATCCGGGTTGCCAAGCGGTCACGAGGGATCGCGGTCCAGAGCGTGCTGATCGGGATGGGCCTCTCGTTCGGTGGAATGCTCCTCGGCGCGGTCGGCCTGCTGCCGGTGGTTGGCGGGGCGCTGTTCCAGGAGGCGATCGACGTGGCCGTCATCCTGAACGCCCTGCGGGCGCTGTCGGGCGGCCGAGCCGCCCGACAGCGCGCCGGGCTGGGCTCGAACGTCGGCGACCGATTCCGGGACGAGCACCGCGAGTTCGTTCCATGGCTGGCCCGGATCCGCACAGTGGCCGACCGGCTGGAGTCCTACTCGCCGGCCGAGGCCCGCGACGAGCTCCAACAGATTCGGTGGTTCCTGACCGAGCGCCTCCCCCAGCACGAGGAGGAGGAGGAGGCCGCCGTGTACCCCGTGGTCTCCAAGCTGATGGGGGGCGAAGACCCCATGGGGACCATGGCCCGGGCCCACCTGGAGATCGATCACCTGTCTCGCGTGTTCGTCCACCTGGTGGACGACGTCCCTCCCGAGGGGCCGGCGGCCGAGGACCTGGTCGACCTTCGTCGCGTGCTCTACGGGCTGCACGCGATTCTCCGCCTGCACTTCGCCCAGGAGGAGGAGGCCTACTCCTGGCTCGCCTCGGAGTCGCTCGAGCCCGAGGAAGCGGCGG
The DNA here is from genome assembly GCA_046728055.1 of Actinomycetota bacterium. GTDB lineage: Bacteria > Actinomycetota > UBA4738 > UBA4738 > HRBIN12 > AC-69. Next base: position 9,394 of record JBKPDU010000105.1, on the reverse strand, counting down.
TGGGCTAGCGACCCCGGACGGGTCGTGCGTCCGGAAGCCACACTCGGAAGGACGCGCCGCCGCCATCGCGATCCTCGACCCACGCCCGGCCACCGTGCAGCTCGGCGATCCCCGCCGCGAGCGCCAGGCCGATCCCGCTTGTCGGAACGAACTCGTCCCGATCCCGACGCCCTCCGAACGGCTGGAACATGGTCTCTCGAACCGCCGACGGCACCTCGGGACCCTCATCCTCCACCACGATCAGCGCGCCGCCGTCCTGTTCCCGAACGCACAGCCAGATCCGACCCTCAGGAGACGTCTGGCGAACCGAGTTCGAGAGCAGGTTCTCCACGATCCGCTCCACCCTCGCCGGGTCGACGTTCGCGGTGACACTCTCTCCCTCGACGATGACCGTCCGATCCTCGATCACGTCGGTCTCCTCCACGACCCGAGCCGCGAGCTCCGCGATATCTGACGGAACGAAGGTGAGCTCGACGACTCCGCGCGCCATCCGGTTCAGATCCAGAAGGTCGGCGACCATGCGATCGAGGCGGCGGGCGTTGTCGGCGATCCTCGACACCAGGTCCTTCGCCTCGTCTGGCTTCAGGGCGACGTCCTCGCGCTCCAGGGTGATGGCCAGCCCGAGGATCGCGGCGAGTGGCGTCTGAAGGTCGTGGAGGAGCACGCCCAGGCGGTCCAGGTCACCTTCCCAGCTGTCGGTCATCGCGCTCCGATGGGGGCGGGAACGGCAAGACTGTAGCCGTTCACCTCGCCGCCGCCTCGCCATCGGCCCGCGGATCGGTCGCCGCGATGAACGTGCCGTCATCGGCCACCCGGACCAGCTGCGCGTGCCCCACGCCGTCGTCCAACTCACCGAGGGGCCTAAGGGCGAAGTCGGACCGCTGGAAGGCCTCTCGAACCCAGACCGGAACGCCGGCCTCGAGCTCGACGAACCGCCCCGGATGGAGGTCCATCCCACCCATCAACCATCGGGGAGCCGAGACGGCCGCGCCAGGATCCAAGCCCAGGTCGAAGGCTCGGATCAGGTCCTGGAAGTTGATCTGGGGCTGGCCCCCGCCACCCATGGATCCGGTCACCGCGGCGAGGCGACCGTCGCGGTGGGCCATGACCGGCATCAGGGTGTGCGCGGGGCGCTTCCCACCTGCCAGGACGTTCGGCGAATCGGGGTCGAGCGAGAATCCCTGCCCCCGGTTGTGGCAGAGGATCCCGGTCGAGGGCTCGAGGATCCCCGAGCCGAACCCGCTCGACAGGCTCTGGATCAGCGAGACCGCACGTCCGTCTCCATCGGCCGTTGCGAGGGCGATCGTGTCGCCGGCGTTTCCGCCCCCCACGCCGACCCGGCCGGCTCGCACCTGATCGCACAGCGCCGCGATGTGACCCTCGTCGAGGAGCGTGCCCACGGGAACCCTGGTGTGCCGAGGATCGGCGTTGTGTCGGTCCCGGTCCTCGGACGCGGCGGCGAACACCTCGGCGAGCAGGGCGGCATCCGCGCCGAGTGGATCGGGATCGATCTCGAGGCGTTCCACGGCGAGCAGGATCTCCAGGAGCGCGAAGCCCTGCGAGTTCGGGGGGACCACCGAGACGTGGAGGTCCCGGTAGGGGGCGGCGATGGGTGAGTCGAGTTCGGGCCGGCACGCGGTCAGGTCCTCGAGGTCCATGGGCGAACCCGCGGCGCGAAGCCCGGCCACGAGCCGTTTGCCGACCTCCCCGCCATAGAGTGCGGACCGACCCTGGACCGCGATGGCTTCCAGCGTCCTCGCCAGGTTCGGCTGCACGAGCGGGTCGCCCTCGGTCAAGGGCGCGTCGTTGCGGGTGAACACCGACCGCATCCCCGGGTCTACGAACAGTCGCTCGGGCTCCCAAGCCAGGCTCGACGCGAGCGATCGCGCCACCGGGATACCGTCTCGAGCGTATTCGACGGCGGGCCCGAACGCGCGCTGGAGCGGCAAGTCGGCGCCGAGCTCGGCCAGGGCCGCCCAACCCGAGACGGCGCCCGGTACCGTGATCGTGAGCGGGCCGTACTCGGGCATCGCCTCGTGCTTGGCCCGGATGGCTTCAACGTCGATGGCAAGGGGAGCGGCGCCGCTCGCGTTCAGCGCGATGGTCTGGCCGTTCACCGCCTGGACCAGGGCGAACAGATCGCCGCCCACACCACACATGTGCGGGTAGACCACGGCCAGCGTGACGGCTGCCGCGAGGGCCGCGTCCACGGCGTTCCCGCCGGCGTCGAACGCCGCGACCCCGGCTCTCGTCGCGGCCCAGTGCGGAGTGGCGATGGCGAAGCGCTTCCCCGATGCCGAGAGCGCGCGCCCCTCCGTCGATGGCAGATCGACGCTCACCGAGCAAGCCTACGGCGATGCGGCGACATGCTCTCGTGGGCCGTTCGGTCGTGTCGGACGAGCGACATTCGGGTCCGCCGATAGGATGCTCGACGTGGCACCGGCCCGCGCATCGTTCACGCTGGTCGTGCTGGTCCTTGCGATCGGTCCGGCGACCCTGGGCGCAACCGCCCAAACCCGGGAAGCCGAGGACCAGATCGTCCTGTCCGGGACGGTGGATGTGGTCCGGGGTCGGGAGGTTGACGAGGTCGTCGTCCTGCACGGGAGCGCCAGGATCGATGGGGTGGCCCTCGGCGACGTCGTCGTGCTCGACGGGGGGATCGCCGTTCACGGCCAGGTCAGCGGCAGCGTGATCGCGATCGATGGCTCGGTGAGGCTCGGACCGGGCGCCCATGTGCGCGGCGACGTCACCGCGCGGGGAGAGGTCGTGGTCTCCGAGGGTGCGGTGGTCGACGGCCGGATCCGAGAGCACGGCGCATTCACGTGGCGGGCGCCCCTCTCGCTGTTCGGGCGGTTCGGCACGTGGCTCGCCGTAACGGTGTCGACGCTCCTTCTCGGCCTGGCCGTCGTGTTCCTGACGCCGAGAGCGGTCGAAGCAGTGTTCGACGCCGCTCGTGCCGCCCCGTGGTTCACGGTGGCCTGGGGTGCCGGGCTGACCGTGGGGATCCCCATCCTGGTCGTGGTGGCCTTGGCCTCGCTCGTGGCCCTGCCGCTGGGACTGGCGATCGCCCTTGCGATCGCTCTGGCAGCGTTCGCCGGGTACGGGTTCGCCGGATACGCGCTCGGCCGGCTGGTGTGGACGAATCCCGAGCGCCAGTTCGTGGCGTTCCTCGCTGGGTGGGGCGCCCTCCGGGTCGTCGGTCTCATTCCCTTCGTGAGCGGCGCGACGTTCTTCCTCGCGGCGGCGTTCGGCCTGGGGGCGGCCGCCGTCGCGACCTGGAGGGCGAGATCCGAGCCAGGGAGGCATCGGGGACGGCGCGCCGCATGGCCCGTGGAGCGCTTCCCCGAGGAAGCCGGCCTGTGACGACCGACCCGAACGGCCCTGGCGGGGCGCCGCTACTCAGCGCCTCCGAGCCCTGAACAGCAGGGCGAACACGACCCCGGCAACCGCGCCGAACGCGGCGGCTTGCGGGACGGTCATGAGCACCTTGGCGCCGTCTTGCACGTCGATCCGAGGCGACAGGACCATGCCCACGAAGGATTGGCGGCCGAGCGTGGCGCCGCCCGCGGCGATGACGCTCTGACAGCCGCCCTGCTCGATGGACACGTCCCCCTTGGCGATGATGGGCCCGGAGCCTCCCTGATGGATCGAGACGTCGCCACCGGTCATCAGCGGACCGCACCCGCCCTGGTTGATGGCCACTTGGCCGGACGCGATGACCGGCCCGGCACCGGCCATGGTGAGGTGGACGTCGCGCCCGCTCACCATTCCGACCAGCGCACGATCGAGCGTCACATCGCCTGCCGCCTCGATGGCTCTCACCACGCGTGCAGTGCCGTGTCCGTCTGTCTCCATCACGCACCTCCTCGTGTTCGTCGGCGATTCCCACATCCTATGGAGCTCGCGGCTGGGTCACCTCCTGCTGGCTATCCTTGTGATCGTGAGCTCGACGGACCCGAGCCGGATGGTGGACGTTCCGTCCCGACCCAGGTGCTTCCTGTGCGGGCGACCCACGTTCGATCCCGACAAGCGGGAGCGACAGTGGGTCCGCGCCGCCGTTCGGGAACAGCAGGTGCTGGTGTGCCCGAGCTGCCAGGAGGACCGGCCGGATTGGGCCGTCCAGCTGGATCGATGCGAGGCCTGCGGTGCCAGCAGGCTCTCGGTGATGCTGGGTCAGGTGGTGTGCCGGGCCTGTGGCCACGTCCGCGGCAAGACGGTGGAGCGGGCGTGGCTCTCGGGCGCTTAGCTCAGCGGTAGAGCGCTGCCCTTACAAGGCAGAGGACGGTGGTTCGAGCCCACCAGCGCCCACTCCCAAAGCGCCGACTTTGCGAGTTGGGTGCGCCCGGGTTGGAGGAAGAGCCTCACGCTGTCGATGGCGACAGGGTGACGCTCCGGACCCCCCAGGTGCTCCAACTCGGGTAATCGCCGGCGGCAGTGAAGCCGACATAGATCGAGCCGCTGTCCGGCATGAGCCCGTCGGCGATCGTGATCGTCCGGGTCCGGGTCCACGAACCAGCGGGGCCGGTTCGGATGGTCTTGACCGGCTGCCAATTCACCCACAACGTGACCTCCCCGGATCCGAGGTCGAACCCCTGGTACGTGACGTTGTAGGCCCCAGGTCCGCCGGTGGCGAGGTAGACGACGTCTTTCGGATGCGTTCGATCGCCGCGGGGGATGTTGCCCAGCGAGTTCAATGAGCCGATCGGAAGCGGAAGGGGGGGCGACCCTCGTGGGTTGACCGGAATGGTTCTGAGAAGGCTCCAGGCCTCAGGATCGTCCGTAGTCATGAAGTCGTACAGGCTGCCGCCCATCAGCCCGTACTCCCTGACGGCATGCACGAACCCCTCGATCTCCGCCGCGTCGTAGTTGTCCGCGACCCCACCGATCTCGTGGATCCGGACCGTGGGAGCCCCGGTCCCCGCGCGAACCAGTGCGGCGCAGCTCGCCGCGTAGTCGTGGACGGCCCTGCCTCCCTCCGCGACGGCCCCCGAGTAGCACATGGGCATGAACACGTTGTAATACTGCGTCAGCGACGCGTACGGGAAGTCGGGCCAGAAAGTGCTCGCCTTGGCAAGGCCCACCGCATTCGGGGTGATCGCGCCGAGCGGATAGCCCGGACCGACGGCTTCGCGGATCCGCTGGGACAGATCGAGGAGCCTGGTCGTTCGGACGGTCGGGTCGGTCACCACTCGGGACTCGATGTCGAGGGCGAACGAGTCGACCCCGCTCCCAGATGTCGAGCGATACTGGATCGCCGCCAAGGACTTCCGGAGGTCGACGTTCAGGTGCGCGAGTGAGGGAAGGTACCAGGCCACCACCCGCATGCGGGCCGCATGCGCAGCGTCGATGAACTCGCCGAACTCGACGGGAAACACGATGTCGGCGTGGGAGAAATTCGAGCTCTGGAGGTAGATCGTCCGGATCCCGTTCGCCCTCATCGCCTGGACCGCCGCCGCGGGGTCGTTCCACAGCGCATCGTCGTAGATGTCCACCCAGGTTCCGAGACCTCGGTAGGCAAGGACGCTCGGCCTGGTTCCCGAGTCCCTGGCCACTGCCCGGATCCCGCCGATCGCGGCCAAGATCAGGGCCGCCGCCACGATCGTACGGATCACGCGCATCTTTGCGTCGGAGGGATTCGGCATGGGTCGCTCGAAGATGAGACGGGCTGAACGAGTTTATCGTTGCGGGCCTTCGGTGCGGCCTGCCGGGGTCGGCTTTCAGGGCTGGAATTACTCGCTTGTGTTTCGGCCTAGGAGTGATCTATCCTCGAAGGTCCCATGCGATGGGACAACCTGAGGCTCGATGTCCGGCCGGCGGACGACCGACTGACCACCCCCCTGTTCGAGCAGGGCGCCGTGGTCCGGACGTTCGACACGCCGGGGTTCCGCGGCATCACCTTCTACGAGGTCCACGCGCGGTCGATCATCAACCGAGTCCCCGAGGCGTCGCGCATGCCCTTCCGGTTCACCATCAACCCCTATCGGGGATGCAGCCACGCCTGTGCCTACTGCCTGGACGGCGACACGCCGATCCTGATGGGGGACGGCCGCCTCAAGCCTCTCGCCGACGTTCGTCCCGGCGACGAGGTCTACGGAACCGTCCGAAGCGGCAACTACCGCTGGTACGTCAAGACCGGTGTCAAGGCGCACTGGTCCACCGTGAAGCAGGCGTATCGCATCAGGTTGGAGGACGGAACCGAGCTCATCACCAGCGGTGACCATCGACTTCTCAGCGACCGAGGGTGGAAGCATGTCATCGGAACGGAACAGGGCGCTGATCGACGACCTCATCTGACACGGAACAACAAACTGATCGGCACCGGGCAGTTCGCGCGCGGGCCAGACAAGGGCCCGGACTATCGGGACGGGTACCTGTGCGGGATGATCCGCGGCGACGGGCATCTGAACTCGTATGCGTATGCTCGAGCGGGACGCGTTCACGCGAACGTCCACCGCTTCAGGCTCGCGCTCGTCGACATCGAGGCGCTTCGACGGACCCGTGACTATCTGCTCGATCGTGGCATCCCCACCAAGGAGTTCCTGTTCCAGGAGGCCGTCGGCGGCTCCAGGCCCGTGCACGGCATTCGCACGTCGACGCTCGCCAAGGTGACCGCGATCGGCGAGCTCATCGGGTGGCCCACTGAGCCCACGCTGGAGTGGTCGAAGGGATTCCTCGCGGGCATCTTCGACGCCGAAGGCAGCTACAGCGGGAGCCTTCGGATATCCAACACCGACCCCGTGATCGTCGCGCAGATCTTGTCGGCATTGAGCCGACTCGGGTTCGCGTCCACAATCGAAGCAACGTCCCGGTCGAACGGGCTGACGGTCGTTCGGCTTCGGGGTGGTCTTCGTGAAGTCCTGCGGTTCTTTCACGCAGTCGATCCGGCGATCACCCGGAAGCGAGATATCTCGGGGAAGGCGCTCAAGAGCAGCGCTCCGCTCGGCGTCGCCTCGATCGAGCGGCTCGGGATCGACCTTCCGATGTTCGACATCACGACCGGGACGGGCGACTTCGTCGCGAACGGCGTCGTGAGCCACAACTGCTTTGCTCGCAAGACCCACACCTACCTCGACCTTGATTACGGTCGTGACTTCGACACCAGGATCGTGGTCAAGGTGAACGCACCCGAGCTCCTTCGGAAGGAGCTGGCCCAGCCGAGGTGGTCGGGCGAACACATCGCCATGGGGACCAACGTCGACACCTACCAGCGGGGTGAGGGGCGATACCGGCTGATGCGGGGGATCATCGAGGGCCTCCGCGACTTTGCCAACCCGTTCTCCATCCTGACCAAGGGGACACTGATCCTTCGCGACCTGGACCTGCTGGTCGAATCGGCGGCCGTCACAGAGGTCGCCACCAACTTCTCGGTCGGCTCGGTCGACCCGGAGCTGTGGCGGCTGCTCGAGCCAGGGACGCCCAGCCCCCTGCGACGGCTCGAAGCCGTCCGGGCCCTGAACGACGCCGGGGTTCCGTGCGGGGTGCTGATGGCGCCGATCGTCCCATTCCTATCCGACACCGACGAAGCCATCCGCGACACGGTTCGCGCCATCGCCGATGCCGGCGCAACCCATATCGTGCCCATCGTGCTGCATCTGCGAAAGGGTGGGTCCCGAGAGTGGTTCATGGGCTGGCTGGCGGAACGACATCCCGAGCTCGTGCCTCGATATCGGGAGCTGTACGGGACGGGCGCGTACGCGCCCACGTCCTATCAGAAGGAGGTGGGTGACCGGGTGCAGGACCTGGCCCAACGGTTCGGGATCGGCCGGGCGACGCCGCACGAGGCTCGTCGGGTGGCGCCCGACTTCCCCCAAACCGAGCAGCTCACCCTGACCTGAGCCGTCCCAATCCGAGGCGCCGGGCTCGTTCTCACGGTCCTGGGCTACGCTTCGTTGCATGCGCGGCCTGGATCGGTTGCTGGAGCTCCAGGAGCTCGACAGCGCGATCGACCGGTTGGAGTCCCGGAAGCGCCAGCTCGAGGAAGGTAAGGAGATGGCGGACGCCCGAGCCGCGATGGAGGACGAGGAGGCCCGCCTGGGGGAGCTGCGGCTCGGCGTGGATGCCGTGGTTCGCGAGCAGCAGCGCCTGGAGCGAGAGATCGATTCGATGACGCGGAAGGCCGAGGTCGACGAGAAGCGGCTGTACGACGGCAGCATCGCCAACGTCAAGGAGATGGAGGCACTCCAGCACGAGATCACCTCGCTGAAGGAGCGCCGGTCAAGGTCGGAGGACGACCTCCTGGAGCAGATGGTCCGCAGGGACGACCTCGAATCCCGGGCGGGGGAAGCCACCGCCTCCGTCCAGCAGGCAAGGGCCAGGCTCGAGGCGGTGGGGGGCGAGGCCGTCCGGGAGTTCGAATCGATCGGGTCGGAGCTTGCCGAGGACCGAGCCGCCCGGCAGAAGCTGGTGCCAGAGTTCGACGACGACCTGCTCGAGCTGTACGAGGATCTTCGGCAGCAGAAGCGAGGAGTAGCCGTGGCGGCGTTGGTCGACGGTGTGTGTCAGGCATGCCACGAGAAGCTCTCCGCGATGGAGCTCGACCGCCTGAAGCGCACCGAGGGCGTGAAGAGGTGTGAGTACTGCCGCCGGATCGTCGTCTTCGCCTGATCGTCTCCTGCGACGGGGCTGCACGGGGCAACCCCGGCCCGGCCGGTATCGGGGTGGTGATCACCACGCCACGGGGACGGGTGGTGGACCGCATCGCGCGAGGCATCGGCATCGCCACCAACAACGTCGCCGAGTACACGGCGGTCCTCGAGGGCCTCAAGCGGGCCCGGGAGCTTGGCGCCACCGATGTGCTGCTCCGTTCGGACAGCAAGTTGCTGATCGAACAGCTGTCTGGACGGTTCCGGGTGAAGAACCCAACCCTCCAACGTCTCCACACAGAGGTTCGGGCGGCGGCGAGGGGCTTCGCGACGATCGGCTTTGAGCACGTTCTCAGGGAAGAGAACAGGGAACCGGACCGCATGGCGAACCGGGGTGTCGATGAATGGCTGACGGGGGAGGGCGCCGGCTGGTCGGCGCCGGAGAGGGCGGCACGGTTGTGGGAGGAGCGTGAATGAAGACCGTCTCCGAGGGGGAACTCGAACGTCAGCGCCCGCGTGGGAGTCGGTCCTATACTCAGTCGTGGGGAGTCGGCCGGGCGGCCGCGGGTGAGAGCTCGAGGAAAGTCCGGACTCCGAAGGGCAGGGTGCTGGGTAACGCCCAGGCGGGGCGACCCGCGGAAAGCGCAACAGAGAGCAGACCGCCCCCACGCGGGGGTAAGGGTGAAACGGTGAGGTAAGAGCTCACCAGCGGGCCGGGTGACCGGTCCGGCTCGGCAAGCCCCACCCGGAGCAAGGCCAAGCAGGGAGCGTTCGAGGGTGGCCCGCCCGAGCTCCCGGGTAGGCCGCACGAG
>JBKPDU010000104.1:0-10640 GCA_046728055.1 Actinomycetota bacterium | reverse complement strand
TCGGTGGGGGCCTATGCCCTCGCCGGGATGGGGAGGCGCGGCCACGTACCGGTCAACCTCGCGTTGTACGGATCGATCTTCGCCGTGGCGTACGTCGGGGCGCATCTGGTGATCCGCCGGTTCGCCCCCTTGGCCGATCCCGCGCTGTTCCCCACGGCAGCGGTCCTGGTGGGCGTTGGGTTCGCCATGATCTTCCGGCTTTCCGGTGGCCTTGCGGCCGAGCAAGCCACCTGGATCGTCGTCGGCATCTCCGTCTTCTGCGCCACTGTGACACTGGTTCGGGACCACCGGCAGCTGGATGCCTACACGTACACCATCGGTCTGGTCGCACTTGTCCTGCTCCTCCTGCCGATCGTCCCGGGGATCGGACAGACCATCAACGGCGCCAGGCTGTGGGTCGAGATCGGGCCCATCAACTTCCAGCCGTCGGAGATCGGCAAGGTGCTGGTGGTGGTGTTCTTGGCGTCGTACCTGTCCGCCAAGCGCGAGCTCCTGGCCATCGCCACGGCCGGGATCGGTCCGCTCCGGCTGCCGCCGGCCAAGCACCTGGGTCCGGTCCTGGTGGCGTGGGGCATGTCGCTCGTCGTCTTGTTCGTGGAGAAGGACCTCGGCGCCTCCCTGCTGTATTTCGCCATCTTCGTGGTGATGCTTTGGGTGGCCACCGGCCGCTTCGCCTACCTGGTGATCGGGGGGGTTCTGTTCGCCGTGGGCGCGGCGCTCGGGTACATGGCGTTCGCGCACGTCCAGACCCGAGTCGACATCTGGCTCAACGCGCTCGACCCCAAGAAAGTCTTCGAGTTCGGGTACGGACAGCTCGCCCAGGCCCAGTTCGGGATGGCCACCGGCGGGTTGGTGGGAGCGGGCTTGGGCAGGGGATCGCCCACCCTCATCCCCTACGCCTCCACCGACTTCATCTTCGCCGCGATCGGCGAGGAGCTCGGCCTGCTGGGAACGGCCGCGGTGCTCCTGCTGTACGTGGTTCTCGTGGGCAAGGGCCTGAAAGCCGCACTCCAGTGCCCTGACGGATTCGGCAAGCTGCTGGCCACCGGGCTGTCGGCGAGCATCGGCCTCCAGGCCTTCGTCATCATCGCCGGGGTCACCCGGGTGATCCCCCTCACCGGGGTGACGCTGCCGTTCGTCTCCTACGGCGGGAGCAGCCTGGTGTCGAACTTCGTCCTGCTCGCGCTACTGATCCGGGTGTCGTCGGGGTCGGCGCTTCCCCGCGCCGGGGGTCGGTAATGGACAGGTTCATCAGGCGGCTGGGTGGGGCCATGCTCGCGCTCTTCGTCCTTCTCCTCGCGCAGGTCACCTACATCCAGGTGGTCGCGTCCGAACGGCTGGCCGACAACCCGGCCAACGCCACCCGGCAGCTGATCGCCGAGTACCGGGTCGACAGGGGAAAGATCCTGGCGGCCGATGCCAGGACCCAGCTGGCGCTGAGCCGGAGGAGCCGGGGGCAGCTGAAGTACCAGCGGCACTATCCGCAGGGCGCCCTGTTCGCCGGCATCACCGGGTACTACTCGATCATCTTCGGACGGAGCGAGCTGGAGGAGGCCTACAACACCTATCTGTCCGGCGATGCAGCCGAACTGATCCCTCAGACCCTCGTCGACCAGATCCTGGGGAGGCCGAAGCGGGGGGCCACGGTGGTGACGACCATCGATCCGGAGATCCAGCGGGTCGCATCTCAGGCTCTGGGAGACCAGCCCGGAGGCGTCGTGGCCATCGATCCGCACACCGGCGACGTGAAGGCGATCGTTGCCAACCCCACATACGATCCGAACGAGCTCGCCTCCCAGGATCCCAAGCAGGTCCGCTCGGCCTGGGATCGTCTCACCTCCGATCCGGACAACCCTCTGCTCTCTCGGGCCATCGACGAGCTGTATCCACCGGGGTCGACGTTCAAGATCGTGACGGCGGCCGCCGCTCTCGAGAACGGGTTCGGACCCGACAGCACCTGGCCGAATCCTCCGGTCCTTGACCTCCCGCAGACCACGGCCACCCTGGAGAACTTCGGCGGCGAGCACTGCCTGGGGGGTGCATCGCAGATCACGTTGGCTCAGGCCCTGACGATCTCGTGCAACGTCGTGTTCGGCGAGATCGGATTGCGGCTCGGCGGGGCCAAGCTCGCCGAACAGGCACACGCCTTCGGGTTCGCACCGGATGCCTCCAGCGGGGACGTCCCGTTCGACATCCCGTTCCAGGAAGGCGTATTCCCCGAGGCGTCGTACTTCTCCGACCGGCTCCCGGCGGTCGCGCTGTCGGCCATCGGACAGGACAACGTCGCGGCCAATCCCATGCAGATGGCCCTGGTGGCCTCGGCCATCGCCAACGGCGGCTCGGAGATGCGACCGCGCCTGGTGTCCGAGATCCGGGACCCCAGCGGCCAGGTGATCGAGCGCTTCGATCCCGAGGTGTACGGACAGCCCATTTCGGCGCAGACGGCCATCCAGCTCACCCAGATGATGGTGAGCGTGGTGCAAAGCGGGACGGGCACGGCCGCCCAGATCCCGGGGGTGGAGGTGGCGGGGAAGACGGGCACCGCTCAGCACGGCGAAGGGCTTGATCCCCACGCCTGGTTCGTGTCCTTCGCTCCCGCCCAGAACCCGGAGATCGCCGTCGCGGTCGTCGTCCTCGACGGCGGTAGCCTTGGCAGCGAAGCGACGGGGGGCCAGGTGGCCGCCCCCATCGCCAGGGCCGTCATGGAGGCGGCATTGCATGAGTGACCGGACGAACGACCACGTGGGCGCGAGGATGGAGCTCGGTGGCCGGTACGTGGTCGAGTCCGAGCTCGGTCGCGGGGGAATGGCCACGGTGTTCAAGGGCACCGACACGGTCCTGGGCCGTCCGGTGGCAGTGAAGGTCCTGGCCCCCCAGTACTCCAGCGATGCGAACTTCGTCACGCGGTTCCGCCGGGAGGCGCAGGCCGCGGCGCGCCTGAACCATCCCAACCTGGTCTCCGTGTACGACACCGGAACCGACGACGGCATCCACTACATCGTCATGGAGTTCATCGATGCGAAGACGCTCGCCGACTACCTGTCCGGCGGCGGCCGCATCATGCCGGAGCGGGCGATCGAGATCGCCGAGACGGTGTGCGACGCCCTCTCGGTGGCACACGCGCACGGCATCATCCACCGCGACATCAAGCCGGCGAACATCATGATCACGGCCAACGGCGACGTGAAGGTCACCGACTTCGGCATCGCCCGGGTGATCAGCGGGGCCGACACGGTGGCCCAGACGGCCGCGGTCCTCGGAACCGCTTCGTATCTGTCGCCGGAACAGGCCCAGAGCCAACAGGTGGATCAGCGGAGCGACATCTATTCGCTGGGGGTGGTCCTGTACGAGATGGTGACTGGGCGCCCGCCGTTCTCCGGGGACTCGCCGGTGATGGTGGCCTCCAAGCACGTCCTGGAGCAGCCCACGCCGCCATCGAAGCTGAACGCGGACGTCTCCCCCGGGCTCGAGGCGGTGATCATGAAGGCCATGTCCAAGAACCCGGACAACCGGTATCAGGACGCCGACGAGATGCGGGCCGACCTCGAACGAGTGCGAATCGGTCAGACGGTTCAGGCCACGCCGCTCCTGCCGGACAGCGCGCCGACAGAGAGGATCGCGCCCTCGGGACCGCCGACCGCGGTGCTCCCTCCTTCCCCGCCCGGTGAACGACGAAGGTGGTGGGTCCCGGCGCTCATCGTGCTCCTGATCCTGGCTGTTCTCGGCGGAGGGCTGTACCTCCTCGCGTCGAGCCTTCTGAGCACCAACACGACCTCGGTGACGGTCCCGAATGTCGAGGGATCCACGGAGGAAGCGGCTACGAGAGACCTGACCGGACTTGGGTTCCGCGTGGAACCCGTGACCCAGGTGACCAGCGATCCCAGCAAGGTCGGGATCGTCCTCAAGCAGACCCCCGCCGCCGGGACGCTCCTGGCGGAGGGTGAGACCGTCACGATCACGGTCGGCAAGGCCCCCAGGCAGGTGGAGGTGCCCAACGTCGTCGGTAAGACCGAGGAGGAGGCGACCGCGACGATCGTGGAAGCGGACCTGAAGGTGGGCGACGTGTCCCCGCAAGAAGACCCTGCGCCAGCCGGCCAGGTCATCGACCAGTTCCCTCCTGCCGGGCAGAGCGTGGACAAGGGCTCGACGGTCGACCTGGTCGTTTCGACGGGACCCGAGCAGGTGACGGTGCCCGAGCTCACGTGCTTGACCTACGGGAAGGCCAGCCAAGAGCTCTCCTCCGTGGGCCTCCAGATCGAGAACGCCGGGGAGCTGCCGGCCACGAGCGCCTGCTCGAAGTTCGGCAAGGTCGTGGACCAGGACCCCGAGGCGTTCCAGGAGGTCGACCCGGGAACTACCGTCGAGGTCTGGCTGGTCGGGGAAACGCAGCCGAGCCCGAGCCCGGCCTCCGACGGCGACTGAGCGGCCATGACGTGGTTCGCCACCGAGGAGTTCACCCCGGACGAGCGTGAGAGGCTCGCGCCTCACTTCACCAACCTGGACGGCCCGGTGTTCGCGCTGGTCAACCTCCCCGAGGTGGTGAAGGGGGCCCTGTTCGCCAGGTACTCGCGAACGCCGAAGTCCCTCCGCCGGCTGTTCCTCGACGAGTTCGCCGACGACGTGGGTGAGACCGCAGCGAGTGGAACCGTCGGCACCGAACGCGCGGAGAAGCTGTACGACCGGGTGTTCTTCGAGTACGGCGACGACTCGGTGGCCCAGCTCGGGGGGGTCCACCTCGCCTGCGAGCAGGCCTCGCAGCTCCTGTGCAAGGCACTGGAGTGGGGACGCCTCGCCGCGTACCTGGAGCAGTCCACGCGATACATGCGCTACGACGACCGGCGGGGAGGACGGTGGCGGGTCACGATGCCGCCCGAGATCGAGGGCTCCGCGCTCGCCGGTCCGTTCCGCGACTACGTCGATCTGTCGTTCGAGACATACACAAAGCTGTTTGAACCGATGGCGGAGTTCTTTCGGCGCCTGTATCCGAAGGATCCGAAGGACTCCGACTTCGTGTACCGCTCCACGATCACCGCGAAGACGTGCGACACCCTCCGCGACCTGCTTCCTGCGGCCACGCGATCGAACGTCGGCATCTACGGGACGGGCCAGGCCTACGAGCAGCTGCTGCTCCGCCTGCGCGCGCACCCGCTGCTGGAGATGCGCGAGTACGCCGACCTCATGCTGGTCGAGCTGCGAAAGGTCATCCCCGCGTTCCTCAAGCGGGTGGACCTTTCGGATCGGGGCGTGGCCTGGTCCGAGTACATCGCGGAAACCGCGGAACGTACGACCGAGCTCGCATCGAAGGTCCTGGTCGGCGTGGAGCCCGAACCCCGAGACGAGGTCACGCTGGTCGACTGGGACCCCGACGGCGAGGTGAAGGTCGTCGCGGCGGCCCTGTACGCGGCGAGCGACCTTCGCGACGACCAGCTGCTGGAGATCGCCCAGGGTATGTCACATGCGGAACGTGAGGCCGCCTTCGCCTCCTACGTCGGCGAGCGCGGCAACCGCCGGCACAAGCCCGGGCGCGCGTTCGAGCGGACGCAGTACCGCTTCGACGTCCTGTGCGACTACGGAGCATTCCGCGACCTCCAGCGCCACCGCCTCCTGACGCTGGAATGGCAACGACTGACCACCCGGCACGGGTACGAACTGCCGCCGGAGATCGAGGAGGCCGGATTCTCCGACGAATGGCGCTCGGTCATGGAACGATCGCGTGAGGTCAGCGAGGCGCTCCAGGCCGAGGGGCTAGACGAAGCCGCCCAATACGCGGTGGCCATGGCCTACCGGATCCGGTTCGTCATGCAGATGAACGCCCGTGAGGCCATGCACGTGATCGAGCTTCGGTCGACGCCGCAGGGACATCCCGTGTACCGCCGGGTGGTGCAGCAGATGCACCGGCTGATCGACAAGCAGGCCGGCCATCACGCGATCGCCTCGGCCATGAGATTCGTCGACATGTCCAACGTCGAGCTGGAGCGTTTGGAAGCCGAGCGCCGCTCGGAGGCGAGGCGCGCGTCGAGCGGGGGTCGCGGCTGACCGGTGCATTCGAGTACCCTGGCGGCCCCATGGACCGTCAAGCGACGTTCCTGCTGGCCCTGGGCCTGTTGATCGCCGCCGCGGCGGTCGTCTCCGCGAGCGGCTGGGTCCTGCTCGTCCGGGACCGGCGGGCGGACCGTGCCGAGGGGACCGCCCCCGGAACCCACGACGCGACCACTCCCCCGTCCTCCCACGCGCACGACGAGGTCCACGAGGAGCACTAGGTGCTCGAGCTCCTCGACCTCCGGAACCGGAGGGAGCGGCTCGAGCGCCGAGGCCTCGAGATCGATCCCGCCGTCGCCGACGTGGTACGCGGCATCATCGACCGCGTCCGCGCAGACGGCGACGATGCCCTGTTCGACCTCACGTTGAAGCTGGACGGCGCGGACCTGCGGGCGACCGGCCTCACCGTCTCGCCCGAGGAGTTCCAGCGAGCCGAGGAGACCGTCCCGTCAGAGCTGAAGGCAGCGCTCGACGCCCTGATCGAGCGGCTGACCGACCTCCATCGCCGACAGCTCCCGATGGAGTGGTGGGACGAGCGCGAGGGGATCCGGTTCGGTGAGGTCGTGCGTGCCATCGCTCGAGCCGGGTGCTACGTGCCTGGCGGTCGAGCGGATTATCCGTCCTCTGTGGCGATGACCGTGGTCCCGGCCATCGTCGCGGGTGTCGAGGAAGTGGTGGTGTGTACACCGCCTTCGCCGGACGGCTCGATCCACGCACCCGTGCTGTACACGGCGGCCCGGGCCGGCGCGAACACGGTGGTGAAGATCGGTGGGGCCCAGGCCGTGGCGGCCCTCGCGTTCGGGACCCCGTCGATCCAGGCCGTCGACCGGATCGTGGGGCCGGGCAACGTGTACGTGAACGAGGCCAAGCGGCAGGTCGTCGGATCCGTCGGGATCGACGGTCTGGCGGGTCCGACGGAGCTCGCGGTCGTGGCCGACGCGTCGGCGGATCCCGCCTGGATCGCAGCCGACCTGGTGGCCCAGGCCGAGCACGATCCCGATGCGCTGGCCGTCCTGGTCGCTTTCGACGAGGACGTCGTGCATCTGGTGGAGGGGGCGCTCGATGCCGAGGTGGCCAGGGCCGGCCGGCGCGACGTGGTGAAGGCGGCCCTCGCGCACGCCCGCACGGTGCTGGTCGCCGACGACGACCAGGCCATCGAGGTCCTCGACCACCTGGCCCCCGAGCACGTCCATGTCGTGCTGGCCAACGCCCCACCGTTCGCCGCACGCATCAGGAACGCCGGCGCCATCTTCGTCGGAGGGTTCACTCCCGTGCCGTTCGGCGACTACGGGGTGGCGTCGAACCACGTCCTTCCCACCGGGGGCACGGCCCGCTTCTCCTCGGGCCTGCGGTCGGTCGACTTCGTGAAGGTCTCGTCGGTGGTGGAGATCTCCGACGAAGCCGCGGTGCGCCTGGCGCCCGAGGTGGCGAGGATCGCGCTTGCCGAAGGGCTTCCGGGCCACGTGCGCGCGGTGGAGATCCGGGCAGAAGGGCCAAGGCCCACGTGACGCCGGCGGTTCCCCGCAGCGGCCTTCGAGACGTGGAGCCGTACCAGGCGCCTCAGCTGGACGTGGCCGTCCGGTTGAACACCAACGAGTGCCCCGTCCCCCTGCCGGCGACCTTCCGAGACGAGCTCGCCGATGCCGTGCGCCGGCTCGACCTGCACCGGTATCCGGATCGGGAGGCGGTGGAGCTCCGCGAGGCGCTCGCCAAGCACGCCGACCATCCCGTCGAGGGGACGTGGGCGGCGAACGGATCGAACGAAGTGATCGAGCAGCTCCTGCTGGCCTACGGCGGGCCCGGCCGACGGGTCGTGGTGTTCCAGCCGACGTACGTCCTCCACGAGCGGCTGGCGTGGGTGACCCACGGCGACCTGGTCGCCCTGGCCCTCGACGAACCGTGGACCATCTCGACGCGCGACGTCGACAGAGCCCTCGCAGCAGAGCCGTCGGTGGTCTTCGTCTGCTCACCGAACAACCCGACCGGAAATGCCCAGCTCGTCGGGGTCGTCGAGAGGCTCGCAAGCGGGGAGGACTCGCTCGTCGTGGTCGACGAGGCCTACATCGAGTTCGGCGGGCGGTCCGCCGCGGGGCTCGTGGGCAGGTACCCGAACGTGGCCGTGGTTCGCACGTTCTCCAAGGCCTTCGCGTTGGCCGGGGCTCGGATCGGTTACTGCCTGACGTCCCCCGAGGTGGTCGAGGATCTTCGGAGGGTCCGACTCCCCTACCACCTGTCGGGGCTGACCCAGGCGGCTGGGCTGGTCGCGCTGCGCCACAACGAGAACGCACTGGCAATCCTCGACGCGGTTCGGCATGAGCGCGACCACATCCTGGCCGAGCTTCCCGGGCTCGAAGTCCGCGCATACCCGTCCGATGCCAACTTCGTGTTGTTTCGGCCGCCGAGATCGGCCCGGGAGGTGTGGCGGGGGTTACTCGACAGAGGGGTGCTCGTCCGGGACGTGTCGTCCGTGGTCCCCGACTGCCTTCGGGTCACCGCCGGCACGCCCGAGGAAGTGACGCGTTTCCTCTCGGCGCTGAAGGAGGTCCTGGGATGAGGTCGCGCAACGCGATCGTCGAGCGGAGCACCAGGGAGACCACCGTTCGCGTGGAGCTTCGCCTCGACGGGTCCGGCCTCGCGACCGCCGACACGGGCCTCCCGTTCTTCGACCACATGTTGGAGCAGCTCGGGACCCACGCCGGCTTCGACCTCTCGGTCACCGCCAGGGGCGACCTCGAGGTGGACGGCCACCACACCGCGGAGGACGTGGGATTGGCGCTGGGGCAGGCCCTCGCCGAGGCTCTGGGGGACAAGGACGGCATCCGCCGGTTCGCCTCGATCACCGTGCCGCTGGACGAGGCGGCCGTGGAGGTCGCACTCGACCTTTCCGGGCGGCCGTTCGTCGTGCACGACGTCGACGTTCCCGCGGAGAATATCGGGACCTACGACTCCGGCCTCACGGAGGACTTCGTCCGGGCCTTCGCCGCGGCCGCGCAGTTGACGCTTCACGTTCGGCTGGTGCGAGGGCGATCCCCCCATCACGTGGTCGAGGCCGAGTTCAAGGCCCTCGCCCGGGCGCTCGGGGACGCGTGCTCGTCGACCGATCGCCGCGGAACGCCCTCGACCAAGGGGGCCCTGTGACCATCGCCATCCTGGACTACGGGATGGGGAACCTTCGCTCGGTGGCGCGGGCCATCGAACGGGTCGGGGGCGCGCCCGAGGTCGTCAACGAGGCCGGCGCCGCGCTCGCCGCCGATGCGCTCGTCGTGCCCGGCGTCGGGCACTTCGGCGCGTGCATGCGCAATCTGTTGGATCGGCAGCTCGACGGCGCCGTCCGCAGCTTTGCGGCGTCCGGGCGGCCGCTGTTCGGGGTGTGCGTGGGGATGCAGATCCTGTTCAAACGAAGCGAGGAGGACCCTCAGGAGGGCCTGGGGATCGTCCCCGGCCGGTCCAGGAAGTTGCCCTCGGTCGTCAAGGTGCCCCACATGGGATGGAACACCGTGGAGTGGATCTCGTATCACCCGTACGTCCGGAACGTCCCTTCCCGAACCAGGTTCTACTTCGTTCACTCGTATGCGGCCGACGTCGTGGCCGGCGTGACCGTGGGGACGGCGAAGCACGGCCGGCCGTTCTCCGCCGCGATCGCGCGCGACAACGTGTTCGCCACCCAGTTCCACCCAGAGAAGTCGAGCGACGCGGGTCTGGCCATCTACGAGGCCTTCGTGAAGGAGGCGGCGTGATCGTCATCCCGGCCATCGACCTTCGTGGGGAGCGATGCGTGCGGCTGTTCCGGGGTGACCCGACGGCCGTGACCGTGTACGACGACGACCCCGTCGAGCTGGCCAGGCGGTTCGAGGCCGACGGTGCTCGACGGCTGCACGTCGTCGACCTGGACGCGGCCATGGGGACCGGGTCGAACGCCGACGTGATCCTGGCCATCTGCCGAAGCGTCGCCGTGCCGGTGCAGCTCGGCGGGGGCCTGCGAACGATCGACGCGGTCGAGCGGGCCCTGGAAGCGGGGGCGGCCCGGGCGATCCTGGGGACGTCCGCCGCGCTGGATCCGGGGTTCCTCGCCGAGGCCGTCGAGCAGTTCCACGAGCGGATCGTGGTGGCCATGGACGTGCAGAACGGCCACCTGATGGTCGATGCCTGGCGGAAGCGGGGACCTCGACTGGAGGAGGCCGTCTCCTCGCTCCGGGACGCCGGGGCCCCGCGGTTCCTGGTCACGTCCATCCACAAGGACGGGACGATGGACGGGCCGGATCTGGCGCTGTACGAGCGGGTGCTGTCGCTGACCGACCTGCCGGTCATCGCTAGCGGCGGCGTGCGAAAGGCCGACGACGTATGGGCCCTCCGCGATCTCGGCGTGGAGGCGGCCGTAGTGGGCAAGGCGCTCTACTCCCAGACGTTGCAGCTGGCCGAGGTGGTGCGAGGGTGACCCTGGCCAAGCGGATCATTCCTTGTCTGGACGTCGATGCCGGCCGAGTGGTCAAGGGCGTTCGGTTCGAGGACCTCCGTGACGCGGGCGACCCGGTGGCGCTGGCCTCGCGATACGACGCGGAGGGCGGCGACGAGCTCGTGTTCCTGGACATCACGGCGACGGT
>JBKPDU010000103.1:0-10168 GCA_046728055.1 Actinomycetota bacterium | reverse complement strand
CATGATGTCGGCCCGTCCGACGTCGCGGAGGCCGAGCGATACGAACGCGTGAGAGGCCTGGTCGTGACACGCCGCGGTCACTTCGGGAGCCAGGCGCGCGGGTGCGAAGTACTCGGTCGCCCCCGGCGTGTACCTGGCCGCGTAGTCGAAGACGCCGGACTTGGGGACCACCTCGACCAGGGGAAGAG
This sequence comes from Actinomycetota bacterium, assembly GCA_046728055.1. Classification (GTDB taxonomy): domain Bacteria; phylum Actinomycetota; class UBA4738; order UBA4738; family HRBIN12; genus AC-69. The sequence goes on along the minus strand of JBKPDU010000103.1, from coordinate 9,980 downwards.
GGTCCTCGGGCGAGCCCACCATGCACGCGGCGATCTCCGTCCCGTCGATCCGTCGCTCCACGACGACGGCCTCGGCGAAGGCGAGCGCGCTCATCACGGCGTGAGGCAGGTCCGCCTCGCGATCGACGAACGAGAGGCCCATGGCGGACCCAGCCCTGGATGGCTTGACCACCGCGGGCAGGCCGACCCGCTCGGCCACCTGATGGAGGATGGGACCGGCCGCGAGGTCCCTGAGCGCCGCGGCCTGCACGGTCACCCAGGGGGGCGTGGCGGCGCCTGCGGCTCGCATGGCCTCCTTGGCCAAGACCTTGTCGAACGCGATCTGGCAGGGGAACGGGGGGGTGCCCGTGTACGGAATCCCGAGGAGCTCGAGCAAGCGCTGAACGGTTCCGTCCTCGCCGTCCTTGCCGTGCAGAGCCACATAGCACGCAGAAACCCTTGCACCGGAGAGTGTTTCGACGAAAGGTTCCTCACCAGGATCCAGGACGAATGCGTCGTAGCCCTTGGACCGCAAGGCGATCATCACCCGGTGTCCCGAGCGGAGCGACACCTCGCGTTCGGGCGAGTGGCCACCGGCCAGCACGGCGATCCGCTCGTTCATCCCGACAGCGACCGGTACAGCTCCTCCTCGTCGGCGAGGAGCCGTCCGAGCCGTCGCACCCCCTCGGCGATGTCGTCCTCGGTCGGGTAGCAGAAGGCGAGGCGCATCTTGTCGCGACCGCGTCCGTCCGGATAGAAGGCCGTCCCCGGGACGTAGGCAACGCGCCGCTCCACCGCCGCTGCGAGCATGGCCTGCGTGTCGACATAGTCGGGGAGGGTCACCCACACGTAGAACCCGCCGGCCGGTCGGGTCCAGGAGGCGTCCGCGGGGAAGTGCTCGACCAGCGAGGCGAGCATGGCGTCGCGGCGGGTTCGGTACACGCCCACCAGCCGCTCCAGGTTGGCGCGCCACCGCTCGCCGGAAAAGTATCGCTCGGTCAGCAGCATGGTGAACGAGCTGCCGCAGAGATCGGCCGCCTCCTTGGCCAGGATGAGGCGCTGGAGCAGTCCGGGTTCGGCCATGGCCCAGCCCACTCGAACGCCGGGAGAGAAGACCTTCGACACAGTCCCCACGTAGATCACGTTGTGCGGATCCAGGGACCGAAGGGTCGGTTCGCGGTCGCCCTCGAAGCGCAAGAGCCCGTAGGGGTTGTCCTCCACGATGGGGATCCGGGCCTCGCGGCACAGGGCCACCAGGTGTTCTCGTCGCGATCGCGACATGGTCACGCCGGCCGGGTTGTGAAAGTTGGGGACCGTGTAGACGAACTTCGGCCGCGCCCCCTTCACCAGCGCATCCTCGAGGTGCTCGACGATCATGCCGTCGTCGTCGAGTTCGATCTGGAGGTAGCGAGGTTCGTAGGCGCTGAAGGCCGAGAGCGCCCCGACGTAGGCGGGTGCCTCCACCACGATCTCGTCACCGGGATCGATGAGGACCTTCGCGATCAGGTCGAGGGCTTGCTGCGCTCCCGTGGTCACGACGATGTCCTCAGGGTCGGCCTCGATCGCCTCCTCGCTCATCACGACGGCCAGGCGCGCGCGAAGGGCGGGCGTGCCCTGGCCGGCGCCGTACTGCAGCGCAACGTCCGCGTGTTCGGCCACCACCGACTCCACCACGTCGAGCACGTCGTCGGTGGGGAGCGCCCGCACGTAGGGCATGCCGCCGGCCAGCGAGACCACCTCGGGTCGGGAGGCCACGGCGAAGAGCGCGCGGACCTCCGATGCCGACATACCGGAAGTGCGGCGAGCGTACAGATCGACGTAGGGGTCGACGTTGAACTCGGCCATGTGGCCAGGGTAGCAACGGCTCGTACCTGGGTGGGGGAACGAGAGCGTGGGAGGTCACTCCGCGGGGAACGACGGTTGGGGAGAGTCAGCCGTTCACTCGGGGGAACACCTCACGGGCCAGGAGCTCAACCGTGTCCACGTCGTCGAAGAGCACGTGGTTGAGGAACACACGCTGGACACCCGCCGCCGCGTATTCCGACAGCCGCTCCGCAGCCCGGTCGGGCGTGCCGACGATGCCGTCGCTCTCCAGGTCCGCCAGGTAGTCGTCGAACGAGCCGGCGTCCGGGTCGAGCCGGCGCGCCCGCTCGACCCGCTCCCGGAACGAGGCCTGGTCGGCTCCCACGGCGACCCAGGTCATGAACGAGGTCGTCACGGTGCTCTGGTCCCTTCCGGCGGCGTCCACGGCTTCGCGCACCCGGGCGAATCGGTCGCCGACTTCCTTCGGCGCCCCCCCGTGCGTGTTGAACTCGTCGGCCCACCTCGCCACGACGCGCGACATCCGAGGCCCTCCCTTGCCCCCCACGATGATCGGCGGGTGGGGGCGCTGGACGCCCTTCGGTACGAACCGGCAGTCCTGCAATTCATAGTGCCGACCGCGGAACGAGAAGACCTCCTCGGACAGGAGTCCGTGCACGACCTCCAGCTGCTCCTCGAGCATCTGCATCCGCTCGTTCGAGGGTGGAAAGGGGATCCCGTGCGTCCGGTGCTCCTCCTTCCACCACCCGGCTCCCATGCCGATCTCAACACGCCCGCCGGATATGTGGTCGACGGTGGTGGCCACCTTGGCCAACACGGTTGGAAGGCGAAACGTCACGGGAGAGACGAGGGTGCCCAGGCGGAGGTGTTCGGTGCGGGCGGCGACCGCGGCCAGCGCCGTCCAGGCATCGGATGACCCTCGACCGGACGCCCCCATCACCGAGAAGTAGTGATCGGAGGTGAACAGGCCGTCGAACCCGAGGCGCTCGCACGCGTCGGAGAGCGCCAACCACTGTTTCCAGGTGATCCCTTCCTGGCCCTCGACCATCAGGCAGAAGCGCATCGGTCAGCCCTCCCTCCCCGGCACCGATCGGAGCCGTCGCGCCGGACGCGTCCGCGGACCTACAATCGTGCCACGAACACCCCTTCCTCCGACGAGGTGGCGCGAGCCGTGAAGGGCGCCGTCCTGGGGATCCTCCTCGGGCTGGCTCTGGTCGTGCTCGCCGGCGCTCGCCTCCGGAGCTGATCGGGAGTCGTCGGTGGGCAGGACCGTCGTAGACGTCGATCTGGACAACTTCGACCTGGTGCCGAAGGCCTGCCTGTTGAGCGTGTTCTGGGAGCTCGACGAGATCGATCTCGACGAGATCGATCCCGACGTGGACCCTCGATTCGAGAAAGAGGAGTGGTTCTCCTCCACACTCCTCGAATGGGGACGGTGCGGGAAGCTCCTGGTGGAGGACGGCGAGGCCCTGGCGTTCGCGGAGTACGCGCCGTCGACGCTCTTCCCCCGCCTGGCGCGGTTCCCGGCGGCAAGGGCGGCCTCGGCCGATGCTTGCTATCTCGCCTATTGCTTCGTGGACGAGCGACATCGCGGACGGAGCCTGGGGTCCGAGCTCGTGCACGAAGTGGCCCGGGACCTCGTGGAGCGGGGGTATCGCGCCGTGGAAGCGGTGGGGGATCGGGCGTTCGATGGGAGCTGGGTGCTTCCCGCGACGTTCCTTGGAGCCAACGGCTTCGCGGTGGTGGCCGACGACGAGCGGTATCCGTTGATGCGTCTGGATCTCCGTCCGTCGGCCGAGCCGATGCGCTCTCGGGCCGGCGCCGCTGCCGAGTTGGCCTCCTCGGGCTAACTGCCTGCCGAACGTCGTCCAGACACGGTCTCGACGGTGCCGAAGAACCGTTGAACGCCCGCCGCGATCGCACCGGCCAGCAGTCGCCGGGAGACCGGGTCGGTGAGCAATGCCTCCTCCTTCGGATTGGTCAGGAAGCACGGCTCGACCTGTACCGCGGGCATCCTGGTCTCCCTGAGCATGGCCACCGCCAGGCGATGGGTACGTCCGTCCATGAGCCCCATCCGAGCCGTCAGCTCCTCCTGGATCACCTCGGCCAGTCGTTGTCCGGCGGGTGAATACGTCGCCTCCGTGCCGTAGTAGAAGCACGTGGCGCCCTCGGCGCTCGGTTCGCCGCCGTTCAGGTGGATGGAGATGCACACGGCCGCTCCGAGCTCGTTGGCCGCGAGTGCGCGGGCGCTGGGCGAGGGCGCTTCGTGGTCGGTCCGAAGGATCGTGGGGTGCGCGCCACATGCACCGAGCTCGGCTGCGAGCTCGGCGGCGATCAGCATCGTGGCCTCCGACTCGGACAGGCCGCTCGGACCGACGTGGCCTAGATCGTCGGGCCCATGGCCCGGATCGATGGCCACGCATGAGCCGACCAGCGTCTGCTCCTCCTCGATGCGTCGAACGTCCTCGGCCTCGCGGACCATCGCCCGGCTGGGACCTTCCAGGGACGGCCGGAGTCGCTCGATAGACCCGATCGTGTCCGGACCGACGATGCCGTCGGATGCGCTGCCCACGTTGTGCTGGAACTCCGCCACAGCGGCGGCGGTGCGCTGACCGAAGATCCCGTCCTCTCGCCCCGCGTCGAACCCCAGCGCGTTCAAGCGTTTCTGGAGCTCGCGGACGTCGTCCCCCTGGAACGGCATCGACCGGAGGTACAGGACCCGGTCGCCAAGGCGATATCCGGCCTCCACGAGCTCACTCCACGTGTCGGCGCCGACGATGCCGTCCGATAGCAGTCCCCTGCGTTGTTGGAATGCCTTGACCGCATCCTCGGTGGAGGGGCCGAATCGCCCCTCGAGTTCCTCGGGCGCGATCCGCAGGCCGAAGTCGAGGAGTCGACGCTGGATGTCGCGAACGGCCTCGCCTCGAGCTCCCCGGTGGATGGTCCTCACGCTGCGCAGTGTACGGGTGCCCCGGCGCCCATCTGTTCAGGGGGTCTGGCCCGCCGACCCGCTAAGCCGCCAGGTGCGGCTCGATCTCCCGGAGCAGGGCTTCCTTGCCTCGGGCGCCGACCACTCGGGCCTTCTCCTCTCCATCTCTGAACAGCATGAGGGTCGGGATGCTCATCACACCGTAACGCCGGGTGACCTCGGGGTTCTCGTCGATATTCAACTTGGCGACCCGCAGGGACCCGCCCTTCTCCTGGCCGATCTCCTCGACCACGGGCGAGACCATGTGGCAGGGCACGCACCACTCGGCCCAGAAGTCCACCAGCACGGGTTCATCCGACTTCAGCACCTGCTCTTCGAAGTCCTGGTCCGTCACGTCACCGATCGCTGTCAATTCCGTTCCTTTCTTCACTCCAGGGCCGCCGCTCCTTGTAACGCGCTGGCTCGGGCTCGGATTCCGCTACCCCTCGCGAGACCGGTGCTCCTCGGCCCCCAGGAACCGCTCGGCGTCCATCGCTGCCTTGCACCCCTGGCCGGCCGCCGTCACGGCCTGACGGTACACCCGGTCGGTGACGTCGCCTGCAGCGAACACGCCGGGGACGCTCGTCGCAGTGCTCGGCTCATCCACCACGATGTAGCCGCCGTCGGTGAGCTCCACCTGATCCTGGAACAGGGCCGTGTTCGGCGTGTGACCGATGGCCACGAAGACGCCGTCCGTCGGATGTCCGGTGACCTCGTCCGTCTTGACGTTCCGAAGGCGAACCCCCGTGACCGCGCCGTCACCCTGGATCTCCTCGATCACCGAATCCCAGATCATCGAGATCTTCGGGTTGGACAGTGCCCGATCCTGCATGATCTTCGATGCGCGGAGCTCGTCCCGTCGATGCACGATCGAGATGTGCGAGGCGAACTTCGAGAGGAACGTTGCCTCTTCCATGGCGGTATCCCCACCACCGACCACCACCAGCTCCCGGTCCCGGAAGAAGAACCCGTCACACGTCGCGCAGGCGGAGACGCCGCGTCCGAGCAGCCGTTGCTCACCCGGAATGCCCAGCCACTTGGCGTTCGCGCCGGTGGCGATGACGAGCGTCCGCGCTCGCCACTCCTCGTCGCCGGCCCACACGCCGAACGGCCGAGCCGAGAGGTCCACCCTCGTCGTGGACTGATGCAGCATCTCCGCACCGAACCGGGAGGCCTGCTTCTCCATGGCGTCCATGAGCTCCGGGCCGAGTACCCCACCGGGGAAGCCCGGGTAGTTCTCCACGTCGGTCGTCAGCATGAGCTGCCCACCGGCGTCGAGACCCTTCAGGACGAGGGGTTCCAGGTCCGCACGAGCGGCGTACAGGGCCGCCGTATAACCGGCCGGCCCCGATCCGAGAACGATCACGTTGCGCTCGTCGGCCACGTTCACTCCATTCTCCCATAGCGTGTAACCGCGCCCTATTCCCCAAACCTCCGCCTCGGGTCAGGCCAGTGCGGCCCGGCGGACCTTCCCGGAAGCGGTGCGGGGCAAACCTTGGGGAACCAGGACGAGGTGGCGAGGGGCCATGTACCGAGGGAGGGTTCGGGCCACGTGATCCCGGAGCGACTCGAGGGAAGGGGGGGCGGCCCGATCCGCGGGGACCACGTATGCCACCACGAGCTGTCCCCACTCGGGGTCGGGCCGACCGACGATGGCCACATCAGCAACCCCGGGATGGTCGTTGAGAACGGCTTCCACCTCCTCCGGCCAGACCCTCTCCCCTCCGGTGTTGATCAGATCGTCGAGGCGGCCGGCCACCCGGAGCCTCCCCTGGGCATCGATCCATCCCCCGTCGCCAGCTCGGAGCCAACCACCGTCGGTGAACGCTCGCTCGGTCGCCTCCGGGTCATCGAGGTAGCCACGCATCACCGTGGGGCCTCGGAGCTGGATTCCTCCGTCGGCGTCGATCCGAACCTCGGTACCGGGGAGGGGACGTCCCTCGTACACGACCCCGCCGCAGCTCTCGGTGAGGCCATAGGTTTCGATGACGTTCGCCCCTTCGGCGCGGGCTCGATCGGCCAACGGGGCGGGAACGCGTGCCCCTCCAACGAGGATCGCGCGGAAGTGCGACAGGTCGGCGTGTGCGTCCAGGAGACGGGCCAGCATCGTGGGCACCAGCGACACGAAGGCCGTGTCCCCTTCCGCGGCGACGGTCCTCGGGTCGAACCGGGGATGGACCGTGACCGGGGCGCCGAGCAGGACCGACCGGAGCACCACGAGGAGCCCTCCGACGTGGGCCAGGGGCAGACAGCACAGCCACCGGTCGTGAGGCGAGGCCTCCAGGGCCAGCGTCGAGGAGGCCACGGCCGCGTCGATGGCCGGCCAGTCGAACTGAACGAGCTTGGGGACGCCCCCCGTGCCGGAGGTTTGGACCACCAGAGCCACGCCGTTTCCCACCGGCCGTCCCGAGCCGAGCCGGTGCCACCCATCGGGATCGAGCAGCACCGTGGGAGCCGCCCGGTCGATCATGTCTCGAGCCTGGGGTGGAGGGAACCGGTGGTCCAGGGGGAACAGGGCCGCACCGGCCTCCCACACCTTCGTCAGGATCCCAGCCCAGCCCTGACCGGGTGGGAGCGTGACCGCCACCAGGTCCCCCGGCCGAAGGTCCGGGGTCGCACGGGTGGGCATGTGAGATAGGCTAGCCCGAACCGTTCGAGTGGGCGCTCTCGGAGTGATCGGTCCGATGGTGGGATGGCGTTCGTCAGGAGAGTACGAGGACATCCGATACGAGACGTCCGAAGGGATGGCGAAGATCACCATCGCCCGGCCGGAGGTCCGCAACGCCTTCCGCCCCCTGACCCTGTTCGAGCTTTCGGAGGCGTTCGAACGCGCCCGCGACGACCCTGACATTGGAGTGATCATCCTCACCGGAGAGGGGCCGGAGGCCTTCTGCTCCGGCGGGGACCAGCGGGTCCGCGGTGACGACGGGTATCGGGACGAGAAGGGGACCGGGCGACTGAACGTCCTGGATCTCCAGGTCCAGATCCGGCGGTTGCCGAAGCCGGTGATCGCCATGGTGGCCGGGTACGCCATCGGCGGCGGCCACGTCCTCCATCTGGTCTGCGACCTGTCGATCGCCGCCGACAACGCGAGGTTCGGGCAAACCGGACCGACCGTCGGGTCGTTCGACGCGGGGTACGGAAGTGGCCTGCTGGCCCGAACCGTCGGGCTGAAGCGGGCCAAGGAGATCTGGTTCCTGTGCGAGCAGTACGACGCGAGAACGGCGCTCGATTGGGGCCTGGTGAACCGGGTCGTGCCGTTGGAGAAGCTGGAGGAGGAGACGATTGAAGTGTGTCGGCGGATGCTGTCGATGAGCCCGCTGGCCCTCCGGGTGATCAAGGCGGGGTTCAACGCCGACACCGATGGGCTGGCCGGGATCCAGCAGCTGGCCGGCGACGCAACGCTCCTCTACTACATGTCGGACGAAGCTCAGGAGGGCCGCGACGCCTACCTGGAGAAGCGCTCACCGAACTTCGGCAGGTTCCCGAGGAGGCCGTGACCGACCTCGCGGACTGGGTGAACGGGGCGCGTCCGCGGACCCTGGTCGCGAGCGTGGCGCCGGTGCTGGTGGGGACGGCGGCCGCGGGCCGGGCGTCGCTGTGGCGAACGCTCGCTGCGCTGGCCGTGGGACTGGGGCTGCAGATCGGGGTCAACTTCGCCAACGACTATCAGGACGGCGTGCGCGGGGTCGACACGCACGACCGTCAGGGACCCCGTCGTTTGACGTCGTCGGGTTTGGCATCTCCCCGGTCCGTGCTCCTCGCCGCGCTGGCGTCGATCGCGGTGGCGGCATCGGCCGGCCTCGCGCTGGCGGTGGCGACGACCCTGTGGCTCATCCCCCTCGGCGGGGCGGCCATGCTCGCCCTGTGGCTGTATTCGGGAGGTCCGCGCCCGTACGGCTCGCTCGGCCTGGGCGAGGTCATGGTGTTCGTGTTCTTCGGCCTGATGGCCACCGCGGGGGCCGCCTACGTGCAGGTCGAACGGATCCCGGGGACCGCCTGGTGGTCGTCCGCGGCCATGGGATTCCTGGCCGTGGCCCTCCTGGAGGCCAACAACGTCAGGGACATCTCGACGGACCGCGCGGCGGGGAAGCGCACGTTGGCCGTCCGGGTGGGCCACCGGCGTGCCCGGGCCCTGTACCGGGCACTCGTGGTTGCCGCCTTCGCCACCATCGTGCTGGGCGTGACCGTGGGCATCGTCGATGCGGGATCCGGCCTGTCGCAATGGGCGCTCCTCGCGCTGGCGGCGTGGCCCCTGGCCATCGGACCGGTTGAGGCCGTCGGGAGCGCCGATGGCCGAGCGCTCGTCCCGGTCCTCGTCGGCACGGCCCAGCTGGAGCTGGCGTTTGGATCCCTGCTCGCGCTGGGGCTGTGGCTCGCGGCCATCGCCTGATGACTGACGGAACCGAAGGGGACGTCGCGCTGGCCTGCATGAGCGCGCTCGTCGATGGGCTCGTGTCACGGGGACTCCAGCACGCGTGCGTTTCACCGGGCTCCCGCTCGACCCCGCTCGCGCTCGCGCTGTCCCGCCACCCGGGCGTGGCGGTACACGTCCATCTCGACGAGCGGTCCTCGGCGTACTTCGGGCTCGGGCTGGCCAAAGCCACGGGGAGGCCGGTCGCCGTGGCATGTACGTCCGGCACTGCCGCTGCGAACCTGTTCCCCGCGGTGGTCGAGGCGTCGATGTCGCGCACACCACTCGTGCTCCTCACCGCGGATCGCCCTCCCGAGCTCCTCGGTGTGGGTGCGAACCAAGCCATCGATCAACGGGAACTGTTCGGTCGGTACGTGAAGCGTTTCGTCAGCGCCGGTGTGCCGGGCGAGCATCCCGACGCCGGGTATTGGTTCGCCGAGGGCCTGGAGGCTGGCTACATGGCTCGGCGACACGCTCCGGGCCCCACGCACGTCAATCTGCCGTTCCGAGAGCCGCTCGCGCCTTCGGGTGAAGACGTCGAGATCGGTCATCACGAGACCCTCTCTGCCGGGTGGAGCCGTCCGGGGGCCCGAACCCGGCGCGCCGACGTCGAGACGCTCGCCGAGCTGATGAACGGAGTCGAGCGAGGGATGCTCTTCGTCGGGTCGCTCCGTCGGGACGCCTCCCCGGTCGTCGATCTGGCCCGGATCCTTGGATGGCCCTTGATAGCCGAGCCGACGTCGGGCCTTCGGATTCCCGGGGCCCTCTCCGCCGGCACGTTCCTCCTGGCGAGCGAGT
>JBKPDU010000102.1:0-8648 GCA_046728055.1 Actinomycetota bacterium | reverse complement strand
AAGGACGTCTACGCCACTCTCCGCTCGCTGGATCTGCTGACCGGACGACAGGCCGAGCCCCGGCACGAGTTCCTGTGCACCGGCGATCCCGATCGATTCCGGTCGGTGGCTCATCATTTCCTCGGTCCCGGCGTGGGCAGGATCGATGCCGTCGCCGTGCAGCCGGTGCGAGGTGGCCCGTGGAACTGATCGTGCTGGGCGCCAGCGGCACGTGGCCCGTCCCCGGTACGGCCACCAGCGGCTATCTGGTGCGCCATGACGGTTTCGATGTCTGGATCGACGCGGGCACCGGGACCCTGGCCAACCTGCAACGGCACATCGAGGTGGCCGACCTCGATGCCATCTTCATCTCGCACGAGCATCCCGACCACATGGTCGACCTGTACCCGTGCTTCTACGCCCGCCACTTCGGCGGACTCGGCGGCCCGCACCTTCCCGTGTACGCGCCATCGGGGTTCCCCGCCACGGCGGAGGAACTGATCTCCGAGGAAAGCCGAAATGTGATGCGCGACGCCTTCGACTGGCACGAGGTGTCGCCGGGCGAGGGGTTCGAGGTTGGGCCGTTCAGTGTCCGAACCGAGCCGATGTCGCATCTGGGGCTGGTGGCGTTGGGGTTCCGGCTCGAGACCGACGGCACCACGCTGGCGTACACCGGCGACACCGGGCCCACATCGAAGGTCGAGGATCTCGGCCGCGACGCGGATGTGCTCCTGTCCGAGGCCACGTGGCAGGAGACCGACAAGCTCCTCCCGTTCCACCTCTCGGCCCGCCAGGCGGCGGTGCACGCCCGAGAAGCGGGGGCAGGACTGCTCCTCCTCACGCACATCTGGCCCACTGCCGACAAGGAGGTCTCACGGGCGGAGGCGGCCGAGGAGTTCGATGGGCCGATCGACCTCGCCACCGAGGGGATGCGGCACCAGGTGGGGACGTGAACGAACGTCCCGACGGACGAGGGCCAGCGGACCTTCGGCCGGTCAAGGTGGAGCTGGGTTATCAGGAGTGGGCCGATGGGTCGGTGCTGCTCGAGATGGGCAGGACCAAGGTGCTGGTCGCCGCGTCGTTCGACGAGCGATCACCACGGTTCCTTCAGGGCACCGGCAACGGCTGGGTGACCGCCGAGTACTCCATGCTTCCCAGGGCCACGGCCGAACGAACCTCGCGCGAGGTGGGCAAGGGCCGGCCATCCGGTCGGACCCAGGAGATCCAGCGGTTGATCGGCCGGTCGCTCCGGGCCGTGACCGACTTGGGCAAGCTCGGTGAACGCACGATCTGGATCGACTGCGACGTGCTCCAGGCCGACGCCGGGACGCGCACTGCGTCGATCACGGGCGGGTACATCGCACTCGCCCTCGCGGTCCGCGCGCTGGAGGAGCGTGGGGCGGTCTCCAGTGAGGTCTTGACCGACAGCGTGGCGGCCGTGTCTGCCGGCATGGTGGGTGGCCGGCCCGTGCTCGACCTGTCCTACGAGGAGGACGCGGCGGCCGACGTGGACTTCAACGTGGTGATGACCGGTTCGGGCCGGTTGGTGGAGATCCAGGGCACGGCCGAGAGGACACCATTCTCGCGGCAGGAGCTGACGGCACTGGTGGACCTGGCCGAGACCGGCATCCAGCAGCTGACCGAGATGCAGCGGCACGTGCTCGGCGGGTGAGCTTCCCCGACCGGATCGCCATCGCCTCTCGGAACCCCGGAAAGATCCGCGAGATCCGGTCCATCTGCGCCGATTGGCCGGTGGAGTGGATCACCTGGGATGAACGCGATGGGCAATGGCCCGACGTCGAGGAGACGGGAGCGTCCTATCTCGAGAACGCCTTGCTCAAGGCACGCTCGGTGGCCGACCGTTTCGACGTTCCCGCGGTGGCCGACGACTCCGGCATCGAGGTCGATGCGCTCGGAGGGGCTCCGGGGCCTCGCTCGGCCAGGTACGCGGGGAAGGAGGCCACCGACGATGAGAACCTCCGGATGCTGATCCGTGCCGTAGCCGGTGTCCCCGCGGCGGGACGGACAGCCCGATACCAGTGTGTCGCCGCCCTGGCCCGGCCCGACGGCCGAACCGTGTGGGCCGAAGGAACGTGCGAGGGGTCACTGATGTCGAAGCCCCGAGGCGTCGGCGGATTCGGCTACGACCCGATCTTCGTCCCCGCCGGTTGGGACCAGACCATGGCCGAGCTCCCGCCAGAGGAGAAGGACCGGATCAGCCATCGGGGCCGGGCGTTCCGAGCCCTCAAGGAACTGCTCGACCGGGATCCGTGACGGATTCCACGTATGCGCGGAGGTGTCGGAGGTGGGCCGAGGCATGGGCGAAGGGCCCTCCCGGCCCGCCGACGATGCCGCCCAACACGCGTCCGAGCGACCGGCGCGACCGCGCGGTGGGTGGGGCGTCCCAGGTCTCGTCCGGCGTCGAGCGGATCTCGGCGACCAGGCGGCGATGGACGTGCTCGAATCGGCGTCGGACGGTCGCCGATGATCGGTTCCGGTCGGCCGCCACGTTCTCCGCGTTCACGGCGTTGAGGCCGTGAAGGCGGAGCGCCCGCTGGATGGGAGCTGGGTCGCCTCTCCGCCACGCCATCAAGGCCTCGAGCGCGTGTTCCTCCCACGAGGTGAGGTGGCCCAGGAGGTCCTTGGCTGACCAGTCGCCTCCGCCGATCGTGGCAGCCCGAGTGAAGTCCTGGTCCCGGAGCCGCTCTACGAGCTCCCGGACCGACTCGTGTTCCTCTTCCAGCGTGCGGAGGGCTCCTGATCGCGACGGCGTCGTTTGTCTCCTTTGTTCGCTAGGGCCTGGTGCGTTCGTTCGGGCCTGGTGCGAGAGGGGGGAGTTGAACCCCCACGCCCTTTCGGGCACCGGATCCTAAGTCCGGCGCGTCTGCCAGGTTCCGCCACTCTCGCGTTGCGAAGCCGTCATCAGGGTAACGCTGGGCGAGGGTCGGAATCGCTTGAGGGGGACCCGGCAAGATCGGCGTTCGCTCAGGTCTTGATGCCGTAATGCAGATGAACCATGCCGTTGCCGAACCGGCGCTCGTCCAGCAACCCGAGCCTCAGAAGGACATGTTCCGGGAGGGATCGTATTCCGCCTCCCACCACGATCGGCGCGAGGAAGAAGTGACACTCGTCGATCAATCCGGCCTTGAATGCCTCGGCCGCGAGGGTGGGACCGCCCACGCTGATGTCGTGACCCGTTGTCCCCTTCATCTCCCGAACCGTGTCAGGGTCGAACGCGCGATCGATCCGGGTTCGAGCACTGGACGCCCTCTCCAGCGTGGTGGAGTACACGATCTTCTCGGCTGCGCGCCAGATCGCAGCGTAGTCCTTGATGAACGGCGGCTGGTCGGCGACCGTGTCTGGGTCATCCCAGACCGCCATCGCGTCATACAGCCTCCGGCCGTAGAGATAGGTTCCGATCGACCGCTCGAGATCGTTGACGAAGGTGTGCACTTCTTCGTCAGGCTCGGCCCAGTCGAAGTTGCCGTCCTCATCCGCCACGTAGCCGTCGAGCGACGTGATTGCCGTGTAGATCAGCTTGGCCATCGTGACCCTCCCAACGCCCGCCGATCGCATCTCACGTGCTGCCGAAGAGCATAAGTTGTTCATCAATTTTCCAGAGAAACGACGATTCCATCTCGATGAGGCGGGTAAGGGATATCAGGCGTTTGCGTGGCTGAAGGTCCTCTCCAGCTCGGGGGGGCGGACGATGGGGATGCAAAGGACGATCGCGCGGAATCAGGAGAGCGTCGAGTTTCCCGTGTCCCGACGAGCCCCCAGCCAGGCTCGTCGTTGGGTCAGTGAGCGCGGAGGCGACCTGCCCCGCCGTCAGCTGGACCTGTTGCTCCTCCTGGTCTCCGAGCTGGTGACGAACAGCGTCCGTCACAGCGGAGCGGCTGCGGGAGCACGCGTTAGCATCGCGCTGGAACGGGAAGACGGCACCATCCACGTGGACGTTCGAGACAGCGGCCCCGGCTTCGATCGAGGCGACCTGAGGCCCGGCCCCCACGGCCTCCAAGTCGTCGAGTCGGGAGCCGATCGGTGGGGGATCGAGACGTCAGGCCCCACCACCGTGTGGTTCGAGCTCGACGTGGCCTAGGCCAAACCGAATCGGTTCCACGCCTCCTCGAACATCGATTCCAGTTCATCCAATGCCTGCCGCATCGGCTGGACTTCCGCCGGATCCATCATCGTGGCCACCTCGTCCAAGGCTCGGCGAGCTTCATCCACGCGTTGTCTGGCTGTCGCGAGGGTCAGCCAATCATCCCCGATCAACCGGGCTCCGGGATGCTGCGCGACAAGTACCGTCGCCTCCTCGAGCGTATCGAACGCTTCCTGGATGGCGCCATCCCATACGACGAAATACGACACTTCAGCCCTTCGTTCGATCGAAGGTCAGCGCGTAGACCTCCTGTCCCCTGGGGTATTCCTTCGTCGGCCGGCTCTCTCGGGTGGCCGTCATCCCCAGAGCCTCGTAGATCCCGTCCTGCTCGTCGTGGAAGTGTTCGCCGAGGTAGACGTTCGCCACGATCTCCCGCGGCCCCGCCGCGGCCGTCACCATCCGGACGGCCCCTACCACGGGAGGACCGACCACCGTGAGCTCGCCGGCGATCTGCACAAGGAAGCCAGGCCCCGCATCGAGCCCGATCGACAGTCCCACTCCCCCCGAGAGGTTCCGCGAGTTCTGCCGGAAGTCCTCGAGGACACGGTTGTGGAAGAGCTCGACGAGCTCGTGGGCTGTATGCGCCAGGTTTCCGGCGGCCTCCACGAACCGCTGTTGGTACTCGTCCCGGGGACCGGGCGGGACGATCCAGTAGGCCAGGAACCCATCGCCGGTGAACTTGTCGAACCACCCGCCCGGGGTTCCGATCCCTCGCCGCACGGCGCTCACGAACTTGTCCATGGTCCGGGCGAAGAGCTCGAACCGAACGGCCTCCTTCATCAGCGTCGTGGATTCGCGGATGTCCGCGGCCATCACGAACAGCTGGAGGGGCTCGCCGTCGACGATCCGGTCGAGCAGGTCGTCCCTACGGAACCGCTCCTCCCAGTCCGGCGGCGCGTGGGCCGCCAGCAGCTCAGCGATCCGCAGGCGCTCTTGGTCCCGGTCTGCGGGAGCGGACGAGTCCTCACCGACCTCCGCCACGGCCGGCCAGTCTAGTTGGGTCACGTGCCGAAGGACTCGTTCACGGGAAGCGCGGGCCCGGCGTAGGATCGGTCGACGTTCCTGCTGGAGCGGGGGGACCATGGCGCACGTTTCGCGCGGATTCCACGGCAAGAGCGCGGAGGACCGGGAAGGGGCTCGACTCCCACCGGGCCAGTACCTCGTCGACGGCTTCCCGGTCCTTTCGGCGGGCCCCACGCCGCACACGCCGCTCGAGGAGTGGTCGTTCTCGATCGTGGGACAGGTGGCGGAGCCGAAGGCGTGGACCTGGGAGGCATTCGGGGCCCTTCCCACCGAGGAAGTTCGAACCGACATCCACTGCGTCACGAAATGGTCGAGGCTCGACACGTCGTGGGAGGGCGTCTCGATCGACACGCTGCTCGAGGGCGTCGAGCACCACGCGACCCACGTGCTCGCCTTCTCCGATGGCGACTACACGACGAACCTGCCGATCGAGGACCTGGTCGACGGCAAGGCCTGGGTGGCCACCGTCTACGATGGCCGGCCCCTCGAGCCGGAACACGGCGGGCCGGCTCGGCTCCTGGTCCCGCACCTCTACTTCTGGAAGAGCGCGAAGTGGATTCGGGGACTTCAGTTGATGGACCACGACGAGCCGGGCTTCTGGGAGTCCTACGGCTACCACATGTACGGAGACCCATGGCGCGAGCAGCGGTACGCGGGCGACTGAATTGGATGCTCGGCGAGGTCGTCGAGCTCATCGACGAGACCCCTCGAGTTCGAAGCGTCGTCCTGGACATCCCGGACTGGCCCGGCCACCTGGCGGGCCAGCACGTGGACGTGCGGCTGACCTCTGAGGACGGATACCAGGCCCAGCGAAGCTACTCGATCGCGTCCCCGCCAGAGGAGCATCGCCTCCAGCTCACGGTGGAGCGGCTCCCCGACGGCGAGGTGTCCTCGTACCTGGTCGGTGAGCTGCGCCCCGGAGACACGCTCGAGCTCCGCGGTCCGATCGGTGGGTACTTCGTGTGGGAAGCTCGGATGGGCGGCCCCCTCCTGCTCGTGGCGGGTGGTTCGGGGATCGTCCCCCTGATGGCGATGCTCCGCCATCGACAGGCATCCGGAGCCGCGGTCGGCGCCAGGCTCGTCTTCTCGTCTCGATCCTGGGAGGAGATCATCTATCGGGACGAGCTGGAGCGGCTTGCGTCTGGCCCCGACGGTCCCGAGGTCACGCACACGCTCACCCGCAGCCAGCCACCCGGTTGGACGGGACACGCCGGCCGGGTCGACGGGGCGATGCTCGCTGAGGTGGGGTGGCCAGCCTCCGACATGCCGAGGGCGTTCGTCTGCGGACCGACACCGTTCGTCGAGGCCGTCGCGAACGCGCTCGTGCTCCTGGGGTATACGGCGCCGAGCGTCAAGACGGAGCGGTTCGGGCCGACGGGAGGGTAGATGGAGAAGGAGATGATGCGGGTGGATGGGAACGCGATGGGCGGAACGCTCGACGACGTGTTCGCCCGCGAGGCGACCTCCGTGAAGATGGTGTGCGATGGATGCGGGGAGGTGGAACCACTCGGTGCCGAACACGCGTACATGCAGGCTCCGGGGATGGTGCTGCGATGCCGCCACTGCGAGCGCGTTCTTCTGGTCGTGACGGCGGTGAACAGTTACTACCTCCTGTCGTTCCGAGGGGTGCGCTGGTTCGAGCTGCCTCGCGGAGGGTGAGCCCTCGCCCCATCGGGTTGTCAGATCATCTGAGGCGACCTACGGTGAACCGCATGAGCGCGCCGTTGCCGCCGGGCACGCCGGCTCCCGACTTTTCGCTTCCCTCCACGTTGGGAACGTCGCTCGGTCCAGCGGACTTCCGTGGCCGGCCGGTGATCCTGGTGTTCTATCCGGCAGACTGGAGCCCGGTGTGCACCGACCAGCTGGGCCTGTACCAGGAGGTCATGCCTGAGTTCCAGCGGCACGGCGCGGAGCTGGTCGGCATCTCGGTCGACGGGCCGTGGTCCCACCGTGCGTTCGCCAAGGATCGGAATCTGCGGTTCCCCCTGCTGGCCGACTTCGAGCCGAAAGGGGAGGTGTCGCGAGCCTACGGCGTGTACGGAGCCCAGGACGGAACGAGCGAGCGGGCGCTCTTCGTGCTCGACCCGGCGGGGGTCATCAGCTGGAGCTACGTCTCGCCGAGCGAGGTGAACCCCGGCGCAGATGGGATCCTGCGGGCGCTCGAGGACCTGGCGATGAAGGGCGTCACCTCATGAAGGCCTCGCAGTGGGAGTCCCGGTTGACGCTGCCGGTGTCCGAGGACCGGGATCACGTTCAGGGTTCCGCCGACGCTCCGGTGACCCTGGTCCAGTACGGCGACTACGAGTGCCCGTACTGTGGCGAGGCGTACCCGATCGTTCGGGACATCCAGGCGCGCATGGGGGAGCGGCTCCGGTTCGCCTTCCGCAACTTCCCCATCACCACCTCGCATCCCCATGCCGAGCAGGCCGCCGAGGCGGCCGAAGCCGCGGGAGCGCAGGGCAGGTTCTGGGAGATGCACGATCACCTGTACGAAAACCAGCGCCACCTGGAGGACGATGATCTCCGCTCTTACGCTCGAGCCCTCGACCTCGATGCCGAGCTGTTCGACAAGGAGCTCGCCGAACACGTCCACGTCGATCGAGTGCACGAGGATTTCATGAGCGGCGTTCGGAGCGGAGTGAACGGGACGCCCACGTTCTTCATCAACGGGTTGCGCCATGACGATTCGTACGACCTCGAGACGTTGCTCGGAGCCCTGGAACGCGCGGGCCAGATGGGCGGTGATCGAGATGGAAGATGAGGAGCCGCGTGATTCCGACGACGGTGACGAGCTCGAGGCGGAGATCATGCAGGCCGATCATGCGTTCGGAGCCGAGTCGGTCGGCACGACGGTCGAGGAGGAGTTGGCGGGTGAGACCCTCGACCAGCATCTCGCCGAGGAGCGGCCGGAGCGACCAAGCGTCGATGAGGCCCTCGCCGTCGTGGAAGATGGACTGGAAGACGACGAGCAGGAGCTGATCGGCGACGCCGTGATCGAGCGGGACGAGTTCGCCGCGCCCGAGGAGGCGGCGTTGTCGGTACGAGACAGGGTGCCGGGCGCCACGGACCACGAGGATCCCCACCCTGAGGACGAGGACATCGATCCCGAGGACGAGGACTAAGCCGGTACTTGATCGGCCGCGGGCACGGGGACGGGATCCATCGCGAAGATCCTGAGGAAGTCATCGAGGGCCTGCGGGTCACCTTCCAATCGCACATGCTCGCTCATCCTGGCGTCGGGGGCGGGCAACTGGCCAGTGCTCATCGCACGCCCGGCCGCTCTGTCGAGCACCTCGATGACCAGGTCCGGGTGATTGGCCGGACCCGTTGTGACCTCGATCCGTCCCCGATTCACGACCGCCGACACGACGTTTCCCATGGCTCGCACTTCGTAGGTCGCACGAACGTGCCGGGCAGCCTCGGGTCTGAAGAGCCATCGCAGTCCGAGGGCCATGCACTGTGGATTGAACACGTCCTCTTCGTT
>JBKPDU010000101.1:0-12004 GCA_046728055.1 Actinomycetota bacterium | reverse complement strand
GGTGGTGCTCCCCGCGGTCCGCGGCCGGTAGCGGCCGTTACCATTCCTCGCGGCATGGCGGAGCACGCCGAGGGTTCCATCGTCATCGAGGCATCTGCGGCCGAGATCATGGACGTCATCACCGACTACGAGGCCTACCCGGAGTGGGCCGACGTGAAGACGGCTCGCGTTCTTCAGCGGGGAGCCGGGGGGGTGGGAACCGAGGTCGCCTTCGAGGTCGACGTTCCGCTGCTCGGACGGGCGTCGTACACGCTGGCGTACCGCTATGCGCCGGGCGACGCCGGCGTCTCCTGGGTGACGAAGGAGGCACGTGGGGCGGTCAGCAACATCAGCGGGGAATACCTGTTGAACGAGCTGGACGACCGGGAGACCGAGGTCACGTACCGGCTCAGCGTCGAGCTCGGGGTCCTGCTCCCGGGGTTCGTCAGGACCCAGGGGGCCAAACGTGTGATCGAGAATGCCCTCGAGGGACTGAAGCGCCGGGTCGAGCTCGGGTAGGCCACGGGAGCTCGGCCCGCCGACGTGGGTCGGCACCGGGTGGTTTCTGCGGACTCGCTAAGCTAGCCGGAGATGCGAGTCCTGCTCTTCACGGGAAAGGGCGGTGTGGGCAAGACCACCGTCGCCGCCGCAACCGCCGTGAAGGCGGCTCGGGCCGGAGCCCGGACCTTGATCATGAGCACCGACCCAGCGCATTCACTCGCCGACTCCTTCGACCGCGACGTGGTCGATCAGGCCACCCTCATCGCCCGAGGGCTGTGGGCCGAACAGATCGACGCTCAGGCCCGGCTGGAGACCAACTGGCGGGAGATCCAGGAGTACTTCATCGAAGTGATGAACTGGGCCGGCGTCGAGACCATCCAGGCGGAGGAGCTCTCGGTCATCCCCGGACTGGACGAGATCTTCAGCCTGATCGATGTCAAGCGCCACGTCGACGAGGGCAGGTACGACCTCCTGGTCGTGGACTGCGCTCCTACGGCCGAAACACTCCGCCTCCTCTCGCTCCCCGAGGTGATGAACTGGTACATCGAGCGGATCTTCCCGGTAGAGCGCCGGGTGGTGAAGGCGGTCCGTCCACTGGTTACGAGGATCACCACGCTTCCCATCGCCGGGGATCAGTTCTTCGGTGCGGTCGAGCGGCTGCACCGCAACCTGGAGGCGGTCAGGCGGATCTTGACCGACGAGCGCACGTCGACCGTTCGCCTGGTGGTCAATCCGGAGAAGATGGTCATCGCAGAGGCCAGGCGAACATACACGTACCTGGGGCTGTTCGGGTATCGCGTCGATGCGGTGATCGTCAACCGAATCATCCCCGACGATGTCACCGACCCGTACTTCGGCACGTGGAAGGACATCCAGGCAGAGCACCTGGGAACGGTGCGTGAATCCTTCGAACCCGTCCCCATCCTCACCGCCCGGCTTTTCGATCGGGAGATGGTCGGCGTCGAGCTCCTGGAAGCCATGGCCCACGAGGTGTACGCCGACCACGACGTGACCGACATCCTGTATCGGGACGACCCCATCCGGGTCCGCCGCAGGGGGAAGGGCTACTCCCTCACCATGCGGCTGCCGTTCGTCTCCCGTGACGACATGGACATCCACCGCCGGGGGGATGAGCTGTTCGTCCGCGTGGGCTCGTACAAGCGGAACCTGATCCTGCCGCAGACGCTCCAGCGCCTTGATGTCCGGGGGGCGAACTTCGTGGGCGACCACCTCGAGATCGCGTTCTCCAAGGAGCCCGAGCCGGGCTCCTCGCGGGACGCACGGAACGACCGAAGGGGGAGAGCGAATGTCTGATGGACGGCGGGGAGGCCCCGAGAGCGCAGCGTCGCCGGGTGATCGGGAGGGGCAAGGCCAGCACGTGTGTCCCGTGACGTTCTGCCCGATCGGTCTGGCCCTGGCAACCGTCGACCGATCCAGCCCGGAGGTCGTCGGTCACCTCCTGGTCGCGGCCCGGGAGTTCCTCCTGGCGGCCAAGAGCCTGATCGACACGCGGGTGGCCGATACGGGCGGCGCGCCGACGAAGCTCGAGAGGATCGAGATCGCATGAGCATGACCAACGTCGACCACTCGGTGGTGCGCAAGCTGGCGCAATGGAACCCGGACGGGATCCCCATCACATCGGTCTACCTCACGGTTGATGGGCGCAGGTACCCTCGCAAGTCCGACTACGAGGTGCGGTTGGACAACCTCCTGCGTCGAGGTCGCGCCCAAGCCGAAGCCGAAGGGCTTTCGAAGGAGGCCCTGCGATCGGTCGTTGGGGATCTGGAAGCGATCGGCGGGTTCGTGCGCGACGAGTTCGAACGGGAGGACACGCGCGGGTTGGCCATGTTCTCGGCGAAGGCGGCCGGACTGTGGGAGGAGGTCCGCCTCCCACGGCCGGTTCGCGATCGGGCGACCGTGGCGTCGGCGGCCGACGTCTTGGCGCTCGAGCAAGTGTTGGAGACCTATCGCCCGATGTGCCTCACCCTAGTGGACTACGAGAAGGCTCGAGTGTTCCTGTCGGAGCTCGGTCGGGTCGATGAGGTCACCGACGTCATCGACGACGTTCCGGGCCGGCACGACCAGGGTGGCTGGTCCCAGATGCGCATGCAACGGCACGTGGACGATCATCGCCTGCGACACCTGCGTCGGGTGGCCGACGCGCTCTTCCGGCTCCTGAAGCGGAACCGATTCGACTCGCTCGTGTTGGCTGGCCCGGCGGAGGCTCGCCTGGACCTGGAACACACGTTGCATCCGTACCTCCGAGAGCGGATCCTGGCCGGCCTCACCATGACCATGACGGCCACCGTGGACGAGGTGGCCGCACGATGTCAGGAGTTGGAGGAGGAGCAGGAGCGAACGAAGGAGGCCGCCAAGGTCGAAGCCCTCCGGGCGGCCGCCGAGTCCGGCGGGAAGGCCGTGACCGGCCTCCCGGGGACGCTCGCGGCCGTGGCTGAAGGGCGGGCGGCGGAGGTCTTGGTCACCCTCGATCTGTCCGCTCCGGGGTTCTCCTGCTCCTCCTGCGGGCGGCTCGCGGAACGGGGCACGAAGTGCCCAGCGTGCGGCTCGAGGATGGAACCGGTGGCCGACGTGGTCGAGGAGGCGGTGGCCCGGGCCGTACGGCAGGGCTGTCGGGTGGAGACGATCGTTCACCCCGACGGGCTGGCCCGATACGGCGGCATCGGCGCGCTCCTGCGGTTCTAGCGAGGGCGGGACGTGTCCGAGGCGGCCCAGGCGCTGGGCATCGACGTCGGAGGCACGAAGATCCAGGCCCTCCGGGTGGGTGTGGACGGATCAATCCTCTCTCGCTCGCAC
Source organism: Actinomycetota bacterium (assembly GCA_046728055.1). Classification (GTDB taxonomy): domain Bacteria; phylum Actinomycetota; class UBA4738; order UBA4738; family HRBIN12; genus AC-69. The sequence goes on along the minus strand of JBKPDU010000101.1, from coordinate 8,710 downwards.
TCGGACACGCCGGCGGATGATCCGGAGCAGACCATCGCTGTGATGATCGAGGCGGCCAAGGGGTTGCTCGATTCCCGGGTGGTTGCGATCGGCGTGGGCGCCGCCGGCATGGTGGACGCGAGCACCGGAGTCCTGCGGTTCGCCCCGAACCTGGCGTGGCGGGAGGTCCCGATCGGCGAGCGGATGAGCGACGCGCTCGGGCTGCCATGCCAGGTGGACAACGACGCGAACGTGGCAGCGTGGGGCGAGTACCGATTCGGCGCCGGCCGGGGCTACCGGCACATGCTGCTCGTGACGGTAGGGACGGGGATCGGCGGAGGGATCGTGGCGGGCGGCCGCCTGTTCCGGGGAGCCCACGGCTTCGCGGCGGAGATCGGGCACGTCATCGTGGAGCCCGACGGGCCGCTCTGCGGGTGCGGGAACCGGGGGTGTCTCGAGCAGGTGGCCTCGGGGCAGGCGATCGGGCGCCTGGGACGTGAGGCGGCCGCCGACCGCCCTCAGTCGATGATCGCCGAGCTCGCGGACCACGACCCCATGCACGTCACCGGCGAGACCGTGACCACGGCGGCAAAGGCCGGTGACGACGTGGCCATCCGGATCCTGTCCCAGGTAGGCAGGCGGCTGGGAGAAGGGATCGCAGGGCTGGTGAACGTGATCGACCCGGAGATCGTGGTGATCGGCGGCGGGGTGGTTGAGGCCGGGGAACTGCTGATCCGCCCTGCGGAGTCGGCGTACATCGACTCGGTCGAGGGGTACGAGCACCGACCCGCAGTGCGGCTGGTGGCCGCGCAGATGGGCAACGACGCCGGTGCCGTCGGCGCGGCGGCGTTGGCCCTGGAGGAGTTGGGGGGATGAGCGGTCGCGTGAGGGTGAGCGCGCCGCGATGAACGTCGGCCTGATCCTCCCGTTGTTCTCGGGGGATCCCGAACGCGTGATGTCCTTCGCCCAGCGCGCGGAGGAGCTGGGCTACGACGGGGTCTTCGCCTTCGACCACTTCTTCCCACCGGGGGCGGCAAGCGATCGGCCCTCCCTCGAGGCGTTCGCGTCGCTGTCGGCGGTGGCGGCGAAGACCGAGCGGGTCACCGTCGGCACGCTGGTGACCAGGGCTTCCATCCGGCCCGCCGGGCTCCTGGCAAAGATGGCGGCCGGGGTCGACGACATCAGCGTCGGGCGGATGGTGCTCGGCATCGGGACCGGGGATCCCATCGACGAGCCGGAGCACCAGGCGTACGGCCTGACCTATATGGAGAAGGCCGAACGACGAAAGCACCTGGTCGAGACGGTCCGCGCGGTCAAGGCGCTTTTTGCGGGTACCCCGTGGCCCGGCGGAGTCCGGGTCCCGGCGGTGCGTGGGCCCCTCCTTCCACCGCCCGTCACGCCCGGAGGACCCCCGGTATGGGTCGGCGGCTTCGCCGACGAAGTCGTTCGCATCGCGGCACGGGAGGCCGATGCGTGGAACGGTTGGGGGATGTCGGCCCCCGAATTCGCCCGCAAGGCGTCGCTGCTTCGGGACACCGCCGACGGCCGGGAGGTGGCGGCCACGTGGGCGGGCATCGTCCTCGTCGGCGAGGACGAGGACGATGCCCGCCGGCTCCTCGACGCGAGAGACCGGAAGGGCCTGGTCGAGACCAACGTGTGGTCCGGGAGCGTCCGTTCCCTGTCGCGGTGGCTCCGCGAGCTGGAAGCGGCGGGCGCGTCCTGGGTCGTGCTGGTGCCGGCGGGCCCCCGGGACCGTGTCGAGCTGATCGCCGAGCACGCCCTCCCGAACGCACGGCCCCGGAGGTGAGCCCGCGGGACGTCAAGCGGCGAAAGCGCCAGCTGAGGAAGCACGCCCGGGCGCTCCGGGACGCTCTGTCCCCCGGGGAACGCGAGCGGATGAGCGACGAGGTGGCCCAACACGTGACGGCCCTCCCCGCGATCAGGGACGCCGCGACGGTGATGGTGTTCTCCTCCTTCGGCTCGGAGGTCGACACGGGCACGATCATCGAGCGGCTGGAACGCAACGGACGGCGGGTGGTGCTCCCCCGCGTGGAGGGCGGGATCATCGTGCCCGTGGCGTACCGTTCCGGCGACGAGCTGACGGGTTCCTCGTTCGGTGCGCTGGAGCCAGCGCGGGGAGAGGAGGTCCCTGCGGAGGAGATCGACGTGGTCATCGTGCCGGGTCTGGCCTTCGACCGCTCCGGCCATCGGGTCGGATACGGCCGGGGCTACTACGACCGGTTTCTGGGGACCCTCGGGCCGGATGCCCGCAGCGTGGGCATCTGCTTCTCCGCGCAGCTGGTGGACGAGGTGCCGCATGGGCGAGGGGACCTCGCTGTCGACCTGGTGGTAACGGAGCTCGGGTTGAACAGCCAGTCAGGACCGTGATTCGATAGCTCAGATCATCCGGGAAGCGGAGGCGAGCAGATGCCCGAGGACGACGAAGCCCTGAAGACCGCGTTCCACGACGTGATCGTTGCCGCCGGCGGAACGCATGTCGCGGACGGCGGGTGGATGTGGGCGGAGAACTTCGGCAACGTGCGGGAGGAATACGACGCTGTGCGCGATGACGTCGCGGTGTGGGACGTCTCGCCGCTGAACAAGTGGGAGTTCCGAGGGTCCGACGCGCTGAAAGCGGCGCGCCGGGTCCACTCCAACGACGTCCTCGGCCTCGACGTGGGGCAGGTTCGGTACGGCGCGTTCCTGGACGAGGACGGCCTGATGGTCGACGACGGGACGGTCTTCAAGCTGGCGGATGACCACGCCTGGGTCATGACCAACGGCAAGGACCATGACCAGTATTTCCGGGAGGCGCTGAAGGGTTTGGCGGTGGAGTTCGAGTGGATCGCGCCGCGGATGCCCCACCTCGGCGTCCTGGGACCTCGGTCCCGAGACGTCGTCCAGGAGCTGACCGAGACGGACATCAGTGGCCTCCGGTACTTCCGGTTCATCCCTCAGCCGGTCCGAGTGGGTGGCGTTCCCGTGTACCTGTCGCGCACGGGTTTCGGGGGCGAGCTCGGGTACGAGCTGTTCCTGACGGACACGGCGAACGCCGAGGAGCTGTGGGACGTCGTGGTGAACAGGGCGGGGATCAAGCCGTTCGGCGCGGACGCCATCGAGATCCTTCGTATCGAAGCCGGCCTCATCGTCACGGACTACGACTACGAGGCGCACGAACGTTCCCCCTTCGATTTCAACTTCGACCCGCTCGTCAAGCTCGACGCGCCGGGGGAGCCGCTCGGACGGGACACCCTCAGGGACGTGGCGAAGAACCCACCGAACCGGTTCGTCACCCTCCGGTACGAGGCTGCGGAGTTGCCCGAGTACGGCGCGGCCGTGACCAAGGAAGGCGAGGACGTGGGCGCGCTGACCAGCCCCACGGACAGCCCGCGGTACGGCAAGATCGGGATCGCCGTACTCCGAGCCGATCAGGCGAAGGTGGGAAACGCCGTCGACATCGCGGTGGGGGAGGGAACGGTCCCGGCGACCATCGACGTCCTCCCGCTGTACGACACCCAGAAGTCCCGCCCTCGCAGCTGAACTCGCCCGGGCTCTTCGCCCACATCGGCTCTGCCGTGCGATAGGCTTCGACGAATCACAGGCGTGTGATTTCGAGACGGGAGGATCCGTCATGCCGCTGCACACATGCGCGCCGCCCATGGAAACCGAGCCACCGGCGCATAGCTTGTGGACCTGCCCGGAGTGCGGCGCGCTCTGGGAGGCCGCCCCCGCGCGGGGTGAGATCCTGAACTTCGATCGGAACGACGTGGTCAGCCGGGCCGCGTGGATCCGGGTGGAGGAGGGGTCGCTGCTCGTCGGCTAGTACAGCCCGAGGGTTCTGCCGTCCCGGTCGATGTCGATGTTCATGAAGGCGGGTGTCCTTCCAAGTCCCGGCATCCGTTGCATGTCACCACACAGCACCACGACGAAGCCCGCGCCGGCCGAGGGGACCACGCCTCGGACCGGCAGTCGCCACCCCCTCGGCCGGTTCAGGGCGGTGGGATCGTGCGACAGGGAGAGCTGGGTCTTGGCCATGCACACGGGGTACTGCCCGAACCCCAGCGACTCCATGCGCGCGATGTCCCGCTCGGCCTGTGGGAGGTAGTCCACGCCGTCGGCGCCGTACAGTCGCGTGGCGATGGCCTCGACCTGCTCCTTGATCGACGCACTCGGCGGGGAGAGCTGGGAGAAGGCGCTCGGCCGCTCGCATGCCTCCACCACCGCCCGGGCCAGATCGACCGCTCCTTCGCCCCCCCGGGCGAAGCCATCGTTCACCACGACCTGTTCCGCGCCCACCTGGGTGGCCAGAGCGTCGACCAAGGCGACCTCTGAGTCGGTGTCGGTGGGGAACCGATTGACCGCCACCACGCACGGCAGCCCATACGCCTTCACGATGTCGATGTGGGCCGCCAGATTCTCCGAACCGCGGCGAAGGGCATCCAGGTCCTCGGTACCGAGCTCCTCGAAGGGCATGCCCCCGTGGAACTTCAGGGCCCGAACGGTGGCCACCAGCACCGCGGCGCTGGGGACGAAGCCGCCGAACTGGCACACGATGTCGGCGAATTTCTGGAACCCGAGGTCGCTGGCGAAGCCGCCCTCGGTGACGACGTAGTCCGCGAGCTTGAGGGCGATCCGATCCTCGACGATCGAGTTGTTGGCGTGCGCCACGTTCCCGAACGGCCCCGCGTGGATCAGCACCGGCTGCCCCTCCAGCGTCTGCACCAGGTTGGGCTTGATCGCGTCCTTCATCACCACCGCCATGGCCCCCGCCACCTTCAGGTCCTCGGCGGTGACCGGCTTTCCCTCAACGGTGTCCCCAACCACGATGCGACCGAGCCGAGCCCGCAGGTCCTGAAGGTCCGCTGCCAGCGCGAGCACGGCCATGATCTCCGACGCTGCCGTGATGACGAAGGAGTTCTCGCGGGGGACGCCGTGCGCCTTGCCGCCGAGCCCGACCACCGTGTAGCGCAGCTCGCGATCGTTCACGTCGAGGGTCCTCGGCCAAGTGATCGTCCCCGGGTCGATCCCGAGGGGATTCCCGAAGTAGATCGACGCATCGAGGGCGGCGCACAGCAGGTTGTGGGCCGCCGTGACAGCGTGGAAGTCCCCGTTGAAGTGAAGGTTGATGTCCTCCATGGGCACCACCTGGGCGTACCCACCGCCGGTGCCGCCGCCCTTGATGCCGAACACCGGGCCCATCGAGGGCTCCCGGAGGCAGAGCACGACCTTCTGGCCGATCCTTCCCAGCCCTTGGGTAAGCGAGACGGAGGTGGTGGTCTTGCCCTCGCCGGCCTTCGTGGGTGTGATCGCCGTGGTCACCACGAGCTTCCCGTCGGGCCGCCCAGACAGCCGCTCCATCGCCGAGAGGGAGACCTTCGCCCGATAGCGGCCGAACGGCTCGAGCTCGCCCTCCTCGATGCCCGCGGCCGCGGCGATCTCGGCGATGGGCCGAAGGACCGCCCCTTGCGCGATCTCGAGCCCGCTCCTCATCGGTGCGTCGGCCTCCATTGAGTGGTGGTTCAAAACGCCACGTGAGGATACCGCCACCGGCACGACCGGGCTGGTCGCATAATGGTCTGGTGGGCACGCCCGTTCCCCTGCGTCGGAACGTCACCCAGACCAAGGTGCTGGCCGTTCGGGCCGGCGCGGCGCACGAGCTGGCCGATCGCCTGGCCACCGAAGAACCCATGGAGATCCGGGCTCAAGGACCCGGCCAGGACGCCGTTTCGGTCGCGGTCACCATGCGGACCCCCGGCGCAGACTTCGACCTCGCCGTGGGGTTCATGTTCACCGAGGGCCTGATCCGAGCCCGCGAGGACCTTCGAAAGGTGAGCTACTGCGAGGACCTGGACCATGACGAGCAGCACTACAACGTCGTCACCGTGAACCTGGCCCGACCGTTCGACCCGGACAGGCTGAGTCGAAACTTCTACGCGAACTCCTCGTGCGGGATCTGCGGGAAGGCGAGCCTCGAGCACGTGGAGGTCGGATGCGCCGCGGTCGGTCCTGGACCGGAGGTGTCGGGCGAGGTGATCGAGGGCCTGCCGGGCGAGCTTCGCCGGGCCCAGAAGGTGTTCGAGCAGACCGGAGGACTCCACGCGGCGGGGTTGTTCGCTCCAACCGGCAAGCTGTTGTCGCTGCGGGAGGACGTGGGCCGCCACAACGCCGTGGACAAGATCGTGGGGGAGGCGTTCCTGGCCGGCGACCTGCCGCTGTCCGAGCGGATCCTCCTGGTCTCGGGGCGGGCGTCGTTCGAGATCGTGCAGAAGGCCGCCGTCGCCGGGATCCCCGTCGTGGCGGCGGTCTCGGCTCCCTCCTCGCTCTCGGTCGACCTGGCCGGGCGCCTGGGCCAGACCGTCGTGGGCTTCGTTCGCGATGGCAGGTTCAACGTCTACTCGCATCCGGAGCGGATCGCCCTGACCTGATGCCCGAGGCCCCGGCTAGAATCGACTGCGTCGGGAAGGACGGAAGGAGGCCAGCTCGATGGGGAACGGCCGGGCCCGACTGACCGAGCCGTTGGTCCGCGAGAACGGCGCGCTTCGCGCGGCGACCTGGGACGAGGCCCTGGACCGGGCCGCGGCAGGCCTGCGTGCGGCGCGGGAGCGGAACGGTGGCGACGGGGTCGGCCTGTTCAGCTGCTCCAAGGCAACGAACGAGATGAACTTCGTCGCGCAGAAGTTCATGCGTCAGGTCTTGGGCAGCAACAACATCGACAGCTGCAACCGCACCTGACACGCTCCCAGCGTGGTCGGTCTGGCCACGGTGTTCGGAGCAGGAGGCGGGACCAGTTCGTACGAGGAGATCGAGAACACCGATCTCATCGTGCTGTGGGGGTCGAATGCGCGGGAGACGCATCCGATCTTCTTTCACCACGTCCTGAAGGGCGTGCGGAACGGGGCCAGGCTGTACGTCGTCGATCCGCGGCGGACCACGTCGGCCGAGTGGGCAGACGTGTGGCTCGGCATCGACGTCGGCTCGGACATCGCCCTGTCGAACACCATGGCCCGCGAGATCATCCACGCGGGGCTCCACGACCCGACGTTCATCCGGCTGGGAACGTCGGGGTTCGATGAGTACGCGGCCTCCGTCGAGCCGTGGACCCTCGAGGAGGGCCAGCGCGCGACCGGCGTCCCGGCCGAGGTCATCGGGGAGTTCGCGCACGCGTACGCGCGCGCCGACCGGGCCGAGATCTGCTGGACGCTGGGGATCACCGAGCATCACAACGCGGTGGACAACGTGCTCGCGCTGATCAACCTCGGTCTGCTGTGCGGGCACGTTGGGCGGTACGGATCCGGCCTGAATCCGCTCAGGGGCCAGAACAACGTTCAGGGGGGCGGCGACATGGGAGCCATCCCCAACAAGCTTCCCGGCTTCCAGGACATCGTGACGATGCCGGAGTCCCGGTCGGCGTTCGAGCAGGTGTGGGGCTGCACGATCCCGCCGAAGTACGGCTGGCACCTGACCCTGATGTTCGAGGCCATGGAGCGAGGCGACCTCACGGCGCTCTACGTGATCGGGGAGAATCCCGCTACCTCGGAGGCCGACGCGAACCGGGCCAAGCACCTGCTCCACGGCCTCGACTGTTTGATCGTGCAGGACATCTTCCTCACCCAGACGGCGGAGATGGCCGACGTTGTCCTGCCCGCCGCCGCGGCGTGGGCCGAGTCCGAGGGAACCGTGACGAACAGCGAGCGCCGGGTCCAGCGGGTGCGCAAGGCGCTCGATCCACCCGGCCAGGCGATGGATGACATCTGGATCATCGCCCAGATCGCAGGGCGGCTCGGCAGGGACTGGGGGACGCTCACGCCCCGGGCGGCCTGGGACGAGTTGCGCTCACTGTCGCCGATGCACCGCGGCATGACGTATGAACGGTTGGACGCACTGAACGGCATCCAGTGGCCGTGTCCGAGCGAGGACCACCCGGGCTCGAAGTTCCTTCACGCGCGGTTGTGGGAGGAGGATCCCGAGAAGCGAGGGGCGGCGGCCCCGTTCAGCGTCGTTCCGTTCGAACCCCCGGTGGACGAGCTGTCCGAGGAGTTCCCCATCCGGCTGACGACGGGAAGGCGCCTGGACTCGTTCAACACCGGGGTGCAATCGGGCCTGTACTCGTCACCGCTTCGACGCAGGGAGGCGGTGTGCGTCTCACCGGAAGAGGCGGAACGGTTGGGTGTCGTCGAGGACGAGCGCGTGCTGGTCTCCTCGCGGCGAGGGAAGGTCGAGGCCCCCGTGCACGTCGACCGCACGCTCCGGCCCGGCTTGGCCTTCATGACGTTGCACTTCCCGGACGACGTGGACACGAACGCGCTGACCATCGAGGCCTGGGACCCGAAGTCGGGCACTGCCGAGTTCAAGGCCAGCGCGATCCGGATCGACCGCATCGAGCAGCCGGCTGCGGCCGTCGGGGGCGGGGGAGAGTGAAGGAGGTCGGGTGGACCTCCACCTGATGCAGGCGGTCGCCACCGGCGAGGAACGCGGCGCCGTCGACGAGGTCCTCGGCCCTCCGGCCTCCGGCTGGCATGGCGGCGATCGCACCATCGAGCTGGAAGGCCACGTCGGCTACGCGGGCCGCGCCGCGCGGGAGCAGCGCCACCTGCTGCTCCCGGCGTTGCACGCACTCCAGGGCCGGGTGGGGTGGATCTCCGAAGGCGGCATGAACTACGTCTGCCAGCGGCTCTCCGTGCCGCCGGCCGAGGCCTACGGGGTGGCCAGCTTCTACGCGATGCTCTCCATG
>JBKPDU010000100.1:0-35928 GCA_046728055.1 Actinomycetota bacterium | reverse complement strand
GTCGGCGCTCGAGAGCGTGGCGGAGCCGACGTACCGGATCGGACCGTCCCTGGACGAGTTCCTCGTCGCCCTCCGCGGCTGAACATCGGCCGGTCTCATAGGCTAGACCGGGCGACCCGGCGGAAGGCACGACGTGCGCATGGCAAGCAGGGCTCTCGTGGTTGGGGCCCTCGGCATCGTCGTGGCGTTCGGCTCGTGGCTCGGCCCGACGATCCCCGACGCCCTGGCCGCTCCTGTGCTGGAAGTCGACCCCCGCTCCGGCGTCGTGGGCACCACCGTGTCGATCGCCGGACGTGGGTTCTGCGGGAGCCCCGGGTGCTCCTCGGTCCAGATCTCCTTCGATGGCATCGTCTTGGCCGGCGGCGTCGGCGTTGCGCCCGACGGCAGCTTCTCCCGGACCGTGACGGTGCCCGGCGGAACCACGCCGGGTGAGAAGGCCGTTTCCGCCACCCAGACCAACGCGTCGGGACGGGGGCAGATGGCCGTCGCAACGTTCCAGGTGACGCTGGGTGGACCCGCGGCCACGGCCTCCCCCACGACGACCACAACAGCCACGGGTACCGCAACCCCCACGGTGACGGAGTCGCCGCCGACGATGCCCCCGTCCTCGGCGCCGCCCGTGATCGCGCCGCCGGCTTCCGGTGACGGCGGGAGCACCACCGGCTTGACCCTGGCCATGGTCGTGGCCGCGGCCGTGTTCGTCACCTCGCTACTGGGCATGGGGTACGTGCTCTTGCGGTCCCGAGAGTTCGCGGAGCCCCACCCGCCGCCGGTGGGTCTGATCGCGCCTCCGGAGCCGAGTCCGCAACCCCCCGAGCCGAGTCCGGGACCTCCCCAGTCCTTCCATCCAACGCACGGTCCGGGTGACGGGCAAACGACGGGTTGACACGCGACGATGCGTCCCTACACTGAGGGAACCATGACTGCCGGAACGAGGTCTCGGGAACCACAGGCCCTCGTACTTATTCGCTAGGCGCGGGGCTGGGGGCCCACAGGGCCTCTCCCGCGCCTGACACCCTCCGCGAAGCGGGGGGTTTTTTCTACCCCGAGAACGACCGATGCAACAGGTATCCGATCTTCAGGAAGGTTGAGAGAGGAGACGAGGAGATGCGATACGAGTTCGATCGTGGTGGCTTCACGGTGGCGAGCGTGTTGTGGGAGGGGCCGGGCCAGGTGACCATCGACGTGACCGATCCTACCGACCGGCCGCAGTTCGACCGGTTCTTCGGCTCGGAGGTGACGTACCTGTCGGCTGGGCCCGATTTCGGTGGGGCCGAAGACGAGCTCACGTCACACCGCCGGGACTGGACACCGTGGGAGTTCGAGCGCTCGTGCCGAAACCTGGCTCACCGATTGGGATGCACGGTTCGTCGGGTGCAGACCGGGCCGGTGGAGGCCCGGCCGGGCGAGGTCGCGGCCAGATGAAGGTCACGGGGGCTCAGGCGCTGTTCAAGGCCCTCGAGGGCGAGGGCGTTGACGTCGTCTTCGGCATCCCCGGCGGCGCCATCCTCCCCGCGTACGACCCGCTCCTCGACTCGTCCATCCGCCACATCCTGAACCGGCACGAACAGGGGGCCGGCCACGCCGCCGAGGGCTACGCCTGGGCCACGGGCAAGGTCGGTGTGTGCCTGGCCACGTCCGGGCCCGGAGGCTGCAACCTGGTGACGGCGCTCGCCGACGCGAAGATGGACTCGGTGCCGGTGGTAGCGATCACCGGCCAGGTTCCGACCCCTGCAGTGGGGAACGACGCGTTCCAGGAAGCCGACATCACTGGGATCACCATGCCGGTGACCAAGCACAACTTCATGGTTACCCACGCGGGCGCCGTCGCGGAGACGATCCGTCAGGCCTTCCACATCGCCCGAACCGGACGGCCCGGGCCCGTGCTCGTGGACATCCCCAAGGACGTCCTGATCCAGGAGGCCACGTGGAGCTGGCCACAGCACGTGGACCTCCCCGGCTACAAGCCAACGACCAAGGGCAACCTGAAGCAGGTCCGGGAGGCCGTGCGGATGATCATGGAGGCCCGGCGCCCCATCCTGTACGTGGGCGGCGGCGTGATCAAGGCCGGGGCCAGTAAGGAGCTGTACGACCTGGCCACCGAGGGCAACCTCCCTGTCGTGACCACGCTGATGGCTCGCGGCGCCTTCCCCGACACCCACGAGCTCGCGCTGGGGATGCCGGGGATGCACGGCGGCTACACGGCGGTCACGTCGATGCAGCGGGCCGACCTGCTCGTCTCGCTGGGCGCCCGATTCGACGACCGCGTCACCGGGCAGCTCTCGTCCTTCGCCCCGAACGCCAAGATCGTTCACGTCGACATCGATCCCGCGGAGATCGGGAAGAACCGTGCCGTGGACGTCCCCATCGTCGGTGACGCCAAGGACGTGATCGCCAAGATGGTGGCGGAGCTCCGACTCCGACAGGAAGAAGCCGGCGGAACGCCCGACCGCTTTGAATGGCTGTCGACCCTTCGGGGGTGGCAGGCCCGGTATCCGTACCAATACGACCAACCCGAGGACGGGCCGCTGAAGCCGCAGTTCGCCATCGAGCGCCTCTACGAGTTGACGCGAGGCGACGCCATCGTCGTGGCTGGGGTGGGCCAGCACCAGATGTGGACGTCCCAGTTCTGGAAGTTCACCGAACCGCGGACCTGGGTCAACTCCGGAGGCCTGGGAACCATGGGGTTCGCAGTCCCGGCGGCGCTCGGCGCCAAAACCGGCCGCCCGGACCGTCGCGTGGTGGCCATCGACGGCGACGGGTGCTTCCAGATGACGGCTCAGGAGCTCGCCACCTCCACGACCGAGAAGATCCCGTTCGTCACGGCCATCATCAACAACGCCTACCTGGGGATGGTTCGCCAGTGGCAGGAGCTCTTCTACAACGAGCGGTACTCCCAGGTGTACCTGTCGCACGAGACGCCCGATTACGCGAAGCTGGCCGAGGCGTACGGCGCCGTCGGCCTTCGGGCCGAACACCCCGCTGAGGTCGACGCGGTGATCGAAAAGGCGCTGTCGGTCGAGGACCGGAGCGTGGTGATCGACTTCCGGTGCGATCCGAAAGAGATGTGTTTCCCCATGGTCGCTGCCGGAAGCTCGAACGACGACATCGTCCTCGGCCCCGGCGGCGTCCGTCCAACCGAGGAACCGGCAGAGGCCCCGATCGCATGAGCCTGCACACGGTGTCGGTCCTCGTGGAGGACAAGCCCGGCGTCCTGACCAGGGTGGCCGGCCTGTTCGCAGCGCGGGGGTTCAACATCGAGTCGCTGGCAGTGGGCCCCACTGAGGAGCCCGGGCTCTCCCGCATGACCATCGTGGTCGACGTGGAGAAGAAGCCGCTCGAGCAGGTCACCAAGCAGCTGAACCGGTTGATCAACGTGATCAAGGTCCTGGAGCACGACCCGGGCGGCGCGGTGGAGCGCGAGCTCGCGCTGATCAAGGTCCGGGCCGAGGGCGACGCCCGGGCACGGGTCCTGGAGATCTGTGAGGTGTTCAGGGTTCGGGTCCTCGACGTCACCCACAAGACGTTGACCATCGAGGGGACGGGCCCCCCGGACAAACTCCAGGCCCTGACCGAGCTCCTCTCGGACTTCGGGATCGTGGAGCTGGCCCGGACGGGGCGGGTTGCCCTGGCCCGGGGGGACCGGGGCATCCGCGAGCGGGTGCAGCGCCGACTCGTCGCCGGCGCGGAGGACGCCGCGGAGTGGACCGGCGGAGGAGTGTGAACGGGTCGGTCTCTGGCGAGGCCGCGCGGGACGAAGGAGACGGGCCATGGCCACGATCTACTACGAGAGCGACGCCGACCGCTCGGCGCTGGATGGCCAGCGCATCGCGGTGCTGGGGTTCGGGAGCCAGGGACACGCGCACGCCCTCAACTTGAAGGACTCCGGGCACGACGTCCGTGTGGGACTCCGGGAAGGCTCGACGTCGTGGCCCGTGGCCGAGGCCGCCGGCCTTCGCGTGCTGCCGACGGCCGAGGCGGTCAAGGACGCCGACGTGGCCATGGTCCTGCTCCCCGACACCGCCCAGGCCGCGTCCTACGAGTCCGAGATCGGGCCGAACCTCGAACCGGGCAACATGCTGATGTTCGCCCACGGGTTCAACGTCCACTTCGGGCGGATCCGACCGCCGGACGGGGTGGACGTCACGATGATCGCGCCCAAGGGTCCGGGCCACCTTCTCCGGCGGACGTACGAGCAGGGCATCGGGACGCCCGCGTTGGTCGCCGTGCACCAGGACTCGACCGGCAAGGCCCTCCAGCGCGCGCTGGCGTACGCGGCGGGGATCGGGGTGGCCCGGGCCGGCGTGATCGAGACGAGCTTCAAGGAGGAGACCGAGACCGATCTGTTCGGCGAGCAGGTCGTGCTGTGTGGCGGGGTCACCGAGCTGGTGCGCTCGGGGTTCGAGACGCTGGTGCGCGCGGGCTACCAACCCGAGATCGCGTACTTCGAGTGCCTCCACGAGCTGAAGCTGATCGTGGATCTCATGTACGAGGGCGGCATGAGCTGGATGCGGCACTCGATCTCCGACACGGCGGAGTACGGCGACTACACGCGGGGCCCGCGAGTGATCGACGACGAGGTGCGCGCGGAGATGCAGCGCATCCTGGACGAGATCCAGAGCGGGCAGTTCGCCGAGGAGTGGATCACCGAGGCCGAGAGCGGGTTCCCGAACTTCCGCCGACTCCGCACGCAGGCCCGGACGTCCCAGATCGAGGACGTCGGTCGCGAGCTTCGCCGGATGATGCCGTGGCTGGAGTCGGAGAAGAAGGTGGTGCCCGATGCCTGACGACGTAGTACGCATCTTCGATACCACGCTCCGCGACGGCGAGCAGGCCCCGGGGATCGCGCTCACCAGGGCCGAGAAGGTGGAGATCGCGGAGCAGCTGGCCCGCCTCGAGGTCGACATCATCGAGGCGGGCTTTCCCGTCTCCTCCGAGGGCGAGTTCGAGGCGGTCCGGGAGATCGCCACGAGCGTTCGCGGTCCCGTCATCGCCGCGTTGGCCCGGGTGGTCTCCGGCGACATCGACCGGGCCGCCGAGGCGCTGAAAGGTGCCGACCGGTGGCGGATCCACAGCTTCATCTCCACGAGCGACATCCACATGAAGGACATGCTCCGGATGTCGCAGGCCCAGGTGCTCGACGCCATCCGCGACGGCGTGAAGCAGGCCGTCAGCTACACCGAGGACGTCGAGTTCTCCGCCCAGGACGCCACCCGCACCGAGCTCGAGTTCCTGCTGGAGTGTTTCCGGGTGGCCGTGGAGGCCGGCGCGACGACGATCAACGTCCCCGACACCGTGGGCTACGCCATGCCCCACGAGTTCGGCGAGCTGGTGCGGGTGGTGCGCGAGTCCGTCCCCGATCACGTCGTGGTGTCGACGCATTGCCACAATGACCTCGGCCTGGCCGTGGCCAACTCGCTGGCCGGAATCGTGAACGGGGCCCGCCAGGTCGAGGTGGCGGTGAACGGCATTGGCGAGCGGGCCGGCAACTGCTCGCTGGAAGAGATCGCGATGATCGTGCGGACCCGGGGCCGGGCACTTGGCGTCGGCCACGGGCTGAACGCCAGGGAGATCATGCGAACCTCCCGCCTGGTGTCGATGACCACCGGGTACTCGGTGCAGCCGAACAAGGCCGTGGTCGGTTCGTCGGCGTTCGCCCACGAATCGGGGATCCACCAGCACGGCGTGCTGGCCAATCGGGCCACGTACGAGATCATGGACCCACTCGAGATCGGCCTGGAGGGCAACCGCATCGTTCTGGGCAAGCACTCCGGCCGCCACGCGTTCGCCGATGCGTTGGAGAAGCTCGGCATCAGCCTCGATCCCGAGCATCTGAACCGGGCCTTCGCCCGATTCAAGGATCTGGCCGACCGCAAGATCCAGCTCACCGACCAGGACCTCCAGGCCATCGTGTCCGAGGAGATCGGACAGGCCGAGAAGGACCTTTTCGTGCTGGAGTCGCTCGTCGTGGCGGGGGGGACGAGCCAGGAGCCCCGGGCCACGGTTCGACTGCGGAAGGGCGAGGAGCCCATCGAGGAGTCGGCCATCGGCGACGGGTTGATCGACGCTGCGATGGGCGCCATTCAGCGGGCCGCGGGTGTCGAGGCCACGCTCGTGTCGTTCAACGTCTCCAGCGTGACCTCCGGATCCGACGCGCTCGGCGACGTGGTCGTGCAGCTCGACGTGGAGGGCCATCGGGTCACCGGTCGCGGCGTGGCCACCGACGTGGTCGAGGCCAGCGCCCGGGCCTACCTGGCGGCGATCAACCGGGCCCTGCAGGTCCAGCCGGGATCCGCGAGCACCACCGAGGCATGGCCGCGGTGAGCCGCCGCTCCCACCGGATCGGGGTGATCGCCGGGGACGGCACCGGACCCGAGGTCGTGGGGGAGGCCCTGAAGGTGCTCGGCGCGGTCTCCGCTTCCGAGGGGTTCGACGTCGAGACGGTCCGCCTGCACCTGGGTGCCGACCGGTATCTCCAGACCGGCGACGTGCTCCCCGATGAGGACCTCGAGGTGCTGCGGCAGATGGATGCCATCATCTTGGGGGCCGTCGGCGACCCCCGCGTGAGGCCGGGGATCCTCGAGCGCGACCTGCTCCTTCGGATCCGGTTCGAGCTCGACCAGTACGTCAACCTCCGGCCGGTCGTCCGGTATCCGGGCGTGAAGACGCTCATCCCATCGCAGGCGGAAGCCGATGTGAACTTCGTGGTCGTCAGGGAGAACAGCGAGGGGCTCTATTCGGGGGCTGGTGGGTTCCACCGCAAGGGGACGCCGCACGAGGTCGCCGTGCAGGAGTCCATCAACACGCGGCACGGCGTGGAGCGGATCGTGCGGTACGCGTTCGAGTACGCCAGCCGGTCGGATCGACGGAGGAAGCTCACGCTCGTGCACAAGACGAACGTGCTGACGTACGCCGGAGACCTGTACCAGCGCGTCGTCGACGACGTGTCCCGCGAATTCCCCGACGTCGAGACGGACTACATCCACGTCGATGCGGCGTGCATCTACTTCCTCGACCAGCCGTCGCGGTTCGATGTGATCGTCACCGACAACATGTTCGGCGACATCATCACGGACCTCGGTGCCATGTTGCAGGGCGGGCTGGGGATCGCGGCCGGAGGGAACATCAACCCCGGCGGGGTGTCGATGTTCGAGCCGATCGGCGGCACGGCACCGAACGAGACCGGCAAGGGCACCATCAATCCGCTCGCGGCCATCGGGGCCCTGGAGATGTTGCTCGAGAACCTGGGGGAACGCGACGCCGCCGCCCGGGTCGACGCCGGGATCCGCTTCGCGTGCTCGAAGGTGCACTCGATGCGCGCCGGCCAGATGGGATACACGACCTCCGAGGTTGGCGACCTGGTCGTCGAGGGGGCGAGCGCATGACCCGCGCCGTCCACGTCGAGCTGTACGACACGACCCTGCGCGACGGAGCGCAGCGGGCGGGCCTCTCGTATTCGATCGAGGACCGGCTGCGGATCCTGCACCGGTTGGACTCGATGGGCTTCCCGTACGTCGAGGGGGGCTGGCCGGGGGCGAATCCCCGAGAGACCGAGTTCTTCCGCCTGGCCACCAAGGAGAAGCTTCGCCACGCGACCCTCACCGCGTTCGGCATGACCCGAAAGGCGGGGGAGCGGCCCGAGGAGAGTGCGGTGCTTCGCGACCTCCTTGACGCCGGCACCGAGGTCGTGTGTCTGGTGGGAAAGTCGTGGGACCTCCACGTCACCGAGGCGTTGAGGACCACCCTCGAAGAGGGCGTGGCCATGGTTCGGGACTCGATCGCGTTCCTCGTCTCCGAGGGCCGGCGCGTGTTCTTCGACGCCGAGCACTTCTTCGATGGGTACCGGCAGAACCGGTCGTTCGCCCTGGCCGTGCTGGGGGCGGCGGAGGAGGCGGGCGCCGAACGGTTGGTGCTGTGCGACACGAACGGCGGCGCCCTGCCGGCCGACGTCGCTCGCGTCGTTGGTGAGGTGTGTCGGAGCGCGGGCGTTCCGCTGGGCGTCCACGTCCACAACGACGCGGGCTGCGCCGTGGCCAACTCGATCGTGGCCGTCGAAGCGGGCGTCTTCCAGGTCCAGGGGACGATCAACGGGTACGGGGAGCGGACGGGGAATGCCGATCTCGTTCCGATCGCCGCAAACCTGGCCCTCAAGATGGGCGCCCAGCCGCTCCTCCCCGAGTCCATCGGCCGGCTCACTGAGTTGTCGCACTACGTCGCCGAGGTGGCGAACGTCACGCCGGATTCGCATCAGCCCTACGCCGGTCGCTACGCGTTCACCCACAAGGCCGGACTGCACACGAGCGGGGTGGCCAGGTTCGCCGAGGCGTACGAGCACATCAAGCCGGAATTCGTGGGCAACAGCCGGGGAGTCGTGGCTTCTGATCTCTCCGGAACCGCTTCGCTCAAGATTAAGGCCACGCAGTTCGGCCTGGAGCTCACCGGCGACGCGGTCCCGACACTGCTGGCCGAACTGAAGGACAGAGAGGCCCGGGGCTACACGTTCGAGGTGGCCGACGCGTCGCTCGAGCTGCTGATGCGGCGGCACGACGGATGGAAACAGCCGTTCTTCGATGTGGAGAGCTACCGGGTGCACGTGGAACAACGGCAGGACGAACATGTTCAGGCCGAGGCCACCGTCAAGGTCCGGGCCGGCGGTGGCCGCCACGTGGAGAGCGCGGAGGGTCACGGTCCCGTCGGCGCGCTCGACAACGCACTTCGCAAGGCGCTGTCGAACGAGTATCCGGAGCTCGAGCACATCACGCTGGAGGACTACCGGGTCCGAGTCCTCGACGAGAACATCGGCACCGGCGCGACGGTCCGCGTGTTGATCGACACCTCCAACGGTCAGGGCGAGTGGACCACGGTCGGCGTGTCGAGCAACATCATCGAGGCGTCCTGGGAGGCTCTCACCGACGGCTACCTGTACGGCCTGCTTCACCCCCGCCGCGACGAGGGATAGACCGGCTCCGGAACGAGGCGCGCTCCACCGTTCGATATCCTCCCGGCGTGGTCGTGCGCATCCGAGAGGCGACCCTGGCCGACGCGGGATCGACGGCGACCGTACACGTGCGTTCGTGGCAAGCGGCCTATCGCGGCCAGCTCCCCGACGACTACCTCGACGGGCTGAGCGTGGACGAGCGGCTGTCCCAACACCGACTGACGCTGGAGCACCCTCGGCCGGACTGGCGCGTGTGGGTGGCGGACGAGGAACGATCGGTCGTGGGGTTCGCGATCACCGGGCCGAGCGAGGACGCCGATGCCGATCCGAGGACGGCCGAGCTCTACGCGATCTACCTCGATCCGGGTGTGTACGGGACAGGAGTGGGTCGGCAGCTGTTCACACACGCGATCGAAGACCTGCGGGAGCGCGGGTTCAAGGCGGCGACCCTGTGGGTGCTCGAGTCGAACGCTCGAGCCCGGCGCTTCTACGAGCTCGCGGGGTGGAAGCTCGACGGGACGACGACGACGGAACGCATCGACTGCTTGAACTACCCGACGGTGCGGTACCGGTCGGACCTCGGGTAGGCCCCGGTCAGTCCTTTGGGTCCTCCGGCTTGCCGGGCGGGTCCTCCAGCACGCCGGGCGGGTGCTCCAGTATGCCGGGCGGATCCTCCTGCTTGCCGGGCTCCCCCGATTCTCCCTTCGGGCCCTGACGTTTGGGGTTCTCGCCTTTCCAACCGCCCTCGGGCGGCTTGTTCATCCATCCGTTGTGGTTGCCGACGCTGGGAGGCTCGGGAAGCACACCCTCGTCGGGCTCGACTCCGCCACCGCCGTCTGTGCCGCCACCGCCGCCGGTGCCACCTCCTCCGCCGGTGCCGCCACCACCACCACCACCGCCGCCGGTCCCACCACCACCGCCGCCGGTGCCACCACCGCCGCTTCCGGCCCCGCCCGTCCCCGTGGTCGTGACCGTGCCGCCGGCCCCTGTCCCACCGCCGGTACCGAGCACGACGGTGCCACCGCCGCCCGTGGGCGAAGGTGGTTCGGGGATGGCAGGAAGCAGGTCGCCGAGTATCGATTGCAGGGTCGAGGCGATGCTCGGACCCAGGAGATCCATGAGGGGCTTGAGCGTGGAATTGATCGTCCGGTCGAGTACGTTCACCGAGAACCCGGCTGCCCGGACCGCCTGACGGTCCAGGAGGAGGGCCTGAGCCAGGACCAGGGCCTGCGAGTACCTGCCCTCCCGGAGCGCTGCGCGAAGATCGCCAAGATCGATCAAGGCCTGTTCCAGGGCGGTTCGTATTCCCTGAGGCTGAGGCTGAGGCTGAGGCTGAGGCTGAGGCTGAGGCGTGGGTTGGATCGAGGGAAGCGTCCGCTCCCGCACGTTGGGTCCTTGACCGACGAGGGCGAGGGCTCCGGAAGCGATCAGCACCACGGCCGCAACGAGGGCTGCGAGTCGCGCGACGACGCGGCGCTCGTGCGTCGCACCGTTCCGAACCTGGGCCGGTGGTGCGGGGAGCACGATGGGCGTGACCGGTTGGGCAAGCAGCTCACGAAGGAGCGAGGTCAAGGCACCAAGTCCCACGCCCTTCTGGAGATACCCGTCCGCGCCGCCGCGACCCACGCGCTCACCCGGGCTTCCCGAGGTGAACATGACGATCTTTGCATCCGGGGCACTCCGCCGGATCTCCTCGACGTCCCAGTCGGCGATGTCCTCGTCGAGGACAACTGCATCTGGCTCTTCTGAAGCGAGTGCCGAGAACAGCCCATCCGGGTCGTTCGCCTCGGCCACGACGGAGAAACCATCGTCTTCCAGGAACCGCCGGACCAGGGCTCGCTTGGCGTAGATGGTCCCGGCGATGGCGACGCGGATGCGGTCGCCAGCGGTCCGTTCCCTCATCCCGCCCGTTCCTCCCCCGGGGCTCAGCACGCGCATCCTAACGTCTCTGCGACCGAACGCCGGGTCGACAAATTCGGGGCCAATATCCGACCGGCAGCAAGGAGAGCGCCAATTCCCGTTGCGGTGTGCAGATGCCGTTGGGCTGCCCTCCCGAGCGGCGCTGAACCGATCGTATGAGGGAAGGTCGACGGACGGAAGGGGCTTCGACCTAGGTCGAAGGTCGCTTCCGGACCTCGGCACCTGGGTCAGATGGACGCTAGCGTGACCGTGTGGCGGTGCTGATCGGGACGAGCGGGTGGCAGTACGACGACTGGCGAGGTCGGTTCTACCCGGCCGAGCTTCCCAAACGGGCGTGGTTGGAGTACCTCGCCTCCCGCTTCCCCAGTGTGGAGCTCAACAACTCGTTCTATCGGCTGCCTTCGGCGGAGGCCTTCGGCAGATGGCGAGACGAGACCCCCACGGGGTTCGTCGTGGCCGTCAAGGCCAGCCGATTCATCACCCACATCCGCCGGATGCGCGACTGCCGTGACCCGGTCGAACTCCTGTGGACCAGGGCAACCGAGCTGGGGCCTCGCCTGGGACCAGTCCTGTTCCAGTTCCCTCCGCGGTTCCCCGTCGACCTGGAACGGCTGAAGGCATTTCTGCCGGTGCTTCCTGCCGGGATGCGAGCGGCGTTCGAGTTCCGTGATCCGTCGTGGGAGACGGAAGAGGTCATGGAAGCGCTCGATGCGGCGGGGGCGGCGTTCGTATTGGCAGACCGGCCCCGTGCCCGGATCCGAAACGTGGTAACCGGCGGGTGGGCGTACATCCGATTCCATCAGGGCCGAGCGCACGAGCCCGGCTACGCGAGAACCAAGCTCCGGCGGTGGGCCGATCGCATCCGGGCCCTTCCGGCCAGCGACGTGTTCGCCTACTTCAACAACGACACCGGCGGCGCGGCCGTCCGGGACGCGCTCACGTTGACCGAGCTGCTGTCGGCAGGAAGGACGGCCGCCCCGTCTCGAACGCGGTGATCGCCGCCTCGTGGCGAAGCGTGAGCCCGATGTCGTCGAGACCCTCGAGCAGCCGCCACCTGGTGAAGTCGTCGATGTCGAAGCCCGCTTCGAACTGCGGCGCGCTCACCGCCTTGGCTTCCAGATCCACCGTCACCCGCGTCGTTGGGGACTCGATCACCAGATCCATCAGCCGGCGAACGGCATCACCCGGGAGCGTGACCGGCAACAACCCGACCTTGGTGCAGTTCGTCCGGAAGATGTCGGCCAGGGACGGCGCGATCACGGCGCGGAACCCCGCATCCTCCAGCGCCCACACGGCGTGCTCGCGGCTCGACCCCGTCCCGAAGTTCGGCCCGGCCACCAGGATCGAGGCATCGGCGTGCTCCGGCCTGTTGAGAACGAACGCGGGATCCTTGCGCCACTCCGCGAACAGGAACGGGCCGAAGCCCGTCCGCTCGATCCGTTTCAGGTATTCGGCCGGGATGATCTGGTCCGTGTCGACGTCCGAGCGATCCAGAGGAAGCGCCGTGCCGGTGTGGACCGTGAACGGTTGCATGTCCGCTACCCTCCCTCCGCCAGTCGCCGTTCGATGCCCAGGTCGGCCGGCGTGCAGAAGTGGCCGGCGATGGCGGTGGCCGCTGCCACCCCCGGGCTGACCAGGTGGGTCCGGCCCCCCTTCCCCTGGCGCCCTTCGAAGTTCCGGTTCGATGTGGATGCGCACCGCTCGCCGGGGGAGAGCTGGTCCGGGTTCATCCCCAGGCACATCGAGCATCCCGCATCGCGCCAGTCGAATCCCGCGGCACGGAACACGACGTCGAGGCCCTCCCGCTCGGCATGCGCCTTGACCAACATCGAGCCAGGAACGACCATTGCTCGCAGGCCGTCGCGGACGCGTCTGCCGCGCACCACATCGGCCGCGACTCGGAGGTCCTCGATGCGGCTGTTCGTGCACGAGCCGATGAACACGGTGTCCGGCCGGATGTCACGGATGGTCGTGCCGGGCCGAAGGTCCATGTAGTCCAGGGCGCGCTCGGCCGACTCCCTGCGGATCGGATCGTCGAACGAGGCGGGGTCGGGGACCGCGCCGTCGATCGAGACGGTCTGTGCCGGGTTCGTTCCCCACGAGACGTAAGGAGTGAGCTCGGCGGCGTCGATCTTCACCTCCCGGTCGAACGCCGCACCCGGGTCCGTGACGAGCGAGCGCCAGTGGTCCAGGGCCCGCTCCCAGGCGGCGCCCTTCGGGGCGTGGGGCCTGCCCTCGAGGTAAGCGAAGGTGGTGTCGTCGGGAGCCACCATGCCGGCCCTGGCCCCGGCCTCGATGGACATGTTGCACACGGTCATCCGGCCCTCCATCGACAGCGAACGGATGGCCGAGCCTCGGTACTCGATGACATGACCAACGCCACCGCCGGTCCCGATCCGAGCGATGACGCCGAGGATGACGTCTTTGGCCGCGACTCCGGGCGGCAGGTCGCCCTCGACCGTGACGGCCATCGATCCCGGCGTGGACTGGGGGAGGGTCTGGGTCGCCAGGACGTGCTCCACCTCGCTCGTGCCGATGCCGAAGGCGAGCGCGCCGAATGCGCCGTGGGTCGAGGTGTGGGAGTCGCCGCACACGATGACCAATCCAGGTTGGGTCAGTCCCATCTGCGGTCCGATCACGTGGACGATGCCCTGGCCGATGTGGCCGGTGGGGTAGAGGGGGATGCCGAAGTCCGCGCAGTTTCGCTCCAGGGCTTCCATCTGCCGAACGGACACCGGGTCCTGGGGGCCGGGGGCGGTGGGCACGTTGTGATCCATGGTCGCCACGGTGAGGTCGGGCCGGCGTACGGACCGCCCCGCCAGGCGGAGGCCGTCGAACGCCTGCGGGCTGGTGACCTCGTGGACCAGGTGGAGGTCGACGTACAGGAGGTCGGGCTCGCCCTCCGCGCGATGCACGAGGTGCTGTTCCCACACCTTCTGCGAGAGCGTGCTCGCGGTCGTCATCGCCGGCTCCATCGTGCCAAGCTCCGTGTTCCAAATAGTGGAACATGGTGTCAATATGTGGAACATGACTGTACCACGCTCGATTCGCCCCGGCTCACCCGCTGGCTCCGCGGATACCGGGGTCGGCGTCCTCGACCGGAGCATGGCCATCCTCGAGGTTGTTGGATCCGGTTCCCGAACGTTCTCCGACATCGCCCGGGCGACCGGCCTTTCTCGCTCGACCGCGCATCGGCTGATCAGGGCGCTGGAGGAGCACGGGCTGCTCTCCTTCGACGAGGGGTTCGGCTACCGGCTCGGTCCTCGTCTGATTCGGCTGGCATCGACAGCGAACCGCGAGGTTCCGCTCCGCGAGCTGGCGCGGCCGGCCCTGGATTCGCTGGCCCGGGAGACGGGGGAGACCGCACAGCTCTTCGTCCGCCGTGGTGACGAGCGACTCTGCATCGACGTGGTGGAGTCCGAGAGCGAGCTGCGAACGATCGTTCCCGTCGGCGCGTTGCTCCCCCTTACCGCGGGCTCCGCCGGCAAAGTGATCATGGCCTGGGCCCCGGATCGAGAACGTCTGTTGGGATCCGTCCGCCCGTTCACCGATCGCACCCCGACCGTGGATCGGCTCAGACGGCAACTCGTCGCGGCCCGCCGGCGGGGATGGGCGGAGAGCTCGGGAGAGCGCGAGCCGGGCGTGGCCTCCGTGAGTGCGCCGGTATTCGGGGCGGCCGGCACGATCGTGGCCGCCGTGTCCGTGTCAGGTCCGGCGCAGCGCCTTGGACCGAGCCCCGGCAGGCGATACGCGCCGAGCGTGTTGGCCGCGGCCCGTGACATCCAGGAGACCCTGGGGGACACCCTCGGCTAGCGTGTTCTGAACGTCGAGGGGCGCGATAGGGTTCGTCGAGTGTGCTCGTACCAACGCCGGTGCGTGCCCAGCCTGCTCGACCACAAGGAGGCCTCCGATGGGACGATTGGTCATCAACAACGCCATGACCGTCAACGGCGCCTTCGAGGCGCCGGTGCCTGAGCCCGATGGGTGGCTGGTGCTGGACGCCGACAGCAATCAGGTCTCGCTGGAGCAGTTCCTGGTGGCGGACGCGATGGTGCTGGGGCGCAAGACCTACGAGGGACTGGCCGCGGTGTGGCCGCAACTGGCCGACGACCCGGCCTTGGGGCTGTTCGCGGACCGGATGAACAGCATGCCCAAGTACGTGGCGTCCCGGAACCTGCGCGAGCCGTTGGAGTGGAACGCCACCTTGCTGCAGGGCGACCTGGCCAAGAGCGTGACCGCACTCAAGGAACGCCACGACAGGACCCTGGTCGCCGTCGGCGCTGGCGAGCTGACCCATGCCCTCACCACCCTGAGTCTCGTGGACGAGTTCTGGTTTTGGGTGAGCCCGTCGCTGTGGCCGTCCGGGCCGCGAATCTTCGATGGTGTTGGGCCGGTCCGCCTGGAGTTGATCGGTGCGACGACGTTTGGCTCTGGCGTGGTGCGGCTGGCTTACCGGCCAGCACCCTAGCGGCAGGACCGGGCGGGCGCTTAGGCGTTTTCACGTCGAACCCCTCGGGTACCTTTGGGGACAGGCGGGTACCCGTCGGAGATCACCATGCACAAGCTGGATCAGGACGTCCTGCTCGGGGGTCGATACCGGCTCGCTCGGATGATCGGCTCGGGAGGCATGGGGACCGTCTGGGAGGCCGAGGACGAGAACCTGGGCCGTCCCGTGGCGGTGAAGGTCCTCTCCGAGTCGCTGGCCGGTGGTGAGCGCGCCGTGCGCCGTTTCGAGCGCGAAGCCCGTGCGGCCGCTCGCCTTTCCGGTCCGCACGTCGCCGCCGTGTACGACTTCGGTCGCTCCGAGGGCCGCCCGTACATCGTGATGGAGCTGGTCCGTGGAGAGACCCTTGCGGATCGATTGGCCCGGGAGGGTCGGCTCCCCTCGCAGGAGGCCGCGCGGATCGCCACCCAGGTGGCCGAAGCGCTCGAGGAGGCGCACGCCGCAGGGGTCGTGCACCGGGACGTGAAGCCCGGCAACGTAATGCTCACCTCGGCCGGCGATGTCAAGGTGATGGACTTCGGGATCGCCGCCGCCGCGTGGGCGCAACGGATCACCACGTCGGATCTCTTCCTGGGCACGCCCTCCTACGTGGCGCCCGAACAAGCGAAGGGCGAGAAAAGCACGGCGGCATCCGATGTCTACGCGCTCGGTGCCGTGCTCTACGAGATGGTCGCCGGTCGTCCGCCGTTCGTGGGGGAGTCACCGGTCGCCGTGGCCGTGGCGCACGTCCGCGAGGACCCGCCGCCGCTCGGGCAGCTGGCCGGCGACGTTCCTCCGAACATCGCTGCGGCGGCCATGGCCGCGCTGGCGAAGGACCCGGCCGATCGTCCGGCTTCAGCCGCCGCCTTCGCGTCGATGCTCCGAGAACCCACCCTCCCGCTTCACGCGATCGACGCCCCCGAGGAGACGATCCCGCTCGCGCCAGTGGCCCCGGTCCCGGAGGAGACCACGCCGCTGTCGCCGGTCCCACGTCACCGCGACCGCCGCCGCATCCTCATCCCGGCCTTGCTGATCGGGGCAGTCCTCTTGTTGACCTTGGCGATCGTCATGGTCCTGGCCAGGGACCGGTCGATCCTGCAGTGGGCCCAGCGGGAGGCTCGTACGGCGTCGCGGGTGGCCGTTCCGGAGCTCACGGGGATGACGAAGGCCCACGCCCAGGATGCACTGGCCGACGCGGGATTGGTGCTGGGTGATGTCCAACGCGAGCCCGGGGTTGCAGGGATCGTGATCTCGAGCGAACCGCCCGCCGGCGATCGCGTGCGGCGCGGCACGTCGGTCACGCTGATCATCGGGAAGAGCACGCCGTCGACGGAGGAACCTCCCAAGGAGGACCACGGGAAGCATCTCGGGCAGAAGAAGGAAAAGGACGACTAGTCCGTCTGGCGGGGCGGGTCGTCGGATTCCGGCGCATCGGGCAGGAACACCCTGAAGGAGGCGCCCCTGCCGGGGCGGTCCTGCACCCAGGCCCGGCCTCCGTGGAGCTCGGCGAACCCCGCCACGAGGGAGAGGCCGATCCCGCTGCCCGGAAGGTCGGCAGCCTCGGGCCCCCGGCGGAACGGCACGAAGATCTTCTCCTTGAGGTCGTCGGGAACGCCGGCCCCCTCGTCGTCCACCGAGATCAACGCGCCGCCGTCCTGCGGGGCCACCCGGATCCACACCCGTGCATCCTCCGTGTGCCGAGCAACGTTGGCCAGCAGGTTCTCCACCATCCGCTCCACCTTCGGCTGATCCAGGGCGATGGTCACCGGCTGTGTGTCGATCTCCACCGATCGTCCGGCGAGCGCATCCGAGGACGCCACGAGGCGCCGGATCATCGCGGGGAGGTCGACCGCTGATCGCTTGGGCTCCACGATGCCTCGGTCCAGGCGGTCCAGGTCGAGGAGGTCGGTGAGCAGGTTCCTCAGGTGTTGGGTCCGGTCGGTGAGCGACTTGAGGAGTGAGCGCCGTTCGTCGGTGGTCAGTTCCGATTCCAGGCGCTCGAGCGTGCTGGCCGCGCCGTGGATCGCGGTGAGCGGGTTCTGCAAGTCGTGCGAGAGCGTGTGCAACAGCGTGTTCTTGAGGCGATCCATGGCCCGGAGCTTCTCCAGCACCTCCCCCAGCTCCTGCTCCGAGCGCTTGCGCTCGCTGATGTCGTACATGACCCCCTGGAGCACGAACGGGCGGTCGTTCTGGTCGAGAACCGGGGTCGCCTCGTCCAGGATCCAAAGCCATCGGCCGTCCTTGGCCTGCATCCGGTACTCGGCCCGGAACGGTTCGCCGGAGGCGCGCGAACGCTCCTCCTCTTCTCGCACCGCCGGTAGGTCGTCGGGATGGGTGAACGAGGCCATCGGATGAGGATGGGCCAGCCACTCCTCGGGCGTATACCCCAGGACCCGCTCCAGCTGCGGCGAGATGTACAGCCAGTCGCCGTGCTCGCCGTACTCGCCCAGGTAGACCACCGCCGGGATCTGCTCAACGAGCGTCCGGTACTTCGCCGCGACCTCGAAGTGGTTGGCCTCCGCGAGCTTCTGCTCGGTGACGTCGAGCATGACGCCCTGCCAGAACCTCACCCCGGCCACCGGGTCCTCCACCACGGTCGCCTTGTCCCGGAACCACACCACCCGGCCGTCCCGCGCGATCATGCGGTACTCCGAGGTGAACGCGCCGGTCTCGTCCGACTTCCGATCGTCCTCGGTGACCCGATCGCGGTCGTCCGGGTGCATGGTCCGGACCCACAACTCGGGGTCGGCCTGCCACTCGAAGGGACTGTAGCCGAGAATGGACTCGACCTGAGGGCTGAGGTACACGTCGCGGTACCCGATCGGACTGCTCTCGTCCTCGATCTCGGTGTAGGTGATGGCCGGGATCTGCTCGACGAGGGCCCGATACCGGACCTCGGCTTCACGGAGCTCGTAGTAGCGGGCGCCCGCCGCTCCACGGCCGGCGTCGTCGGTGGCTCGGACCACCACGATGCGGTCCTCCCCATCGGTGATGGTCTCTGCCGACAACCGGATGACCCGGGCCTCTCCGGAGGGCGTCAGCACGTGGGCGTCGAATCCGTCGATGGCTCCGCGCTGGCGCAGGAGTTCCCTTGCCCGGCCGCCCCCCATCGAGGCGAAGAACCCCAGTTCCTCGATGGTGTGGCCTACGACCTCGTCCCGGTCCCGCCCCATCAGGAACAGGAACGCGTCGTTCGCCGCCAGGATCGGGCCGTCGAGGTGCGCGAGCAGGATCCCGAGGGAGCTGAGGTCGAAGACGCGGGCCGCGAGACTCTGGCTCGCAGGCTCGGTCAGCTTAGGCTTCATCGGCTCAAACATCGGCCGGCCGGGGGACACGCTTTACGTGTGCCGAGGCGATGGTGTGTCAGCCGGCGTTTGCGAGGACCCGGACGATGCCGTCCTCGATCGAAGAGGCGATCCACTTGGGCATGCCACGGGACAGGATGGAGAACTCGATCCAGTCTCCCTCCTTCTCCTGCCACACCCAGCCCGAGAGGGCGGACACTCCTTCCAGGCTCCCGGTCTTGGCTCGAAGCCTCACCCCGTGGAGTCGGTCCTCCAGCGTCCCTTGCCCCCCCTTGGGCAGGCTCTGCCGGAGCACCGGGCCCCAAGTGGCGGCATCGGCCGCCCACAGTAACTGGACGATCCCTCGAGCCGTGACCCGATTCGCATAGGAGAGACCGGACCCGTCGTACAGGCTGAAGTCGATTCCGTGTCCGGCCACCCACCTCCGCACGGCGGCCGCCCCTTTGGCGATCGTCCCCGGGGGTCCGACCGCGGTGGCCGCCAGCAGCTTGCCCAGGACCTCCGCGTAGAAGTTGTTCGATGGCCGGTTCATCGTCCCCAGGATGGAGCGGAGCGGCCGCGACTGAATGACGCCGAGGTCGGCCAGGCCGTTCGGTGGCTGGCCCAAGCCCGGTCTGCCGACGACCGCCACGCCGCGCTTCTCCAGTTGCTTGGTGAGCGATTGCGCCGCGAACACCTCCGGCTTCTGCGTGAACCTGCCCTTCACCACGTTGCCCTGG
The DNA here is from genome assembly GCA_046728055.1 of Actinomycetota bacterium. Taxonomy (GTDB): domain Bacteria; phylum Actinomycetota; class UBA4738; order UBA4738; family HRBIN12; genus AC-69. Next base: position 16,563 of record JBKPDU010000100.1, on the reverse strand, counting down.
AAGGTGAGCGCCGTTGGCGGCGCCACGTACCGGCGGCTGTCGGGTTTCCATCCTCGGGCCCACCAGTCGTGTGCGAAGTACCCAGTGGATCCCATCACCCGGCCACGGACCTTCTCCACGCCGCCCGCCGCGAGCTGTCGGGCCAGAGTGCCCATGCGGGCCGCGGTGATCTCCGGATCTCCGCGCCCAAGGATCCACAGGTTCCCCTGGACGACTCCTCCTTGGAACGTGGCCGTCGCTGCGTGCGTGACGATGCGGCGCTCGGGCCCGAGCGTGTCGAGCAGGGCCATCGACAACAGGAGCTTCTCGTTGGATGCCGGGATCCGTCGCTTCGTATCGGCCCGCCGATACAGGAAGGATCCGGCCGAACCAACGGACACGGACACGGCTCGCCCGGCCACCAGGTGATCGATCCTTCGCATCCAGTTGGCCTTCTCGATGCGAAGTGCGAGGACGATGCCGATGCCCGTCTCGTTCAGGGCGTCCTGTTTCGGCCAGCGCAGGCGGATCCGAACGACCCCGATGTCATCCCATCCGAAGCAGGGGTTGGTCGATGCCGACGACGACGCGTCGAGCGGGAGCGTTTCCACCGTTCGCCACCCCGAGTCGAACAGCCGTTGGAGCTCGATGGTCTGCCCTAACTTGTTCGGCGAGACCGTCGCGTGGATCGACGGACAAGACCCGACGGTCAGCGAGGACGCGATGAGGGTCGTGTCGACGAGCGCACGCACGCCGACGAGGACTGGGTCGGAGCCCGCCGTCAGGCATACGCCGACGGCCGCGAGGATCACCCGGTACTCGCCGCTGTATTGCGGGGCGTCGGAGAACGAGAACGTCCCGTCGGCGGCCGTGATGCTCGAGGCCACCGCGGTCCAGGCAGTCCCGCCGGCTCCCAGCCACTCGAGTTGCACCGCGCGGGGGCCGAGGCACGACGGGCTCTCTCCAACCGCACCGGAGAGCCGGACCGTGTCGCCGGCCGTGATCACTGACGGCGAGGCCACCAGGGTTGCCGTGGGCGATCCGGCCCCGGCCGTGCTTGACGCGGCCACGGCCACGAGCACGAAGGCGGTGAAGAGTGTGGTGGGGAGCGTGCGGGCGGGGTGCAGGTCATCCTTCCTCGGGCCAGGGACGGGGTCGTATTGTGCCCCGACTGACTCGAGCGCTCAAGGAGTGATCTGGGTAACGATTGGGTGAACTCCCTCCTCCGCGGCTTGTACAGGGTTGGCCCACGGCTCATCATGCGGCCAGGTCCCGGGCAGGCAACGCGGGAGGTGAGCCCATGTTGGAAGCCTTCGTGCTGGTCCAGAACGAGGTCGGAAGGGGAGCCCACGTGGCTGACGCCATCCGCGTCCTGGACGGCGTGAGCCGGGTGGACCTGGTCACCGGCCCCTACGACGTCATCGTGCGGGCGGAGGCGGACAGCATCGACGAACTGGGCAAGCGGGTGCTCCGCCCGATCCAGGAGGTGGACGGGGTCATCCGAACCATGACCTGCCCCATCCTTTACCGCTAGGTGGACTCCGGGAGCTCGTGGAGCGCCTGACCTCGCGCTGAGCAGGGGGTCCGCCCCCAAGGGCCGTTTGCCATCCCTGACTGTCTTGGCCCATCGAAGGACCTCCCCCGGGCCAATGGCCGGTTCCTCTAGTCGGGGGAATTGGACTATCGGCCGATGGCGCGGTTCCGTCCCCGGTTAGAGGATGAGCGCAGGTCCGGCCCAGAGAGGGGGTGGGCCGGGCAGCTCAAAGGAGGAGGGCATGACCAGCCAGAACGCCGTGTTCGTGGAGTCGGTTTCGGCCATGCTGCGGTTCGCCCAATCCGACCCGGAGAAGGCCCGGGTCGCCCTGGCGGCCCGGGGAGACCAGGTGCTCGCCGCCCTGCGGGACTCGCTGCTTCCCGCGGCCAAGGACTCCCAGCGGATCGTTGCGCTGATCGACCTCTACATGCAGGCCACCTTCGAGATGCTGTTCGAGGCGGCCCGTTCCGACGACCGGATCGAGTTCGGCGAGGCCGAGATCAAGGCCTGGGCCGTGGCCGGAGCCCTGGACCGGGGCGCCGAAGGAGCCCTGAAGGGCGACCGTGAGGCCCTGATGGCCTCGATGCGCGCAGCCGAGGCCATCCTGGGACTCGACCTCATGTCGGCCTAGTCGGCAGTCCCGCGCCGAGAGCGACCGTCGACGTCGCCGGGTTGACGTTTCACTCCCACCGTGATGCGGTGGTCCTTCACGTGGTTCCTGGGGAAGGAGAAGTGCATGTCCATCATGGATCGGTTCAGGAAGAGGAACGAGAGGTTCGCCAGGGACTTCGACAAGGGCGACGCGCCGATGCCGCCCGCGCAGCGGTTCGCGGTGCTCACCTGCATGGACGCCCAGCTGCACCCGGAGACATTCCTGGGGATGGACATCGGCGATGCGCACGTGATCCGAAACGCCGGTGGGCGTGCGTCGGAGGACGCGCTCCGCTCGCTGATCATCTCCAGTCGACTCCTCGGCACGCAGGAGTACGCGGTCATCCACCACACCGACTGCGGGATGCTGACCTTCAGCAACGACGAGCTCCGAGGGAAGCTGGCCGCCGACACTGGCAGTGACGCGTCGCACATGGACTTCCTGCCCTTCTCGGATCTCGAGGAGAGCGTCCGGGAGGATGTTCGGCTCATCCGGGAGAGCCCGTTCATCCCTCCCGACATCGAGGTGTCGGGGTGGGTGTACGACGTCAAGACCGGCAGGCTTCAGGAGATCGTGCCGGCCGGCAGGTGAGTCCGGCCGGCGACCGAGCCGGCCCGATGCGGGCCATGGTGCTCGACGCCCCGGGGGAACCTCTTCGTCCGGCCGACCTGGCTCGGCCCGAGCCCGGACCGGGACAGGTCCTCCTTCGGGTCCGGGCGTGCGCCATCTGCCGAACGGACCTCCACATCCTGGACGGCGAGCTCCCCGATCCCAAGCTCCCACTCGTCCTGGGGCACCAGATCGTGGCCGAGGTGGCGGAGAGCGGCCCGGGGGTCGAGGATCACTTGCTCGGCCAGCGGGTGGGCGTGCCGTGGCTGGGATGGACCGACGGGACTTGCCGGTACTGCACGAGCGGCCGGGAGAACCTGTGCCCGAACGCCCGATTCACCGGCTACCAGCTCGACGGTGGGTACGTCGAGTGGACGGTGGTCGACGCCCGGTACGCCCTCCCCCTCCCCGAGGGCTACCCGGACCTCGAGGCGGCGCCCCTCCTGTGCGCCGGGCTGATCGGGTGGAGGTGCCTGAAGATGACCGGCGACGCCGAGCGGCTGGGCATCTACGGATTCGGCACGGCGGCTCACCTCATCGCCCAGGTGGCTCGGCACCAGGGTCGCCGTGTGTTCGCGTTCACCCGTCCCGGTGATCGGGAGACCCAGCGCTCCGCCCTCGACCTGGGGGCGGCGTGGGCCGGCGATTCGACCGAGCCACCGCCCGAGGAGCTGGACGCCGCGATCCTGTTCGCCGCGGTGGGCGATCTGGTTCCGGCGGCGCTCGCTGCGGTCGCGCCCGGCGGAACCGTGGTGTGCGGCGAGATCCACATGAGCGACATCCCCTCGTTCCCGTACGAGCGCCTGTGGCGGGAGCGGGTCCTGCGCTCGGTGGCGAACCTCACCCGCGCAGACGGCGTGGAGTTCCTGGCGCTCGCCCCGTCGGTCCCGGTGCGCTCCGCGGCCATGGCGTTCCCGCTCGAAGAAGCGAACGAGGCTGTCGGATGGGTTCGATCGGGCGCCGGCGAGGGCGCGGCGGTGCTCGTCCCCGGGCGGGTGGCCGAAGGACGTAACCCCGGAGCGCTCCACATCTAACCCCGCCTTCTCGAGAAATGAGTCGGCGAGGCGATACGCCGCCGCGCACGGCCGCCGATACCTCATGCAAGGAGGGTCCGATGGGCGCGAGGGCAGAAGACGTTCCCGGCCAACCGATCCTTGCGCCCTCGGGGCCTCCCGAACCCACGCGGAGACCATTGCACCACAAGGCCCTCGAACTTGTCTTGGTCAGGTGGCGGGACGCGTGGTTCGACTTCGAGCACGGCGCCACCGGGTGGCGGGACGCCTACATCGTGCAGACGGTGGGGTTCATGGTCCGTCGCGACGAAGGCGTGATCTCGGTGGCCCAGGAGCTCTTGCCGGGCGGCGAGGGGTTCCGGGCCGTGACCCACATCCCCATGGGCGTGGTCGAGAGCGTCACAACGTTGGCGCGGGCGGATGGGAAGGGGAGGAGGGCCGAAGGCCGGGTCGTCCACCCGGCCCTCCAGGCCCCCCAACCCCTCGACGTCCCCGGGGTGGGGTCCGGGGTCGTCCCGGCCGGGCGCCGCTCAGCGACCTGAGCGGCGCCGGCCTCCTACAACCTCGGTTCGAGCCCCAGGATCCCCGTCCGGTAGGCCTCGCAACTCGCCTCCCCATCGCCTCGGGCCTGGAGCAAATCGCCCAGGGCCCGGTAGGTCACGGCGATCTCCACGGCCTGCTCGGACCGCTCGAACAGCTCGATCGCCCGACGGAAGTTCTTCTCGGCCCTGTCGGGGTCAGAATCGGTCAGGACGAGACCGAGCTCCCGGTGGGCCCAGGCCTGGATGGGCGTGTCGTTGTCACCCATGATGGAGATCGACCGTTCCAGGAGCTTTCGAGCCCGGTCCGTCCGTCCCTCCAGCCGCTCGATCCTGGAGAGCTCGTTCAGCGTTCGCGTGAGGTCCTTCTCGTCCCCGGTGTCCTCGAAGATGGCCAGCGCGTGCTCCAGATCCCGGCGGGCTTCGTCCAGTCTGCCGTCCCGTGTCTTGACGTAGCCCTTGGCCAGGTAGGCGTGGCCCGTCTCCGTCTTGAAGCCGAGCTGACGGTGCGCGTCCTCGGCTCGTTGGAGCGCACGTTCGGCATCCTCGACTCGTCCCCCCGCGAGGTAGGCGTGGGCCACGTGCAAGTGCATCTGGCCGATTCGCGCCGGATCGCTCAGCCTGGGGCCGAGGCGCTCCAGCTCCAGGGCCGATGCCGCCGCCCGCTCCACGAGTCCCGCGTCCATGTACGCGTCGAGCAGCGATGAGTACAGGCGAGCGAGCGCGTTCGGGTCGCTGATCCCTTCGCGATCGAGCGAGTCGATGAGGCTCTCCAAGATGTGGATGGCGAATCGCACGTCTCCGAGAGCCTGGAAGCACCTGGCCTTCCCGGCCACCGCATCCGCCATCGCATCGGCCGGCCCAGAGCGGACGAGCTCCTCCGCTCGCTGATAGTGATGGAGCGCTTCCTCGGGCTTCTCCCGGCGCTCGAGCAACAGGCCTCGAGCATCCTCCGCCTTCGCCTCGATCCTCGACAGGTGATACCGCCTGGCTTCGCGTGCGATCGAGGCGAGCGTCTCGTCGGCCTCGCCCAGACGTCCCCCCGACAGGTCGATCCGGGCCTGCAGCAACCGAGCGTCCAGCCTGGCCTCCAGGTCCGCCGGCTTGCCGGTCAGGAGCTCGTCCACGTCGACGCCCAGCTTGCCGGCGAAGTGCTCGAGGGCTTCCCTCGATGGGTTCCGCCTGCCCGCCTCGATGGTGCTCACGTAGGCGTGCGTGTACTTGGGCTCGGCCAACTCACGCTGGGTGAGCTTCCTGTTCAGACGCAGCCGGCGCAGCCTCGTCCCGATCATCGACCCCTCCTCTTCGGTCTCTTCACCGGAGGGTAAGGCGGGACAACCTCGCAGTTCCAATCGACATCCATGCTCCAAAGCATAACGGTCCGAGCGCCGAACTTAACACATATGTTTGCCTTAGGCCATTTGATAGTTACTCTCCGTCCTGGGGCCTCAAGGAACGCTGGTCCCCTCCCGATAGGGCAGCCATGAGCGTCGTTTCGGCCGCTCGACGTGCCGTCTCGGGGGAAGAGGTGCTGGCGGCAGGGGTCTTCCAGGCGGCTGGCACCTTCGCGGCCCGAGTCGCCGACTTCGGGGAGATCTCGGCGAGGAGGCGGGCCCGGGAGGAGGCAGAGGCGAGCGGACTTGCCTTCCGCCGCTACGTGATGCTGGTGGTCACGCCGACCCGATTGCACGTGTTCGACGCCCGGTCGGGGTTCGGGTGGAAGGCCAGACGGCAGCTCGCCGTGTGGCCCCGGGCAGCCCTGCGCGTGAGCACGGAACTGAAGGCGATGACCGTCCGCCTCACGATCGAGGTTCCATCCGAGCATCGCCGGCTCGAGCTCGAGGCGTACAAGTCCAAACGAGTTGCGGCAGCCGATGTGGTGCGCCTACTGACGACCGGTGCACTTCCGCCCCCACCCGACGTGTTGCGTGCGCCTTCCCCCAGCGCGCCCACGCTCGAACCACTCGAGGCCGATCGCCTGGAGGCCAACAGGACCACGATCGGGGTGCTCGCGACGCTCGGCGGCCTCGTCCGGGCGGTTGGCTTCTTCCTTCCGTGGATCGTGCTCACGGGAGCGCAGACCGAAAACCTCTCGGGAGCACACGGCGGCGCACCGATCCTCAGCATCGGGCTCTCGATCGCCATCATCGTGGTGGCGTTGCTCTATCTCTCCGGCCGGCGCGAGACGAGCCCCCAGCTGCTCCGCAGCCTGGGGCTCGGAGCGTTGATCGCCTCGATCTTCAACTTCATCTACCTCTCGGACCAGCTCGGTCAGTTGAAGGCCGTCCTGCGCGCCAAGGGTGCGCTGGTGACGGCATCGATGGGGATCGGGCCCTGGGTGCAGATCGTGGGAGCCGGGATCGTGTTCGCCGTGGGGATCTGGGCCGTGCGACTGGAACGGGGGAGGCGCCCTTCACGCCCCCGGACCTACGCGTCCCCACCATCCGGCCCCGCCACCACGACGGGCCGTTAGCCCTCCTCCTCGAGGAGGGCCGCCAGACGATGCCTGGCTTTGGACAGGGAGCGGGCCTGCCGTCGCAGGCCCTGCCACGGATCCTTCACCCGCTCGATGCGCCGACTGATCGTCCCCAACGTGAACCGTGACGGCTCGAGCGATCGATCCGTCACTTCTCTCCAGGCAAGCGGGGTTGCGACGGTCGCGCCCGGCCTGGCTCGAACCACGTACGGGGGTACCGCGGTCTGTGCGTAGGCGTTGCGCATGACGTCGACGTACAGGCGTCCCCTTCGCTTGTCCTTGCGCTGTTCGACCGAGAGCCGCTTGGGGTCCCTCGCCACCAGGGCTGCCGCCACGTCGCGAGCGAAGTGCCGCACGGTGTCGAAGTCCGCCCGGCGATCGAGCGGGACGGTCACGTGGATCCCCTTCCCCCCGGTGGTCTTGACGAACGAGGGCAGATCCAGCTCGTCGAGCAGCGACCGGAGCGAGAGGGCGGCCACTCGGGCGTCCTCGAATCGATCGCCTGCTGGATCGAGGTCGAAGATCATCTGGTCCGGGTGGTCGGGGCGGTCCGCCCGAGAGAGCCACACGTGCGGGGTGATGCATGCCTGGTTCGCCAGATAGACGAGCGTCGCGGCATCGTCGCACACCACCTGGCGGAGGGAGCCTCCCACTTTCCGAACCGTGACCCGTCTGATCCAGGAGGGGAAGTAGCGGGGGACGTCCTTCTGGAAGATCCGTTCGCCCGTGATGCCATCCGGGAACCGCTCCATGGCGGCCGGCCGGCCCTTCACGTGCGGAAGCATCAACGTGGCCACCCGCCGGTAGTGCTCGACGAGGTCCGCCTTGGTGATGCCGTCGCCCGGGTACAGGACCTTCTCCGGGTTGGAGAGCTCGACGGTCCGTCGACCCACCCTGATCCGTCGCTCGCCGGTCACGCCGGTCGCTCCCTGACCACCTCGCGTGGTCCCTTGTCCCGTCGAAGGCCGAGGAACCGGGGATGGCGAAGCTGGCCATCCCTGGTCCATTCGGTGAAGCCGATCTGGGCCACGAGCTCGGGCTTCACCCAGTGGACGCCGGCCCTCGGGAGCCGCCCGGTCGAGAAGGGAGGGCGGTCTCGCTCGATCCGGGTGAGCGTTCGCGTCAGACGATCCAGCAGCTCGTCGTCGAATCCGGTCCCCACCTTGCCCGCGTACACGAGCTCGCCGCCCCGGTAGTACCCGATCAGCAGGGCCCCGAAGCCGCGCCTGGACCCCTTGGGGTCGGTAAATCCGCCGATCACGAACTCCTGCTCGTTCACGCACTTGAACTTGAGCCAGTCGGGGGAGCGCCGGTGCTGGTACGGGGAGTCCGCCCGTTTGGCGATGACGCCCTCCCATCCCTTTCGGCAGGCCTCGCGCCAGTACGCCTCGCCGTCGGCGTTCCGGTGCGGGGTGAACCGGAGCGGATCCCTGAACGACACCGCCGTGCGCAAGGCCGACTTCCGTTGCCGGAGTGGCAGGGCCGTGACGTCGTAGCCGTTCAGGTAAATCACATCGAACAGGTACAGGAACACCCGCACGCCGGTGCGACGGGCCTTCTCCGGGTCTCGGACCTGCATCCGCCGTTGGAGCCTGGCGAAGCTCGTCCGATTCCCCTCGAACGCCACGATCTCACCATCCAGGATGAAAGCCTCGGCGCCCTGCCCGGCAAGGGCCTCGGCGATCTCTGGGTAGTGGTCGTTCAGTTGCAATCGGTTCCTCGACATCAGCCGGATCCGACGGCCCTCGCGGAACGCGAGGCAACGCTCGCCGTCGAACTTCGGCTCGAAGATCCACGCGGGATCGGAGAACCGCTTCTCGGTGAGAGTGGCGAGCATGGGAGCGGTCCAGGACGGCTGAGAGCTCTTCGCGATGCGCTTCCCGGCCTCGAACGGCAGGCGCAGCGGATCCTTCATGCCATCCGTGGCTTGCTCTTCGAAGGTCGGGCCCTCGCGGCCACCTCCTCGATGGTCCGGCCCGACCGCACCGATTCCGGCTGGGTCTTCACCGGGTTCCGCCGAGCGTCGGCCCGTTCGTCCTTCTCCTTCACCATGATCCACCGCGGTCGCTTTCCGCCGCCCACTCGGGTGAGCGCGTAGCCGCCGGTCAGCTTCTTACCCTCCAGCCAGACCGAGACGTGACCGTCCCGGATCGCCCGCGCTACCGGGACGTCCTTGCCGTTTCGTTCGGTGAGGTTGCGATAGGTTCCGGCGTCCCACACGATCACCGGCCCGGCGCCGTACTCACCTTCGGGGATGACGCCCTCGAACCTCGCGTACTCGAGGGGGTGGTCCTCGGTGGGCATGGCCAGTCGTTTGTCTCTCGGGTCGGTCGAGGGGCCCTTGGGCACGGCCCACGACTTCAGGACGCCGTCGGCTTCCAGTCGAACGTCGTAGTGGAGGCTCGTGGCGTCGTGCTTCTGGATCACGAAGCGCCCTCGTCCGCCTGAGCGCTTGGCGCTCGACGGCGCCGGCTCGGGCGTCCGCCGGAAGTCCCGCTTCTCCCGGTAGGTCCTGAGCGAGTCCTTCCCCTTCGACCTCTTCGCACCCTTCGGGCTCTTCGAACTGTTCGGACCGGCCATGCCACCGTCCCTATCACGAATCAAGGCCGGCCACGACCTCGCCGAGGGCCCGGATCGAATCCTCGGTGATGGGGCTGGCCACTACGATGGCCTCGTCCGCTCCCGCCTCCGCGAGTTCCCTCAGACCGGCCTCGATCCGTCGGGCCGAACCCTCGAGCGGCGTGACGCCGTCCTCGATCGGACGTTCCACCGCCGCCCAATCCAGCACGACACGGACGCACGCGCTTCGTCCGATCTCCTCCGGCCGCCGCCCGGCCTGCGCCGCCACGTCGCTAACCCTGGCGTTCAGCACGGCGAACCCTTCCGGCGTGTTGCCGTAGTTGTCGTACCAGGTGTTCCAGGCGTCGACGTGGGGGAGGGCGATCGACAGGACCCGGTTGCCGGTGCTCCCGACCATGATCGGCGGGCGCCGTACCGGCTTCGGCAGCATCACGGCGTCCTCGGCGCTCCAGAACCGGCCTTCGAGGGTGACCCGCTCGCCGGACAAGAGCGTGCGGATGATCTCAAAGGACTCCTCGAACCTGGAGGCCCGGTGATCGAAAGGGATGCCGAACGCCCGGAACTCCGGCTCGTTCCATCCCGCACCGACCCCGAGGATCAGGCGGCCGCCGCTCACCTCGTCCACGGTCGCGGCCATCTTGGCAATCACCCCCGGAGGGTGGAACGCCAGGCAGGCCACCAGGGGACCGAGTTCGATCCACTCGGTGACCGCGGCGAGGGCGGAGAGCAAGGTCCAGGCCTCCCACGGCCCGCGCTCGGGACGCCCGTCGCCCCGGTACAGCAGGTGGTCCCCCAGCCACATGGAGTCGAACCCGGCAGCCTCGGCCGCCCGAGCCATGGCCACGTACTCGGTCCACCGGACGTCACGCTCGACCTCGGGGAGTTGGATCCCGACCCTGAGCGGACGCGCCACGGCGGGCGCGTCTACCGAACGCTCTCGCGGGCTTCCAGCCTCACGGTCAACTCATCCTGGGTTGCGGCCTCCTCGCCCATGTTGGAACGCCCGATGAACACCGCGCCCTCGGCGATCGCCAGGGACTTCGACGTGATGTCGCCTTCCACCCGGGCGCGCGGGCCGAGCTTGGCGGTTCCCTTCACCAGGACGTTGCCCATGACCACGCCGCCGACGTCCGCGTTGTGGCCGCGAATGTTCCCATCCAGTCGACTGTCGGCGGGCAGCGTGACGTTGCCCTTCGCGGTCAGGTTGCCCTTCACCCGGCCTGCGAGCGTGATGCTGCCGGCCTGGATGTTGGCCTCCACACTACCCTGAGGAGAGAGGGCCACCTCTCCCTCGGCGGTGATCTTGCCCTTGACCTCCCCTTCGACCCTCAGGGAGCCGGCCGCGATGACCGTGCCTTCGATCTTCGTCCCCGGACCGACCACCGACACCTCGGAACGATCAGCCGAACGATCCATTCCCACCTCCCACCGCTGACGAGTCGGGGAGTTCGGTCAGTCTGGCTCGACGGACCCCGACGAACCGGACGTACCGGACGAACCCGACGAACCGGATGGACTCGACGGACCTGCCGAACCGGACGAACGCGAAGAGCCGAGCTTGCTCCGGATCTGCTCCCCAACCTGCGAGACCGTCGCGGACAGGGCGTCGCCGAGCGACTTCGTGGCCTCCTTCAATTGCTGCTTGGCCTCGGGGTCCCGAATCGTCTCGCCGAACGAGCTGAACGCCTGGTCGAGCTGGCGGGTCACGGTCTGGACGGCGTCATCGAGCTTCCTGCGATCCTCCTCGGCGCTCGTCCCCAGCTCCTCTCCGCGCTTACGGTATTTCTCGCCGAGCATCCTGCTCCACTCACCGAACTTGTCACCGACCTCGTTCCACGCCTCTTTCGCGGTGTCAGCCATGATCGCCCCCTTCATGCTCGAGTGATACCTCGGTCAGGGAGTCTACGGATATCTGCATGCACCTAGCCGTTGATCACGAAGTCCGCGCCCGCCAGCTTGTGGTAGCCGTCGTCGCGGAGCAGGTACACGCTGTACTTCCCCGCATCGAGCGGCCACGGACCATGGACGGACTCGTCGATCAGGGTCGAGCCGGCGATCGTCGAACCCGTGTATGTCCACAGCAGGTAGTAGGCGATGCGAGGATCCCTTCCCCGCCTGTACACGCCGACCCAGTCCCATCGCTCGCCGCGGGCGTTCTCCCACGAGACGTCGATGGGCTCGTCCACTGCGTACGCGAACTTCCCGGTCGAGATCGAAGGCCCCGTGCCCGGCTCCTTCACCCAGAACGGGATCCGGGACAGCTCCTGGCCGCCCCCGTGGAGCAACACCGCCTCGTACGCGCCGGCTGCCCACCCGTTGGTGGGGAACGAAAGCGTCCCGTCCGTGGGGGCGCCTGCCCCGGTCGACTGGTCCGCGATGGCCTCGGATGGCGGGTGCCCGCCGGCGGGGACGATGGCCACATGTTCCCCGCCGGCTCCGGGCGCGTGGAACGTCACGTGCACGACGTCGCCGATGGCCACGAGCCGTTCGTCGGCTGCCACCATGACCGGCGGCTCACCCGGGGTGACGGTGAACGTCGACCCGGTAGCCCGGTGATCCGAGGGCCATGGCGTCACGCTCAGGTCCACGGGTGCTCCGGCCTCGCCGATCAGCTCCGCGGCGGTGGCCTTCGCCTCCCCGAGCGCGTAGATGATGTCGATCCGATCCTGCGGCGCGTACTTGCCCGGGTTCCACCAGGGAAGGTGCGGCCGGGCCGCCCACCACGTCAGGCCGGGATGGCGCTTTGGGTTCGGGTACACCTGCCGGTACGAGTCCACGAACCCGGCCTCCTCCACGGCGATGCTCACCGGCCACCGGACCGGGTAGCGGATCTGGAACCGCTCGCCCACCATCTCCGGCGTCCAGTCGCGCCAGGACGGAGCGTTGAAGTCGCCGAGCAGGAACACCGGGATACCCTGCGCCCCCAGGCTTTCAGCCGCCTGGAGGAAGGGCCGAATGGCCGGCAGCCGGAGTCTGCGTTCCAGCTCGAGCACGGAGCTCTTGGTCTCGCCCTGCTTGACCTCGAAGGGACCGTAGGGATTCGAGGGCAGGTGGACGTTCTCGATGGCCACGACCTGGCCCGGCGAGAGCTGGATCAGGAGATAGGTGCCATCGGCACCGGGAGGGTCGATCAGCGGGTACTTCGACAGGATCTGGAGCCGGCCGCTCGCGTGCGGCCATCCCAGCGCGCGGCGAAGTGCCTCGGTGTGGCCTTGGGCCTCCTCCAGGGCGACCACGTCGGCGCCGCTCCTCTGGATCGCTTCCACGACCTTGTCGAAGCTGACATGAACCCCGCCGTATTCGATGTTGAACTCGAGGATCTCGAGCCGAACCGGTGACGGCGGCTCCACCTGCGCCCGTGCCGGCGGCGCATATAGAGCGAGCGCGAGCACCGGCAGCAGCCAGAGCGCCGCGACGGAGCGCCGCCACGGCCCGATCCGTCGAACGGAGGCAGCCGGCATTCCAGGATGGTGCCATGCTCGGGGCCTCAGCCGCCAATCAGCGAGGACGGGTGATGGGGCCGCTCCTGGCCGGTCTACGAGCCGGTCGAGAACAGCCGCTCATCCTCATCCTCCGCGATGGCGGCAGCGATGAGGCGGCGGGTGGCTTCCTCGAAAGCGGAGTCCTCCCCCGATTCCCAAGCCGCCAGGGCGAGCCGTCCCTCCTCGGTCGTCAGGAGCTCATGCCGCGATAGAAGAGAGCGGTCGTCACACAGCACCGGGCTCTCCCGAAGACCGGAGGTTCCGTCCTCGCCAATCTCCGCGACCACCTCGGCCACGATGTGGGGGGGGATGTCGGCCTCCTGTGAGTTCTTGAGCACATACCAGCGCATCCCGGGCCTCTGCCTCCTTACCAACCGTGAGCGCACCGGGGACCGATCCGGCGGGGGCCTTCGCGGCGCACTCCTCTGGTTATTCAAACGAAATACGAGCCGAAAGGTACCCAGGTTTCGTCGATCCAATTCTCGTCTTGATGTAGTGGCGGGCGCCGGGATCGTTACGAGTCCGGGCCCACGACCAGGACAGGGGGCAAGCTCCCGAACTCGGGGCCTGCTGCGGTCGGGATGTCTGGGGCCGCTGTCGGGCCGCGTGTGCTCGGCGACTCGAACCCGCTCGACTCCGCGCTCTGGGACGCCGTAGGTTGGAGTCGCGTCCCGACTCGGGTCCCGGTGGGGTTGAGGCTCTCAGAAGTGGTCGCGGTCTCGGTCGGGCTCGTAGATGAGGTGCTCGGGCTCTCGGTCGGGCTCGTGGGTGAGGTGCTCGGGCTCTCGGTCGGACTCGGCGTCTCGTCGGGACTCGTCGTTCCGTCCTGCTGGGCTTTGTCCTTGTCCTTGTCCTTGGAGTTTCCCTGGGCCTTTGAGCCTCCCTGGGCTCCGGGGTCGGCGACGCCTGGGCGGTCGGCGTCTCCTCCGGGTGGGCCGACTGGTTGGGGGTTGACCTGTTCTTCGGGCGGAGCATCGGATTCGGCACCTCCGCCGGGCCCGGGCTCGGGGCTGGGCGGCAAACCCTGGCTGCTCACCAGGTCTCCCAGGACCCATTCGATCGCGGCGGCCTCGTTGTCCGGGACGTTCGACAGCAGCGGGGACATCTCCGCATCGATCGCCGCGTCGAGTCGAGTGGTGTCCGCCCCCGAAGAGAGCGCGGCTGCGCGCTCTGCGACCAGCCGGCGAGCGGTTGCGGCAATGGCCTCCAAGGACCTTCCCGCGCGAATGCTCGCGGCGAGGACTTCGAGGGTCGAGTAGGCACTCGTCAGGTGCGCGGAAGCCATCGATCCCCGACCTTCAGACGTTGCGGGCAGCTGCAACAGCCCCGCGCCGAGGAGCAGCAAGATGAGGACGACCGACGCGGCTACCGCGCCCCGCACACGCTCGTACCACCGGGCCTGCGACACCATCGGCATGTCGATGGGTCGAGGAGGTGCGGGCAGCCATTCGTCCTGCCCGGCGACCGCGGACGAGTCTCCCGTCCCCCGTTCCGCTTGCACCCGAGCCGGCTGCACCTGGACGGGCGTGCCCCGGCACAGCCGTTGCAGGACGACCCCCAGCTCCTGGATCCCCACCCATTCCTCGACGAACGCATCGGCCCCCCGGGACGGACCGCCCCATGCCCGTTCGGGCTGGGGCGTGACGACCACGACCTTCGTGGACGTCGACCCCTGTCGAACCCGCTGGATGAAGCCCCCGCCAGCCATGGCCGCAAGGCTCTCGTGGAGGATCACCGCGTCTGGTCGCTTCGAGGCGACCAGGCAGACGGCATCCTCGGGCGACGCAACCAACGCCACCACCTGGCACCCTGCCTCCTCGAGGAAGAAGCGGACCAGTTCTCGGTGGAGCGGTTGAGGGGCGGCGACCAGGACCCTGATCGGCTGAGCGGTCATCTCCTGTCGCGATCCCCGGTTAAGACGTGACATCGCCGTCCGCTTCCATCCGTGACGTCTGTCACCTTAGACCGTCCATCGGTGGTCGGGGAAGGCAAATCGCAACCCGAATCGCGTCCGGTTTAGACTTCGCCCGGAGAGAGGAGACCCGTGGACGAAGCCTCCGAGCATCTGCTGAAGGTCCTCGACGAGTGGGAGCGCGTGGCCGAGGCCGCGACCCCCGATGAGGCCGCTCGTACGTTCGATGAGGCGACGTTGCAGGTTTTCTGGCAGAGGTGGCCCAACATCGGCTCGTGGGCGGGCGCGCTGTGGCGCCGGCTCAACGAGGACCTGGCCGACCCGGCGAAGCCGCTCGAGGACTCCGAGTTCCACGAGGTCGGAGGCGAGGGCGGCTGAACCCCCTCACCGAGGAGCGTCCATGGCCACGCTGAAAGAAATCATGACGGCCGAGGTCTTCACGACCACGGGTGATGTCTCGGTGGCCGAGGTGGCCAACAGCATGGTGAAGGGCCGATTCGGATCGGCCGTGGTGATGGACGGCTCGTGGCTGGTGGGCATCTTCACGGAACGTGATGTGCTTCGGGCGGCGGCGTCGGGGGGCGACCTGACCGCATCGCCGGTCTCCGAGTGGATGACCCGGGATCCGGTGACGGCCGCTCCCGACATGGACGCCAGTGAAGCCGCCGAGGTCATGATGAGCCAGGGTTTCCGACACTTGCCGGTCGTCGAAGGAACGACCCTGATGGGCATGGTGAGCCTCCGTGACATCCTGAGAGTCAGGATCCGTCGCCCGCAGGTCTGAGAAGGGTCACCTCGGCCGGCTTGCTCGACCTCCGGCGGAGACGCTGATTGAACGTCAGGCCCGACAGCTGCAGGCGCCACCGCACGCGCAGCCGCTCGAACTCGCGGGGCTGGGTGCCGCGGATTCCCTCGATGCGGCCGCGAAGACCGAGATGTGCCTCCGGACGCTGGTGCCGGCGCAGACCGGGCATTCGGGATCCGGATCCGCCAGCCGCTGCAGCCGGTCGAACCGGCTGTCGCACTCCCGGCAGACGTACTCGTAGATGGGCACCGTGGCACGAGTGTACGTCAGCTAGCATCGCGTTTGTGCAGATCTTTGAGGGACGGCTCCGATTCGGGATCCAGGCCGGCCCACAGAACACGGACTTCCCGAGTTATCTCGCTACCTGGAAGAAAGCCGAGGATCTCGGCCTGGATTGGGCCTCGGACTTCGACCACTTCATGCCGATTTTCTCCGACCCCGAAGGACCCTGCTTCGAGGCATATACGACACTTGCGGCCATGGCGGCGGTCACGTCGAAGCTCCGTTGCGGGATCGTGGTCACCGGGGTCACGTACCGCCATCCCGCCGTGGTGGCGAATATGGCGGCCACGATCGACCACATCTCGGGCGGGCGGGTCGAGATCGGGATGGGCGCTGCATGGTTCGAGCTCGAGCATCAGCAATACGGCATCCCTTTCCCACCGTTCCGGATCCGGTCGGAGATGTTGCGCGAGGCGTGCCTGATCCTGAAGTCGATGTGGATGGAAGAACGGACGACGTTCGAAGGGAAGCACTACCGGCTGAAGGATGCCTTGTGCGAGCCGAAGCCGGTGCAGTCACCTTCGATCCCGTTGTGGGTTGGCGGGATGGGGGAGCGTCGGACGCTTCGGGTGGTGGCGGAGGTGGCCGACGGATGGAACACGTTTTGGATGCCCGAGGAGCAGTACCGGCACAAGCTCGAGGTGCTGGCCGGCCACTGCAAGGATATCGGACGGGACCCGATTGACATTCGGAAACAGAT
>JBKPDU010000099.1:0-14911 GCA_046728055.1 Actinomycetota bacterium | reverse complement strand
TCGTCGGCGACCGTCGCGATCGAGACGTTCATGACCGAGCTGTCGAGCGCCATCAGGAACTGGCCGGCCGCAAGGGTCAGTAGGACGATGCCTGCGGCACTCCGTTGTTGCTCTACGGCTCGATCGGTCATCTCAGGCCTGTAACTCCCACTCAACCGAGCCACCTGGCTCCACTTCCGCGACTTCGTCCCGGTACCTGACGTGGATCGGCGCAACGTCGCTCACCAGTGTGTTCACCTGCAAGCGATCCTGTGTGATGCGGACGTCGACCCGGTGCTCCCGGTAATGCAGGTGGAACTCGAGCGAGGCGATCTCCTCGGGCAGCGACGGGGCGAAGCCCAAGGCGTCACCCCGAACCTCCACCCCGCTGTAGCCGCGCTGGAGAAGGTCGACGGTCCCGGCCATCGCTCCCAGGTGGATCCCCTCGGCCGTCGTTCCGCCCTGCACGTCTGCCACATCGCTCTCCAGCGCCTCTGCGAACTGCTCCCACGACAGCTTTCGATCGGTGCGGGCCAACACCCAGCCGTGCACCACCCGCGACAGCGTGGATCCATGGGACGTTCGCGCGAGGTAGTAGTCGACGGTCCTGGGGATCGTGTCAGGCTCGAGCTCGTAACCGAGACGGCCGAACAGCTCGCCGAGCTCCTCGGCCGACAGCAGGTAGAAGAGCATGAGAACGTCGGCCTGCTTGGAGACCTTGTACCGATTGGTGGTGTCGCCCTCCGACTCCAGGATCCGGTCAAGGCGGTGGATGTCGCTGTACCGGCTCCGGTACTGCTGCCAGTCGAGCTCCTCCAACCGCTCGTAGCCCTCGAACTGGCTGATGACGCCGTCGTGGAAGGGGACGACCATCTTCCGGCTGAGGTCCTCCCATCGGTCGAGCTCCTCCCGGGACAGGCCCAGGGTTTCCCAGAGCTCCTGCCGCTGGTGGTCGGGCAGCCGGTCGAGCAGCTCCAGCGTCCGGCACAGCAGCCACACCACCATCACGTTCGTGTAGGCGTTGTTGTTCAGGCCGGGCTCGTCGTCGTCCGGGTAGGCGTCGTGGTACTCGTCGGGACCCATGACGCGCCGGATCTCGTACCGGCCGCGGACGCGGTCGTACGAGGCGAGGCTGGCGAAGAACCTCGCGATCTCGACGAGCGTCGGCGCCCCCCGAAACCGCATGAACTCCATGTCGCCGGTGACCTGAAAGTACTGCCACACGTTGAAGGCGACGGCGAGGCCGACGTGCCGCTGCAGGTGCGAGTTGTCGGGTAACCACCGTCCCGAGCGTGGGTTCAGGTGGAGCGTTTGCGTCTCGTCACGCCCGTCGCTCCCGCTCTGCCACGGGAACATGGCGCCGTCGAATCCAGCCTGCTTCGCGGCACGCATCGCCTCCGGACGACGGTTGTCGCGGTACTCGAGGAGGCTCCTGGTGAGCGAGGGCATCCGCAGGTTCAGGAACGGGAAGATGAACAGCTCGTCCCAGAAGATGTGCCCTCGGTATGCCTCACCGTGCAGCCCCCGGGCCGGGACGCCGACGTCCAGACCGATCGTGTTCGGCGACACCGTCTGGAGCAGGTGGAAGATGTGGAGCCGCAGGATCATCTGCACGCGCTCGGGGCCCTCGACGCGGACGTCGAATCGCCGCCACAGTCGGTCCCACGCGGCCACGTGCCGCCCCAGGAGTTCGTCGAAACCCTCCAACCCGCCGATCTGGGCGCGGACCCGCCTGCCCGGCTCGTAGACCGCGCCGTCCCGAGACGTGGACAGGATGACCGTCTTCTCCACGGTGGCCGCGGCCCCCTCCCCAAGCTCGAAGGCGAGCTCGTGGGCGATCCACCCGGGCTCCTCGAGGAGCCTGCGTTCCACCGGGACGACCTCGCCGTCGCGCAGGAGCCGGGTCCTCGCCGCCTCCGCAATCCGGATGTGGGAGTCGCGGGTCTCGACGAGGACCGCGATCGCATCTTCGCCCACGGCCTGCTGCTCCAAGGGCACGAGATGATCGCCGCGAAGGTTCCGGTAGCGCGGCACGCCGGCATTCATGACCCTCCCGTCGAGCGCCGACCTGACCTCGATCGTGCCCGACCAGTCCTCCGCCAGGAGCGTGGTCTCCAGGCCGGCCACATGCGGATCGCTCATCGACACGAACCGTCGTTGGGCCATAGAGGTGTGCCGGCCTCGGTCGTCGCGGAACCTCAGGGTGCGGGTGAGCACGCCTCGTCGTATGTCCAGCTCCTGCCGGTGCTCGATCAGCTCGACCGACGCCGCGTCGAACCACGTGCCGCCGTCGATCCGGAACGTGACGGGCAGCCAGTTCGGCACGTTCACGATGTCCTCGTTCTCGACCGTCCTCCCCGCGATCTCGGTGGACAGCCGGTCGTAGCAGCCGGCCACATAGGTGCCCGGATAGTGGACGTCGTCGGCGGCGGCCTCGGGGGCCGCGCCCCGCGTCGCGAAGGCGCCGTTCCCGAGGGTGCACAGCGCCTCCCGGAGCCCCTCCGTGTCGGGGACGAAGTCCTCGTAGACAAGCAGCCACTCGTTCATCTCGCGCTCCCGAACCCGGCGGTCAGCCCGTCCAGGAACTCGCGGACCTCGGTCGTGTCCCGCAGCGCGTAGCGCGCAGCGGTGGGCCGCTCGTCGGCTTCACCGCGCACGACGACCCCGAGCCCGCGGTTCCGGACGGCGCGGAAGGCGTCCTCGTCGGTCTCGTCGTCGCCGACGTAGACGGGAACCACGCCCGGCTCGTCGAGGCCCAGCACCTCCAGCAGCCACTGGAGGGCTCGGCCCTTGTCCCACTCCAGGCTCGGCCGGAGCTCGAGGATCTTCTTGCCGCCCGTGGTGCGGAGACGGGGATGCTCGGCGGCCACCCGGCGCACCGCATCCGCGACTTCGTCGACGCGATCCTCCCGCACCTGCCGGAAGTGCACCGCGATCGCAAACGCCTTCCGCTCCACCCGCGCGCCCGGCACGGCCTCCACGAAGGGCCGGAGCTCCCGCTCGGCGGCGTCCAGCTCGGGCAGGAACTCCCGCCCCCGCTGGTCTCGTCCGCCGTCGGCCCGCTCGATGTCGAACCCGTGGCTCCCTGCGTAGACGATCCCGTCCACGCCGACCATGGCCCGGACGTCGGGAAGGTCCCTCCCGCTGAGGATGGCGACGGGAAGGAGGGCGGCCAATCGCGCCACCACAGCCCTGGTCTCAACGGGCAGCAGGGCGTCCTCGGGCCGCTCGACGATCGGCGTGAGCGTGCCGTCGTAGTCGAGGAAGACGGCAGGCTTCCGCCCGGCGATCAGGCCGGCGATCTCGCTCGCCCGCTCGAGCGCCGACGGCAGGTCGCCGACGGCGGGCTGCGCGGGCTCGACAGGCGCGTCCCCTGGCCCAGAGACCACCTCCACCTCCCCGAGATCGCTCACGACGACGTCGGCTCCCGCCTCGGTGAGCGCGCCAGGATGCCTGGTCCGGTCGACGCCGATGACCAGACCGAATCCGCCGCGGCGGCCGGCTTCCACGCCGCTGAGCGCATCCTCGACGACCGCCGCGCGGGCGGGCTCGACCCCCAGGCGCCGGGCCGCCTCCAGGAACATGGCCGGATCGGGCTTGCCAGGGATCCCCAGGTCTTCGCTGACTCGCCCGTCGACCCCCACCTCGAACAGGTGGCGCACGCCCGCGGCCTGGAGGACGTCTTGCATATTGCGGCTGGCGGAGACGGCGGCGGTCCCAAGTCCGGCGGCCACGAGCTGCCGGACGAACGCCAGGGTCGTGGGGAACGCTTCGACCCCATGCTCCCTCAGGTGAGCTAGGAAGTACTCGTTCTTCCGGTTCCCCAGGCCGCAGATGGTCTCACGGTCGGGCGGGTCAGCGGGGTCGCCCTCCGGGAGCGAGATCCCCCGGGAGGCCAGGAACCCTCGGACGCCGTCGTAGCGCGGCCGCCCGTCGACGAACGTCCGATAGTCGGCGTCGGCGTCGAACGGAACGAAGGGTTCGCCCTCACGCTCGCTCCGTTCGCGGAGGAAGTCGTCGAACAGCCGCTTCCACGCCGCGGCGTGCACGGAGGCCGTATCGGTGATGACGCCGTCCATGTCGAAGATGACGGCGTCGATCCCGTCGATCCGGATCCTCGCCAACCTAGCCCAGCGCGCCTCGGAGCGCTGCCGCGTCGTCGGCGACGAACACCAGGCGCGAGCGCGTCGCCGCGTACGAGGCCGCGAGGTTCACACCGGCGGCGGCCACCTTGCGCGCGATCCCGGCGAGCGCTCCGGGTCGATCCTCTCCCGATAGGTCCAGCACGACCGCCTCGCGCTCGCCGTCGATCGCGTAGCCTGCCCCTTCGAGGGCCGTCCGCGCCGCGCTCGCGTCCTCCACGAGCAAGTGGATGTGCCCTGTCCCGCCGCCGAGCGCAGCTAGGCCCTCAATGTTCACGCCGGCGTTCCCGAGCGCCTCGGCCACCCCCGCGAGCCCACCCGGCTCGTCCCTGACAGAGATCGAAAGGTCTGTCGCCATCGCCACTCTCCCTTCGTCGCGTGTTCGCGTCCTATCCCGCGGCACGGCCGCGCGTCAAGCCCATACGATCTATCTGGTGCGCGGCTGCCGCCCAGCGTAGAAGCGTCGTGACTGTGAGCTCGGGGGCCTGCGCTCAGGTAAAGAACTTGGTTCATTCCGTGGCGATGCTCTTGGCGAGGTCTCGCATCGAGACCATCCCCACCACGGCGCCTGCATCCATCACCGGCAGATGCCGGAACCCGCGGAAGAGCATCTCGTTCAGTGCCTCGGCCACCGTTGTGTCCGGCCCGATCGTCACCGGATCTCTGGACATCCATCGAGTGACCGAGGAGACCCTGGCCAGGTCCGCATTGGCGGAGTCGGCGAGGGCCCGGAGGACGTCTCGCTCGGTGAAGATGCCCGCGAGCGACCCCCCGTGCATCACCAGGACCGACCCCGAGCGGCCCGCGGACATCGCGTGCACGGCCTCGGTGAGGTTGGCCGAGGGATCGACCGTGACAAGCTCGGTGCTCATGATCTCGCGAACGGTCGTCAACACCGTGCCCTCAGGTTGAAACTGCGCCTCAAAATCGCCTTCATACCTATCATCTGGGTCAAGTCACAGACCTGGAACACGCTCGATCTCGCGACCGTCAGCTGGCCCCGCCTCGACGATCCGGCTTGGTCGTCGTCGTTGAGCAGGTCGACAACACGCTGGTGGGTTGCACCTGGCGCTTTGGGATCCCTCGTCTACCTCGTCCCCGTTCACCTCCTCGAGTGCTCACCAGACGTGGGGGGACGTCTCGCAGTTCCAGCTCGAGAACGCGGTCCTCCGTCACCAGGTGGGTGCTTGCCGCACCGGTCGCCGTCCGGAGCTCAGGAAGAACTGTGTAAGGTCGTGCAGACCATTCGGCAATGAGTTCCGCATCGGGGCCTTTGAACTCCGAGACCATGCCCGGGACCAAGGTCCACCGCCGCGATGTCCTGGGCGGGCTCGTCCATGCTTACCATCGGAACTCGGCGTGACTCGTGTCAACGTCCTGGAGCCCCACAGGGCGCCGGCCGACCAAACCGGTCATTCGTGACGGCCGTAGTACATGAAATCGGGAGACGATCGGCCAAGGAGGAGGGGCATGAATCGCTCGATGCGCAGGGTGGCGGCCGTGCTCCTGTCGATGGCGCTGTTGGGGATGCTCGCCGCGTCCGCAGAGGCGGCGCCTGCCTACAAGTTCGAAAGGATCGTGGACAGCAGCCAAGGCTTGAACCCGGACGGCTGCCCGGCCATCAACAATGATGGAGAGGTTGCCTTCAAGGCGGTAAATGATCTGTTCGTGGGGACGATCTTCCGCGCCACAGGGCAGGCGCTCACCCCGATTGCCGACAGCGCCACCGAGCTTGGCTTCCTCGGCCGAAACCCCTCGATCAACGACCTGAGCCAGGTCTCGTTCGCGGCAAGGCTGGACGATGGAAGCGAGGCGATCCTCGTGGGTTCGGGTGGGCCCTTGACCACGATCGCGCGAACCGATCCCGGCGACTTCAACTTCTTCGTCTTCGACACCTCCCTGAACGACGCAGGGCAGGTCGCGTTCTCGGCCGAGCTCGACCCCCAGTTCAACTTCGATGAGGGTCTCTTCGTCGGGAACGGTGGGCCGGTATCGACGGTCTACCTCGCCTCGACCAGCGACTTCAGCGGCGCGCTTGGGCTGCCGTCCATCAACGATGCGGGTGAGATCGCCTTCGAGGAGCGCCTCGACAACGGCACGGACGGCATCTTCCTGTTCACCGGCGGCAGGTTCCTCACCATCGTCGACGACCGCGGGCGGGTTGACTCAGCCAGGGACCCCCAGCTGAACAACGGCGGGCTGGTCGTTTTCAACGCCGCCCTGGACAACGGCGAGCGAGGCGTCTTCACCCAAGGGCGCCGAGGCCCGCTGATCACCGTCGCCGACAGCTCGGGTCCGTTCAGCTTCTTCGGCACCTTTGGCCCCTCCATCAACGACATCGGGCAGGTCGCCTTCGGCGCCTCGCTCGACACGGGCGAGTCGGGCATCTTCACGGGACCCGATCCGGTCGCCGACCGGGTGATCACGACGGGCGACCGGCTCGTCGGCTCGAGGGTCATCAACGTCACTATCTGCAGCGAGGGCCTGAACGACGCAGGCGAAATCGCCTTCGTTGCCCAGCTGGAGGACGGCCGCCGAGGGATCTTCCTCGCGACGCCTCGGAGCTAACCCTCAACGGCTGCGGTGAAAGCGATTCGTCGGTGAGCGACCACATATGAGTTACTGGGCGAGAGGATGCCATTGGGGTCGCCCCCTTCTTGACAAGTCTGGCCCAAGCGGGCCCGCACGTCTTCCCTCCTGAATCCTACTCACGCAGGACGGCTCGAAATATTCCCGATTCACGCAATCCCTCCGAGGGGACCGCCGGTACTACTCCTGAGGAAGCCGTCCCGCCTCGGTCCGAAGGAGGAGGCGTCCAATGATTCGTCGCGCGCTCATTCTGTTTGCGGGACTCTCCTTGGCCATCGCCGCGGTGGCCGCCCCTTCAGGGGCTCAAGGATCTGGGCCGACGATGCTTCATCCGAGGCTGTCGGTCAGAACCGTGGCCTCGGGCCTGACCACGCCTACCAGCCTGGCATTCCTGGGGCCGAGCGACATGTTCGTCCTGGAGAAGAACACCGGGAAGGTCCTGCGGGTGGTCGACGGGGTGGTCGGGCCGACCGTGTTGGACCTGGCCGTGAACTTCGCGTCCGAGCGCGGACTCCTCGGGGTCACGCTGCACCCGGACTTCCCCGACACGCCATTCGTCTACCTGTATTGGACCGAGAGCACGACCGGTGCGGACACGGACGTCCTCTCGGAGACGCCGCTCCTGGGGAACCGGGTAGACCGGTTCGTGTGGGATGGATCCACGCTCACCTTCGACAGGAATCTCATCCACATTCGGGCCATCCAGGAGGACGGCGCCCCTGTGCCGCCCGGCCAGGGCGACGAGGGCCAGATCGCCCGTGGCAATCACGACGCCGGCGTCATCGCATTCGGTCCGGACGGGAAGCTGTACATCCTGATCGGTGACGTGGGCCGTCGGGGCCAGCTTCAGAACCTGCCCTCCGGGCCGACGTTGACGGGCCTCGGGCCTACGGTGCCGGACGACCAGTTCGGCGGACCCCAACCCGACGACGCCCACTTCACCGGGGTGATCGTCCGGCTGAACGACGATGGCACGGTGCCTTCCGACAACCCGTTCTTCTCCGCGGGGGCCGCAATGGGCGGCGAGGTGGGAGCCAACATCCAGAAGATCTTCGCCTACGGCATCCGCAACAGTTTCGGGATGGCCTTCGACCCGGTAGCCGGGAACCTTTGGGCCCAGGAGAACGGGGAAGACGCGTTCGACGAGCTGAACCTGGTCGAGGCGGGGATGAACGGTGGCTGGATCCAGGTCATGGGTCCAGTGGATCGCGTCGCCGAGTACAAGGGCATCGAGACCACGTCCCTCCACCACGAGGACTTCCCCAACCTGCAGCAGTTCCGGTGGGGGCCCGAGCGCATCTCCGACACGCCAGAGGAGGCGCTGTCGCGGTTGTTCGTATTGCCGGGTTCGCACTACAGCGACCCCGAGTTCAGCTGGAAACACGTGTTGGCCCCGGCGGGGATCGGGTTCGTGAGCGGCCGGGCCCTCGGGCGCCAGTTCCTCGGCGACCTGTTCGTGGGGTTCTCGGTGCCGGAACCCCTCGGGGGCCCGCTCTTCCGGTTCGACCTCACCGGCAATCGCAACAAGATCGCCGTCGACGATCCTCGGCTCGAGGACCGGGTCGCGGACAATGCGACGTTCCACGACTTGACTGAAAGTGAGAGCCTACTGATCGGGACGGACTTCGGCATCGTCACGGACATCGAGGCAGGACCAACGGGAAACCTGTTCGTGGTTTCGCTCGATGGCGGTGCGATCTACGAGATCTTCCGCCGCTGAGAGCGAGGCCCCGGAGAAAGGAGGCCCCATGGGGCGCCGTCTTCTTGCCGCAGTCGCGGCCATCGTGTTCGTAGTACTCATACCTGCGGGAGCGGTAGGTGCTGAAGCGGGTCGGCCGTTCAACACCACGCTCACTGGAGCAGCGGAGGTCCCTCCGGCTGATCCGGACGCGTCCGGCAGTGCGTCGATCGTCCTCAATCAGGGCATGGGCACCGTCTGCTTCGACCTGAGCTGGGAGAACGTCGACGGCACGGTGTTCGCCGCTCACATCCACGTCGCCCCGGCGGGCGTGAACGGCCCAATCGTCGTGCCTTTGTTCGCCGGTTCGTTCGCCGGGACCGACTCCGCCAGCGGATGCGTCGAGGATGTCGACCGCGAACTCATCAAGGCCATCAGGCAGGATCCGTCGTCTTATTACGTGAATGTGCACAGCACTCCGGACTTCCCGGGCGGAGCGATTCGGGGTCAGCTGAGCAAATAGGGGCGTCGTTGCCGTTGACCCACGGGTTGCCATCCGGGAGGTTCTGCTGCACCATACCTGGCACGGGAGAAAGGAGGTGGTCCTACTTGCATAAAGAGCAGGAGACCCCCGAGGTGACTGGCTGCTGAGCCGTCCCTCGCGGGCTGGGGCCACCGCCCCGCCCGTCACGCCGGGCGACCGGCAGAATCCAACCAGTTCACCGAACTCGCGGGCTCCGGCTGGTCTACCGGACGAAGCCTCGTGAGAGGCGAAGTGCTCGCGAGCCGAGCGGTACGAACGGGCCGGGTCCACATCGGACCCGGCCCGTTCCACGTTCGATGAGGCGTCAGCCGATCAGGAGGGCCAGTCGGGTTTCGGTTTCCGCTCAGAAAGCAGATCGTCCAGCGACGGCTTGCGCTCGCCCTCGGCCTTCGCCACCTCCTCTTCGAGCCCGGGCTTGAGGTCGCCCGCCGCCGCGAGCATCTCCTCCAGCGACTTCCCGGCGCTTCCCTTCAGCCGGATCCGAAGAGCGGCGAGCACCGAAGCGTGACGCTCCGACAGCCCGTGGCTGACCTTGATCTCGGTCAGGGCCTCCTCCGCCTGGGCCAGGAGCTCCTCGTCATCCATAGGGACAGTCTGCCACCTGCGGCGCCGCCGGACATGAAGGCACTCAGCGACGCCTCAACAACGGGATCAGCCTCCATCGGTGCGGGCACGCCTAGGCCCGAACTGGGAAGGCGTTCCTAACGTCTGTAATGTGCGAGTTCTATTCTGCTCGCGTGCCCTTCGTCGGCAGGAAAGCCGTTAAGTCCGACCACCGCGTACTCCGGTGCGGCGGATGGCTAATCGGAGAGGAGGCCAACGATGATCGTGGAGGTTTCGAAGTTCCGTCTGGTGCAAGGAGTGGGCGAGGGCGCGTTCCTCGAGGCGGCGGACGAGACGCAGTCGGGCTTCCTAGACAAGCAGGAGGGCTTCGCCGGGCGCGACCTGCTCCGCGCCGACGATGGCTCGTGGATGGACATCGTTCGTTTCGACAGCATGGAGGCGGCCAAGGCGGCGTTCGACGGATTCGCCGGCCATCCCGCCGTGAAGGCGTTCGAGTCGATGCTCGACACGAGCTCCGCATCCACGAGCCACTGGTCGGTCGTCAGGTCCTGGTAAAGGCGTCCACCCGACTGCGAGTGTGAGCAGGGCCACTCCGCCAGGGCAAGCAAGTGCTGGCAGCCCATGTCTCACACTGCTCGCATCCATGAGAGACGGGATCGAGTTGTGGAGGACACGAGGCTGATCCTCTCAGGACTGTGGATAGCCCTGATGCTGACCTATCTCTTGGGCGATGTACTGCGCATCTTCGCCGGTGACTTCGAACCCGGGAAGATCTCGGGCAGGCCAGTGAGCCAGTGGATGTGGCTGGGGATCGCTGTTGTGATGTTGATCCCCATCGTCATGGTCGTGCTCACCTTGACGATGAGCTATCCCGCGATCCGTTGGGTGAACATCGCGTCAGCCGCCTTCTTCGTTGTCTTCAACGTCTTCGGTTTGCCATACCCTTTGGCTTTCGACAACTTCTTGATCGCCGTGAGCTTCGTGTTCAATGCACTGACCATTTGGTATGCATGGACGTGGACGACTCTACGTTGAGTCCGCGAGGGTTGATCGAGGAGTTGGCCGCCATCCGGCTCATCTGACGCCAGGCCTCCGTTCGTCAGATGGTATTCAAGAAGCTCAAGATTGCACGCCGGAATGCATCGGTCACCTCGGGCTCCTCCCAGGCGAGGATGTCCGTCCCGTGCTCTCCCGTGTCCAACAGGACGAGCTCCTTCGGCGGTGGCGCCATGCGATGGAGCTCGGCGCTGAAGTCGCCGAGGACGCCGTCGAACTCGCCCGCCAGGAACAGCTTGGGCTCCCGGACCTCCCTCACCCCTGTCAGTAGGTCAACGCCGTTGTAGTAATCGCCTCCCGCCACCCAGATCACCCCGTCGACCTGGGCCAGTCCTTCCTCGGCCACGTACAGCGCCTCCATGGCTCCCTGCGAGGCTCCGCCGATCACCACCTGGCTCGACCCCTCCCCGCGGAGGAACTCCACCGACGCCACCAGATCCCGCCACCCTCGGCTGTCGTCACCTTCGTCGGAACAGCCCGCGTCCCCGCCCGGGCACGATCCTCGGCGGTTGTAGGTCAACACTCGGTAGCCCTCGTCGGCCAGCGTGCCGGCCATGCCCCACCACTGGGTCTGGTCCCCTCCGCCCATGTGGTCCAGCACCACCCCGACGTTTCCCTCCCCAAACACCCGGCCGTCGATACGAACCCCGTCCTCTGTGCGGAATCGGACGGGCTCGGACATCGCCGCCAGTTCCTCGTCTGTCCGCGTGGCGAACACAGACGTGGGCGCCGACCCTGGTGACTCCGAAGCCGTGACTGGGAGTGTGGTGGTCGGGGCGCGCTCCTCCACGCCGTCTCCGCAAGCGACCAAAGGAGCCATGATCACGACGAAGAGCACGGGCGCTCGTCGGCTCACATCGGGGAATACGGAGTCGAACTTCGAGGGAGATTGACCACCCCTGGTCGGCTCGTGCGCCGACTAGCTATCGGCGGGAAACCTGCGTCGACGTCACCGCCTGAGCGGCGCCACGTACGGTCTCTCCGGATCGGCGCCCTGCAGCTGCCACACCTCGTGACCGTAGTTCGCGAACACCAGGAACTGGTCGGGACCCGGGTCCTTCGTGTCGCCTCGGTGCAGGATATACGCGACCTGGTCTGCTCCGTCCACGAGAGGCACGCGGAACACGATGCCGAACACATCCTGACCGGTCGGGCGGAGGGGGTCCGTCCACGCCGGCTGCGGGACGGCCCCGGTCCACACGTGAAGGCCCCAGAAGTCGTTGAAGTTGCTGCTGGTCGGGTCCCCGTAGTCGCCTGCCGGACGCCGGTAGTGGATGAGAGCGAAGTCCTCCGCCGATCGGCACGTGACGCCCTCGATGCCCGCCGAGAGTTGGCGCCGGTGACGCTGGAGCTCGATGATACGCAGTTAGCGCCTCCAGCGGACTGCTGAGAGCTGGTACATACCGGAGAGGCCCTTCAGTTCGGCATCGGTCGGCGCCTCGAAGCTGAACTCGCCCGAGCTCCCAGTCAGGTCGCGTACGAGCGAGGAGACGAGGATTTCCGACCCGCGCGCCTCCGCGGCTATTCGGGATGCGAGGATTACAGCCTTGCCGTAGAAGTCGTCGGCCTCTCGGACCGGTTCACCCGTGTGCAGGCCGATCCGCACGCGAAGCTGCTCGGCGGCCGGATCTCTATCAGCCATCGCGAGCTGGATCCCCACCGCACAGCGGATCGCATCGCGGGCCGATGCGAACGCGAGCATGAACCCGTCTCCTTGCGATTTCACTTCGAACCCGGAATGTGCGGCCGCCTGCGCCCGCACGATCTCGTTGTGCTCACGCAACACGCCGATCCATGCGTCGTCGCCGAGGCGTTCCGTCAAGTGCGTCGAGCCCTCGATGTCGGTGAACAGAATCGTGGTTGTACCGTTCGGCGCCGTTGCGGATGTGAGGTCAGGGCGTGCGCGCCCGACGTCGGTCGCGATCCGCTCGATCGGCGCGAGTCGGCGGAATCGAGCGATCGCTGGCCCCGACACGAAGTCCTCGAGCTCAAAAAGTTGTCGAACCTCGATCGCTCCATCCTCGCCGGGAGGCGAGGGCCATGGAAAGCGCATGGCCCACCCCATCGCCTCCTCTCGAGAATCGACCTGGATGATCGTGAAGCCGGCAATCTGGTCCGAGGCCTCGAGAAACGGTCCGTCCACCACGGTTCGGGAGTGTCCGGACCAGGAGTAGAGGATGCGCCAGCCCTCCCGAGTCGGCCGCAGGCCGGTGGCGTCGTAGAGAGCTCCCGCGTCCTCGAGCTCCTCGTGGTAGGCGACCACCTGGTCCAGTGTCTCCTCGGTAGGCATGACACCCGCCTCGGTCGACGCGGTGGCCTTCACCAGGATCGCGAACCTCACCGCCTGCTCCTCCTCTCAGGAGCGATCTAGTCGAGTCGGCTCACGGGCAGGCGCTGGTCGTGCGGGTCGAGCACGAAGTGCTCGGAGGCGGTGGCCTGGTAGAGGCGATGGCGGGCGGGTGGCAGCACGTCCTCGCGCGTCCACTTCCTGAGTCCCTGGGCTTCTCCTCTTCGGGAGAAGATCTCGATTCGGTCGTCCACGTCTGCGAGCTCTTCGGCGACGGCGGACATGTAGAGGGCGTTCCACCCGCCTGCCTGGTGGGAATCGAAGATTACGATCGCCAGTTCCGGCCGAACCAGGAGGTTGCGTGAGTGCCTCGCCTCCGGAGACGAGACCCAGAAGAACTCGCGGTACCCGGACGGCGCGTACCACACTGGCGATGCCCAGGGTACGCCGTCGCCGTCGGACGTTGCGAGGGTCATGTACTGGTTCGAGTCGATGATCGACGTGGCGACCGCTCGGAGTTCCTCTGGGTCGTTCATGCCGGTCGCTGTTGTACCACGACATGGAGGGGCGAAAGCTCGTCGGGGAGAGGAGACATCATGACGTTCCTGAACCTGAGCCTCGGAAGTCCGGTCGTACGAGCCGGGGACACCACCACTGGTGAGATGGGCGTCGTGGGGGCACGGTTCATCATGGCTGGTGGTCCGTCGGAGGGGCGGTTCTCGCTGGTCGAGCATCCAATCGCCCCGCGGGGCCTTGCCGCTCCCGTCCACGTCCACCGCCGAGAGGACGAGTTCTCGTTCGTGCTCCAGGGTCGTTGGGGATTCCAGCTTGGATCAGACGTGGTGTACGCCGAGCCCGGCGACTTCGTCTAAAGCCGAGAGACGTGTGGCACACCTTCTGGAATGCCACTGACGAGCCGGCGAGCCTCCTGGAGATCATCTCCCCGGCCGGGTTCGAGCAGCTGTTCGTCGAGCTCTCCGAACTGCTGCGGACCGATCCAGAGAACGCCGAGGCCATCGCGGAGCTGGGACCGAAGTACGGGCTCGAGAGTGATCGGGAGGCAACGGCCCGGGTGGTGGCCGAACATGGTTTGGTCGAGACGGTGGCGTAGGCTTCAGACCCACGCACGATCAGGCCGCCGTCAGGGTCGAAAGCTCATCGGTCTTCGCCTCCGGCGCCACGAGCTGGACCTTCGCCCGGATGTCCTCCAGGTGTCTTCGAACCGCGCCCTCGCCGACGCCGGCCGGAGCATCGGCGGCAAACGAGCCCGTCTGAGGCGTGATGCGGGTTCGCAGGTCGGGCCCACGAAGAACGCTCGAGACGATGCCCGCGTGGTGGGACATCATCATGTCGCTAGGCTCGAGCACAGCCTGGGTCCCGTTGAGCAGGACGTATGCGTCCCCGTCGGTCGTCACGTCCAGCCGCACCGGCGGCGTCATGGCATCGAGATTGTGCCCCGCGGTCAGGATCAGGTTCACGAGCTCCGCCATGAACATCGCCTCGACGAGCGCGGCCCTGCTCGGGATCGCCTTGCCCCTCAGGGCGACCGATTCCCGCTGCGCATTGACGTGGTAGGTCGAGCCACGGGCGCGGTAGTAGTTCACGTAGGCGCGCAAGACCTCATCGGACTCCGCGTCCACGGCGGCTGCACCCCGTAGATCCTCCTCGAGCCCTCGCTTGGCCGCCTCGAGCGCAGCGCTCTCCTCGGAGTTGCGGACGCCTCGCATGACCAGGGCGCCCACGACCGCGCCTTGGAACGCGCTCCTCCACGCATCGCTCTCCACCAAGATCCCGCTCGCGCTCACCTCAGTACCCATATGGCTCAGTCTGACGGATAGGCGCCGGGAGGCGACCAGCCGCGAGGGCAAGGATGGAGCGACGACACCAGCGATCCCGCAGCCGATCCAGAGGATGGCGAACGCAGCAACGCGCATCTTCCTCAGACTAGGCGATACGAATGCTCACGTTTCGGCGCGGACGTTCCCGAGCCAGCTCCGGTACAGCCCAGCGTAGACGCCGCCCATCTGGATGAGCTCGTCGTGGCGTCCGCGCTCGACGATGCGGCCCCGATC
>JBKPDU010000098.1:0-5006 GCA_046728055.1 Actinomycetota bacterium | reverse complement strand
CAGCGGGCGTAGCCTCGGATGGTGGTGTTTCGGCTTCGGGCCGGGCGCGGGACGAACCTCGTACTGCTCGGCCTCCTGATCGGTGCGCTCGTCACCGGCGCACTCGCGTTCGCGATCGGCGGGGCGTGGGCGTTCTGGGCGCTCGCGGCGCACGGGGCGGTTGGCCTCGCGTTGCTCCTGCTCGCGCCGTGGAAGTCGGTGATCTCGGCCCGCGGGCTCCGCAGGGCGAGACCGGGAACGCCCGCCTCTGTGCTCCTCGCCGGGCTCGTCGTGCTCACCGTCGCGAGCGGCATCGCTCACGCGGTGGGGTTGTGGACGGGCGGGCTCGCGATGCAGGTCCACGTCGGCGCCGCGCTCCTGTCGATCCCGCTCGCGATCTGGCACGTGGTGGCGCGGCCCGTTCGACCGCGTCCGAGCGATCTCTCGCGGCGGAGCCTGCTACGGGCCGGCGGCGTCGTCGGCGGCGGCGTCGTGGCGTTCGGGGCGATCGAGGGCCTCGTGCGCGCGACCGGCCTTCCCGGTTCAGAACGCAGGGCGACCGGCTCCTACGAACGAGGCTCGTTCGATCCCACCACGATGCCGGTCACCCAGTGGCTCGACGACCACCCGCCCGAGATCGACCCGGCGGATTGGCGCCTGATCGTTCGGACATCGGAAGGAGCGTCGACCCTGTCCTACGACGAGCTCGCGACGTTCTCCGATCGCGTGCGCGCGACGGTCGACTGCACGGGCGGCTGGTTCGCCACCCAGGACTGGACCGGGGTGCGCCTGGACCGTCTCGTTGGCACCGACGATGCCGTGCGCAGCTTCGTCGTCGTCTCCGCGACGGGATACGGACGACGGTTCCCGATCGCCGACGCCGCCTCGATGCTTGTCGCGACGAGGGCGGGCGAACGGGCGCTCTCGGTCGGCCACGGCTTCCCGGCCAGGCTCGTCGCGCCCGGGCGACGCGGGTTCTGGTGGGTGAAATGGATCGAACGCATCGAGACGAGCGGAACGCCCTGGTGGTGGCAGCCCCCGTTTCCACTCACCTGACTGCCGAATCGATCAGTCCAGCAGATACCCGCGACTGCGGTGCGCGAGTCCACGGGCGGGGGCGGCGATCACGTCGCCGAGGGCGATCACGCGGTTCTGGAGGGCATCGCCCGGCACCCGTACCCGGGGGATGCGGGCACGCTCGCGGGAGAAGAGCCACCCCCCTTGGGCGTCAACCGACAAGGTGCGAACATCCTGCCCGTGGCGGGCGAAAGGACCACGGTGGGCGATGCGGGCCGGGATCGACGGCTCGTCCTCGCGCGGCTGATCTTCGGCCTGACGCTGGTCGGGTTCGCCGTCGGCGTCCTGTTCGAGATCCTCGACGCGGTCGTCGGACCGGAGGACGCGCGGAGCCAGCTCGGCAACGTCGGCTTCGTCATACCGTTCATGCCGTTCCCGATCGTCGGCTACGTGCTCGCGTCTCGCCGGCCCGGCAACGCGATCGGCTGGCTGATGCAGGGGATCGGTCTGTTCTTCGGGCTCACGTCGGTCCTGGCTCCCCTCGGTGCCTATCTGATCCATTCCGGTGAGCCAGAGATCGGGCACCTCCTCGAGGCGTTCGACCAGCCGAACTGGGTCCCGATCATCGTCCCCACGGCCACGTTCTTGATCCTTCTGTTCCCGGACGGCCACCTGCCGTCCCCCAGGTGGCGATGGTTCGCATGGTGCATGGCGGTCGCGTACGTCCTGATCTACTTCGCGATCCTGTTGACTCCCGGTCCGATCGAGAACGCGACGCTCGCCGATGAGCCGAACCCCCTCGGGATCGAGGCCCTCGCCCCGCTCGAGGGGTTCGCGGCTTCTGTCATCCTCGCGATCCCGATCGGGGTCCTCGGTTCGATGCTCGGTCTCGTCCTGCGGTTCCGGCGGTCGACGGGGATCGAGCGGCTCCAGCTCCGCTGGCTCGTGACGGCCGCCGTGATCGTGGCGAGCGTGTTCTCCGTCGTGATGATCCTGTCCTCGAACTCCGATTGGGGTGGGCCGGACCAGGCGGGGTGGCTGACCGTCCTCCAGAACGTCGCGGTCCTCACGTTCATGCTGATCCCGATCGCGATCGGCGCGTCGATCCTCCGGTACCGGCTGTTCGACATCGACGTCGTGATCAACAAGGCGGTGCTGTTCGGGGCGCTCGCCGTGTTCATCACCCTTGTCTACGTCGCGGTCGTCGTCGGGGTGGGTGCCCTCGTCGGCAGGCAGGCGAGCCCGGTGCTCTCCGCCGTGGCCGCCGCGATCGTCGCGCTGGCGTTCCAGCCGTTGCGTCGACGAGCCCAGCGGATCGCGGACCGATTGGTCTTCGGCAAGCGGGCGTCGCCGTACGAAGTGCTCTCCGTGTTCTCCGAGCGCGTCGGGCAGACGTACGCGAACGACGAGCTCCTGCCGCGGATGGCGCGGGTGCTCGCCGAGGGCACCGGCGCGGCCCGGGCCGACGTGTGGGTCAGGACGGGGGAAGAGCTCCGGCCCGAGGCTGTCTGGCCCTCCGATGCGCCAGCGCTCTCGCCACGCCCGGCCGCTTCCGTCCAGGGCGAGGTCTCGGCGACTTCGACGTTCGAGCCGGTCCGCTACCAGGACGAGCTGCTGGGGGGACTCTCGATCGAGAAGCGACCCGGGGAGGCGGTGACGGCGACCGAGGAGAAGCTCGTGGCGGACCTCGCCGCACAGGCCGGGCTCGTGCTGCGCAACGCGAGCCTGACCCGAGACCTCCTGCGGACGATCGACGAGCTGCGGACGTCGCGCCAGCGCCTCGTGACGGCCCAGGACGAGGAGCGTCGCAAGCTCGAGAGGAACCTCCACGACGGCGCCCAACAGCGGCTCGTCGCGCTGACCGTGAAGCTCGGGCTGATCGAACGGCTCGTGGAGCGGGATCCGTCGCAGGCGCGTGCGATCGCGGCGCAGCTGCAGGGCGACGCCACCGACGCCCTCGAGGAGCTCCGCGACCTCGCCCGGGGGATCTATCCGCCGCTGCTTGCGGACAAGGGTCTCGTCGCGGCACTCGAGTCGCAGGCCCGGAAGTCCGCTGTCCCGGTCGAGATCGAGGCCGACGGCGTCGGGCGGTACGCGCGCGAGGCCGAGGCGGCGGTCTACTTCTCGTGCTTGGAGGCACTGCAGAACGTCGCGAAGTATGCCTCGGCCTCACGCGCCGTGGTGGCGCTCTCGAACGGGGGCGGCGTGCTCCGCTTCACGGTGACGGATGACGGGGTGGGGTTCGACCGAGCGACCTCGTCGCCGGGCACGGGACTGCAGGGGATCGCGGACCGGCTTGCCGCGCTCGGTGGGGAGGTCGATGTGCGCTCGACGCCCGGGGCGGGCACGACCGTGGCCGGGATGCTCCCGGTCGACGAGCAGCCCTCGGCGTCACGGCCGGACGAGCGTGGATGGGACTAGGGCCACGTTGACGCATTGACGTCGATCGCCGTTCCACTCGCTGCGTCTGCATCGGTCGCTCCTGCCTCGCGAGTTCCGAGCCTCGTCATCATTCGGCTCGCGAGGACGGATGACCCTGATCGGGGCTATCCAGTCATCCACCTCATTACTCACGCACCGCGCCCATCCACTCGAACGCTCAACCTCGATTTCGGTTTCGGCCGGCCATGATGGGAGGAGGCGATGAATTCCGGCCCGCACGACGGTCATAGGTTGCGATCGGCCGAGGAAGGAGGCGTGTGGTGATGCCACAAGATGCGTCGATCCCGAGGACACGCGTCCTGTTGGAGGGGCTCGGGATGGGCGAGTCGCCGCGATGGCACGACGGCCGCCTCTGGTTCTCCAACTGGGGCACCGACGAGCTCGTCGCGCTCGACCTGGAGGGGAACAGCGAGGTCATCGGACCCGGCGGTGGGGGCAGCGGCTGGGCCGCCAACTGGCTCCCGGACGGACGGACGCTGATCACCGGCGCCGAGCTGACGCGCGTGGAGCCCGACGGGTCTCGGGTCCGGCACGCCGACCTGAGCCACATCTCACCGCACGGATGGAGCGAGATGACCGTCGACGGCCGCGGAAATGTCTACGTCAACTCGATCAACTTCGACTTCGCGGACTTCGAAGACCTCATGGCGAGTGGGGATGCGCCGGGGAAGATAGCGCTCGTCTCAACCGAAGGCGATGCCCGCGAGGTCGCCGAGGGTCTGGCCTTTCCGAACGGCATGGTCGTGACGCCGAACAACGCCACGCTGATCGTCGCCGAATCCTTCGCGCGACGGCTCACCGCCTTCGACATCGCCGCCGACGGCAGTCTTTCCAACCGACGCCTGTGGGCGGACGTCACGGGCGACGGGATCTGCCTCGACGACGAAGGCGCCGTATGGTGCAGCGACGTCGGGCCGGACGAGGGAGGTGTGTGCCTTCGCGTTCGCGAGGGCGGCGAGGTGCTCGATCGGATCGAGCTGGACCGCCCGTGCTACGCGTGCATGCTGGGCGGCGAGGACGGCAGGACGCTCTTCATGGTGGTGGCGAAGTGGTTCGGTCCCGACAGGATCGACGAGCTGATCCAGGCGAAGACGGGCCAGATCCTGACGGCACGTGTCGACGTCCCGCATGCCGGCTGGCCGTGACGTGCGATCCCTAGGACCGCGGCCGTCGCACCTCGGCGCGGTCCTCCCGGTAACCAGTGGCTGCCGCGATGCTCACCGCGATCGCCGGCGCCGTCACGAGGGTGTTCCGCCGCGGCCCTGGTCCCCGCTGACGGGAGTCGCGATGCGGGCGCGTACGGGTCGGCCAGCGACGTCAATCGTGCTCCGCTGCCTGGCGTTCTGGATCCGCCCAAAGGCTCCTTGTGCGTAGACCGCGAGCGAGGGCGCGCTTTGAGGAGCGCAGGGCCGTCCTACACTGCGACTGTGACGAAGAAGCGAGACCGCGATCGGGATATCGTCCGGGAGCTCCAGGAAGATGCCCAGTGGAGCATGTGGACGAACACTTTCGGGCGGCAGCGTGGATGGGGGCGTCCCCGCTCCCTCCCGCATGGTGTCGGGTTACGA
>JBKPDU010000097.1:0-5815 GCA_046728055.1 Actinomycetota bacterium | reverse complement strand
CCCGACGAACCAGGTAGAGCGGAACGGCCATCACCGTGACCCCGATGCCAACGGCGAGCATCACGCCTCGACTGGACGCGTCGAAGCCGTCGGACGCGAGCTGCCCGGCGAACCAGCCGGCCAGGCCGGTAGCGAGCAGCCCGAGCACGCTCGCCAGCCGGGCGATGGCGGCATCGTCGGTGCGGCGCAGGGTCCAACCCGCCGCACACAAAACCAGGGACCCAGCGCCCGGAAGGAAAATCCGAAAGACCGAGGACGCGTCGTTCCACGACCGACCGACCAGGACAACCCCTGCGGCCGCCGCCAGCGCCGCGCCGAGGTAGCCCAGAGCCTCGGTGACGAGCGAGATGGAAGATCGGGGAGACTTCTGGTCCTCGAAGGCCCGGATCGCTTCGGCGTGGACATCCGTGATCAGCCCGGCCCGGACCCACTCGTCCAGCTGACGCGGAAGACCGTTTCCCGGCGGCACGGGGGCAATGGTCGCCTCAAGCCGGACGCCGAATCAAGCCTGGAACGCGACGAAGCCCCGAGTGTCACGCCCGCACAACACTCGGGGCTTCGTCAGCCAGGTGTCCCCATCGGCGCTGCCCCGGGGTTGGGCCCTCAAGCCCGGAGCCTCGGCCGCGTTTCCGCCTGCACCGTGAGGGACTTCGGCGTTTGGATTACCCCGACCTCGCGGCCCCAAACGCCAATCATCGCAACATCCGGAATCCTCGTGAGATTCCGGAGTCGGGGAAGGCCCGATGTACGGTTGTGGCCGGTGGGACGAGCGTGACGAGCCGCCTCGACGAGCTGGCCAGGGCGACCCCTGCCACGCGGGACCGGTACGTGGACTTCCTGCGAGCGGCGTCGATCCTGGCGGTCGTGTTCGGCCACTGGTTCATCTCGATCATCCACTGGCCCGACGCCCTGATCTACCAAACGAGCGCCGTCGGAGTGACGTCGTATCTGTGGCTCGGGACATGGGCGTTCCAGGTCATGCCGATCTTCTTCTTCGTCGGCGGGTTCTCCAACATGGTCACGTTCCAGGCGCACGAACGCCGCGGGGGATCGTCCTGGTCGTTCGTGAGGGATCGTGAAGTTCGGCTGCTGAAGCCGTCGCTGGTCTTCCTGGCCGTGTGGACGGTGATCCAGGTGTTCCTGCACGTCGCCGACATCGGGAAGCCAACCGGCCCGACGCTGTGGGATGGCACGAGGCTCCTCCGAGGGATGAGGCCGCCGGGCGCCACGATCCCGTTCGGGCCGTTGTGGTTCCTCGCCGTGTACATGATCGTGGTTGCCATCGCCCCGGCCATGATCCGGCTGCATCGTCGGCTCGGTCTGTGGGTGCCGGCGGCCATGATTGCGGGGACCATCGCCGCAGACGTGATCGGATTCGGCTTGGGCCATCCCGGGGTGCGGTGGCTCAACGTCGCGTTCGTCCTGCTGCTCCCGCACCAGCTGGGCTTCCTCTACGCGGACGGCCGCCTCCCGGGCCAGCCCACGTGGGTCTTCTGGTCCATGGTGGTCGTTGGCCTCGGTGGCCTCGTGCTCCTGACCAATCCCTGGCTGTTCCAGCTGTTCGGCGATGCCCGGTCTGACTCCTTCCCCATCGGCTACTACCCGAAGAGCTTGCTGGGCACCGACATCGAGCCCATCTCCAACGCGTATCCGCCGACGGTGTGCTTCATGCTCGGCGGGATCTGGTCGATCGGGGCGGTCATGTTGCTTCGGCCGATGCTCTCGCGATGGCTTCAGCGGCGGGGCCCCTGGAAGTTCACGATCTTCGTCAACAGCATGATCATGACGCTGTTCCTGTGGCACATGACCGCGTACCTGATCGCCATCCTGCTGTTGTGGCCACTTGGGTTCGGGCACCAAGTAGACAGCACAGCGCGGTGGTGGATGGAACGGGTCGTGTGGGAGGTGGTGCCTGCGATTAGCCTCGCCGGGCTGGTCGCGGTGTTCGGACGGTTCGAGCGGGCGCACGCGCCGCGACTCGAGGCCAGGCCGGCCACCGGGTGACCCGATCGCTCAGGCTAGTCGGGGGACCCGATCGATCAGGCCGGCCTCGCCACACTGATGGTGGTGGCGTCGCTGTCGCCGTCGGGATCGTGATTCTCCAGTGGCCGGTAGGTGTAGCCGGACTTCGACAGGTCGTTCACGGTGACCGACACGCTCGTCCTGGAGTTCTGGAACTGCCTGCTGACGGAGCAGGCTCCGCTCATCTCGGTCGTGCACGTGGCGGAGGCGCCACCCTGCCAGGTGGCGGAGACGACGACCCCACCGAGCGCCGCGTGACTCCCGTCGTGCACGCTGATCGCCACGGTGGCGGTCCACCGCCTGGTCGCGGTTCGCGTCGCAGCCCCGTCGAGGTCCCCGACGTGCATGGTCGTGTCGGGAAGCGGAGGCGGAGGAGGCGGAGGCGGCGGCGGAGGGGGCGGGGCCCCACCGACCGGCCCGGTCGACAGGTCGATGGCGAAGGAGCCTCCCCGGCCGAAGAACGGATCCCCCTCGAACGGCGATACGCGCATCGTGTACGTGCCGGCGGTCGTGGGCATGGCGTGCAGTGTCTCGTCGCGCCCGATCCCGCATTCGGCGCCGGCCGCACAGGTGCTGGAGGCGATGACCGTTCCGCTCGGGTCGAGGAGCTCGGCGTCGAGGTCGGGCCCCCAGTTGTATTCGAAGCAGAAGCCGCCGAATCCGAGGACGCACTCGGGGGCGCCGTCGATGAGGATCGTCGCCGCGATGGGAACGGCGAGGTCACCGGATCCCACGGTGAAGTCATGGTTCCACGTCCCGTGGTCGGCCACGGCGCCCTGGATCCTGGTGCTGGTGGGGAACGTCGTCTGACCCGTCGTCCCCTCGGCTTCGGCCACGAAGCCGTAGCCGTCGATGAGCCCGGCTCCCCAATCGTTGTCCTTGCCGGCCGGTCCACGGTCCTGTGCCGTCTCCTCGATGGCGCTTCGCACGTCGTTCGGCGTCCACGACGGGTGTCCTTGGAGGCCGAGGGCCACGGTGCCGGAGACGAACGGTGTGGCCATCGACGTGCCGCTGAACGTGACGTAGCCGCTGGCCGTTCCGGCCTGCGCGGCGGTGATGGTGACGCCCGGCGCCGTGACGTCGGGCTTGATCCGCCCGTCGAGCGTGGGGCCGCGGCTGGAGAAGTGCGGAAGGTACACCCCGTCCGAGTGGTTCGGCGCGCCCGATGGAGCGGACCACTCGGCCACGGCGCCAACCGTGATGGCCTGGGCGGCCGCGCCGGGCGAGCCGACGGTGCTCGGCCCGTCGCCGGAGTTGCCCGCGGCAACCACGACCACTTTTCCCTGCTCCACGACGGCCCGGTTGACCGACAGGCTGATGGCGTCCCGGCCGTCGGAGGCCGTGGAACTTCCCAGGCTCATGGAGATCACGCCGACGTTCGGACGGGCGGCGCACCAATCGATGCCGGCGATCACCTGACTGGCCAGGCCGGAGCCCATCGAGTTCAGGACCTTGGCGGCCGACAGGCCTGCGCCCGGGGCCACGCCCCCGAAGGTCGCGGCCTGCGGACCGCCGGTACCGTCGCCAACCGCGATCGACGCGACGTGCGTCCCGTGCCCGTGGTCGTCGTACGCAGTGGTCAAACCGTTCACCGCATCGAAGAAGTCGATGGAAGAGGAGCCGAGCGAGGTCTTGGAGTCGAGCTGCTCGTGCGCGGGATGGACGCCGGTGTCGACGACGCACACCTCCACGCCCAGGCCGGTGACGTTGAAGTCCTGGCGGGCACCCTCGGTGCCGAAGTCCCGGTCGGCCGCGTCCATCGTCGCCTCCACGGCGAAGTCCCGCTCCACGCGAAAGACGCCGGGCGACGTGGCCAGGGCCTCGGCCTGCCGTGGGGTCATGACGGCCGCGAACCCCCTGATCAGGTCGAAGCGGTCAGTGACTCTGAACGGACCGACGGCGTCATGCGCCGATGCGACCCCGCCCGGGCCGGAGAAGGTGACCAGGACGGGGAATCGGGTTCGGGCGGCAGCCGTGCGAAGCTCGGCCTGGAAGTCGTCGGAGAGGTGGTTGTGATCGCGGTCCGCCAGCTGCGCCGGCGGTCGCGACGAGCCGGCCGCGGCCGGCGCACCGAACGATGACACGACGATCGCTGCCAACAGAACGGGGAACGCCGATCGTCGCCCGAACTTCATCGACCGGATCCCCCTCCCAGGGCGCTGCAGGCGTCCTTAGCCTAGGCGGGGCAGGGTGCCGAGGGAAATCGGCCGAATGTCGTACGCGTGTACGACCATCCCGGGGGACGTCACGTCCTCGATGGGGAAGGGGGAGGGCCGGTCTCCGACGGGAGGGGTAGGGGGCGCCCTGAGGAGCCCGGCCCCCACGCTTGTTCAGGCTCGGCGTACCGTACGCGTTCGCCTCAGGTGACGCTGTACCCGGCCGTCACCACTCGCAAACGCGCCCTCCTAACCGGGTGTTTGAGGACCTGGCCTCGGGGGAACACCCCAGGGTGATCGGCCCGAGAGGGCTGGGATATCCGGCACGCCACGTGCACCAAGGGGGTGAAGACATGTGGCGGAATCGGACGGCAGTCAAGGAGGACGAGCCGATCGTGGTCGACCGTAACGACCCGACGGTCGTCGAGCGGACCAACTCTCCCACCCCCGTCCACGAGCACCCGGAGCGGGTGGGCGAGCGGCGCGAGGAAGTGGTGAGCTTCATGCCGGTCGGCTCGATGCTCGGCCGGGTGATCCTCACTTTGTCCGGCGCGGCCCTGTTGATCGTGGGCGCCATGGTGGACTGGGTGAACGGGATCGCCGGCACCTCGATGAGCTGGGAGGCCTTCTACCGGACCACGCTGTCGGGTGGCTCGCGGTTCATCACATCGGCCGGCGCGATCGTGATCGGTATCGCAATCCTCGGCCTGATCGGCCTGGCGACCCGCGGTGGGTGGCTGATCCGGCTGGCCGGGGCGCTCGGCATCGCGGCGTTCGTGCTGTTCCTGATCCAGACCATCCGTGCGGACGTCGTGAACGCGTTGGACGATCTCCAGGTTGGAATGTGGCTGGTCCTGGCAGGTGGGGTCGTCACCGTGATCGGCGGGTTCGTCGGCGGGTGGAGGACCGTCGCGGCCGAGCGGGGCCACGAGGTCAGGAGGTAGCCAGCCATGCCGCAGAGAGCCTGGAACGAGAAGCGCGAGCGGCAGTACGAGCACATCAAGCAGGGGCTTCGCCAGCGGGGCGAGTCCGAGGACGTCGCCGAGGAGATCGCGGCGCGCACCGTGAACAAGGAGCGGGCGCGAGCCGGCGAGGCCGACGAGGCCAGCCGGACGTCCGTCGAGGACATCTCCTCGGGGCGCCGCGGAGGGTTCCGCTCGCACAGCGGGCCCGGCGGACGGACCTACGAGCAGCTGTACGAAGAGGCCAAGGATCGTGGGATCCGGGGCCGCTCCCGGATGACCAAGGCTCAGTTGGAACGGGCTCTGGACCGGCGAGCGAGCTGACGAACCGGTCCCGGGTGAAACGCTCGCGGAACGAGAGGAGGTGACGGGATGAGCTACCAACAGGATCAGCACGTGCACGAGCCACCGACGGTCCACGAGCCAGAGTCGAACTCGCTCGTGGGGTACGCGGCGATCAAGTACACGGCGATCGTGATCATCGTCCTGGCGATCCTCGCGTTCCTCGCGTGGTACGTGCTCCCTCGAGTGACCGGGTAACGGAGCCCGTCGGCAGGATCACGGCGCGATGTCGCGGTGCGGGTTCGCACCGCGACATCGTGCCGTCCTCATGTGACGGCGGCCGTATGGTGTTCCCGATGCCCTCCACTGCTCCAGTCGAGACCGCTCCCGTCG
>JBKPDU010000096.1:0-16921 GCA_046728055.1 Actinomycetota bacterium | reverse complement strand
ACCAGCGTGGTGGCGAACACCGTCACCACGAGCATCGGCAGGAACCCCCTGCGGAAGGTGCCCGCGTACAGCGCCGC
This sequence comes from Actinomycetota bacterium, assembly GCA_046728055.1. GTDB lineage: Bacteria > Actinomycetota > UBA4738 > UBA4738 > HRBIN12 > AC-69. Next base: position 16,844 of record JBKPDU010000096.1, on the reverse strand, counting down.
GAGCTTCAGGTCGATCATCGGCCCCGTCACCAGGAAGGCCAGCTGCGCGGCCGGGCCGAACTGGACGAACGACGCCGCAACGAACGCGTCGGATTCCGAGCAGAGCGAGAGCACGGTGGCAAGGCCCATCATCACCGCGATGTCCAAGATTGGCGTGCCGGCGAGCGTCGAAACGAATGAAGCTGGCAGGAACGTCTGTACCATGGCCGCGGCCGCCGCGCCGACCAACAGATATCGGCCCATGAACACGAAGTCGTTGCCCGTGTGGAGGAATAACCTTCGCCACCTGGCCTCGGGGGGTGCCGGCTCGAGCAGAGCCACGTTCGATTCGTCGGACCGAGGCCGCAGGACCTCCTCCTTGCTCCGGCCGCCGATGACCCACCCGACGATCATGGCCACGACCATCCCCAGCGCGAATCGTCCGACGACCATGGTCCACAACGACGGCCGGCCCCGGTAGGCCACGAACGTGGACGCGATCACCACGGGATTCAGCACCGGCGCAGCGAGCATGAACGTGACGGCGGCCGACGGCGAGAGGCCACGGGCGGCCAGTCGCCGGGCGACCGGCACCGAGCCACACTCACAGATGGGGAAGGCCACGCCTGCCATGGCCGCCGCGGGGAGTTGGAGCCAGCCGGGGAGCCCGCCCAGCCGTTCCAGGGCGTTCATCGGGACGAAGACCTCGATGGCCGCCGAGGCCACCGCCCCCAGCAGCACGAACGGCATGGCCTGGACGACGAGCGAGCCGAACACGATGAGGAATGCCTGAACCCACGCGACCCGGCCCGGCTCGAGGATCCGAAGGACGCCGGCGGTGAGGAGCAGGACGGCGACGATGACGACGACGGTGCGGGCGGTGGCGTCCCGAGCAGGTCGGGAGGGCGCGACGTCAATCATCAGCAGTACCTCCCGAACGAGACGGCGAATCCCTGGAACGCGTCCTCGAACACCGACGTTCCGTCGGGAGCCCTGACGCCCAGGACCGCGTCGACCACGGCGTCACCCGAGATCCTCTCCCGCGCCAACGATCGTTGGTCGAGGAACAGCCCTCCCGAGACGGTGCCGGCGATCACGCTGGACTCGCCCGGGACCCGGGTGTGCACCTGCGCGACGACATCGGAGACCCGGATGGCGTCCTCGTTCGATCCCGTTCCGTCCTCGCCTCCGGTCCCGGCGACGGCAACGGCCACCGAACCGCCCGCCGCTCGCTCCGCCGCGGCTACGAGCTCGCGGGTTCGCCGGTCCATCGAGTCGAGCGAGCCGTCCAGCACCACGGCGAGGATGTCCGGCACGGCGTCCCGTCCGAACCCCTCGGCGAGGAGCCGTTCGGCCGCCGGCACCGCGGAACGGCCGCTCGCCACCACGATCGAATCCCGGTCGTGGCCGAGGTACCAATTGCCCCCGACGATCCCGCGATCGGCTTCGTCGCTCGCGACCAGGCCGATGAGCGGACGCTGGTCCATCTCCTGGTCCAGGTCGTCGGGCAACGTCGCGATCACGGAGCGCGGAGACCCCGGCGACCAAGCGCGCACGACGCTGCCACCTTTGTTCCGCACCAGCGTGCCGGTGATCCCGTGTTGGGATGGGAGACCCCCGGTGCCGATCGTGGTGAGCGCCGCCGCGGAATCGAGCGGCAGCGAACCCGTGTCCCCGGCCATCGTTCCCGCACCCCGTTGCATGAGCGAACGGAGCGACCGCCAGCTGCGTGGATCCCCGCGGAGGTCGTGGGTCCCGACGCCTTTCCACGCCACCTCCAGGACGAGCCGGGGCCGTTCTCCGTTGGTGATCCCGGCGACGGCGGTTCCCGCTCCGACTTCGGGGTGTGGTCGGCCGAACCCCAGGATCCGCGACAGGGTGGGCGCGATCGCGTCCAGCTCGGTGTGCCTGGGGACGATCGCCCCTCGCTCGATCCCGGTGCCGAAGAACGCGATCGGTACCGCCGTGACCGATGAGGATTCGGCGACCGACGGCCAGGGGCCCGTCGTTTCCGAGCCCGCAACCGCGTGGCGCCCGGTCACCGCCATGACGTCGGGTGACCGTCCCTCGCGGAACCCCGCGGTCAGTTTCGCCTTCAGCTCGTTCGGGAGCGGGCAGAACGGAACGCGAGCATGCGCCACGCTCGCCGGGCACGACTTCCCTGCGCACGCCGCCCGGAGCACGCCCGCGGGAACACCGATCACGGCGAGCACCAGGAGGAGGACGAGCAGGCGCCGTCCGAACACGACGGGACACGGTATCGCGATTCCCAGGCCCGGGCCGGTCCTCCACACCTGTCGGGAAGGCGTCTGTTAGGTTGCGCACCCGCCCGTGAGGTCATCTCGTCGTGTGCTCGTGGTGGTCGCGCTGCTCGCTTCGGCGTGCACGTCGTCGGATGGCACGTCGGCGACCTCGCCCGCGGGAACGAGCGGTCTTCCGGTTCCCACGCAGGTCTCCGGGAGAGCGCTGGCGAAGCAGGTCTGCGCGAACCTCTCTCGTGAGGTGTTGCTCCGGACCTGGCGGGGATACTTCCCCGGGCGGAGTGGAGACGTCCAGATCGTTCCCAAGGACCCGAACTTCGTGAACGGGGGGCTGACCCACTCGACGCCGTTCGACTACACCCAGGACGTCCCCCTGTTCCTGTACGGCCCGGGCTACGTGCGACCCGGCGTGTACGAGCGCCCCATCACGCTCGCCGACGTCGCACCCACCGAGGGCGCGATCCTGAAGTACGACTTCCCCGCGCCGGACGGGACGGCCCAGAGCCAGGCCCTGCTACCTCCCGAGGACCGCCCGCTTCCCCGGCTGCTCGTCATGCTGATCTGGGATTCGGGAGGCATGGACGTTCTGAACCGGTGGCCGAACGACTGGCCGTACCTGCGTTCACTCGGGCCGCACGGCGCCTGGTTCACCCATGTGACGGCCGGCGCGTCGCCCTCGAACACACCCACCGGGCATTCCATCCTCGGAACCGGGGCCTTCCCCATGCGCACCGGCTTCGTCGACGAGTACATCCGGGTGAACGGGCTCATCCAGAAGCCGAACGCGAACGGCCCGGCGTTCCTGCTCGAGCCGAGCCTGGCCGACCTGTACGACCGTCACATGGGCAACCGCCCGATCGTCGGGGCCATCGCCAGCCTCTCGGCCCACATCATGATGATCGGGCATGGTTCGTTGTGGGGTGGCGGCGACAGGGACCTGGCGGTGACACGCGAGGCGCAGTTCGGGCCCACCGCCGGCGCCGAGTCCGACGTGTGGAACCTCACGCCGGCCATGGCGCCCTACTTCACCTTCCCGAGCTACGTGAACGCGCTCCCGCCCGTTACGACCTACACCCGAGCGCTCGACCAGGCCGACGGACGGCTCGATGAGGCATGGCGAGGCCATCCCTTCACGGAGCTGCACAACGGGTTCGACACGCCGGCCCGGACCCCGTACCAGACCAGGCTGGTGGAGACGGTGATCGAGCGAGAGGGGTTCGGAAAGGACGACGTCCCCGACCTGTTGTTCGTGAACTACAAGGCCATCGACACGATCGGCCACCTGTTCAGCGCCGACGGCGTTGAGATGTCCGACGCGGTCACCTACCAGGACGAGGCGCTTCGCGAGCTGGTGTCGTTCCTCGACCGATCCGTCGGCAGGGGAGAGTGGGTCATGGCCCTCACGGCCGACCACGGGACCCAACGGGACCCCGCGGTGACCGGCGCGTTCATGATCGATGTCAACAAGATCGACTCGCTGGTCCGCAAGGCGTTCGACGACGACGACGGCGTGCCGCTGATCGAGAAGGTCCGGGCCACGGAGATCTGGTTGAACATGGACGAGCTCGCGGACAACGGCTTCACGCTGACCGAGGTCTCGCAGTTCATCGTGCGGATGACGCAGCAGCAGACGTTCAAGAACCGGAACACACCCGTCCCCGGCCGAGAGGACGACCCGGTTTTCTTCGCTGCGTTCCCCTCCTCTATGCTGTCCCGGCTCCCGTGCCTCCCCGAGGCCCGCGCGAGCTGAACGATGAAGGGGGAGGAACCCATCGGATGGCGGTGACCAGGGAAGCTCCTGCGCGGGACGTGGTCCCGGCCCAGGAGCCTGGGAGCCGGTTCCTCGGGCGCCCCGCCGTCCTGATCCTTGCCATCCTGATCCTGCTGGTCGCGCTGGGCTGGACCTTCCTTCGAGACCCCTCGATCAGCGCCCCCACGCGGGACCCGGCCTGGTACACGTGGCGGTCGAACTTGATCATGCACGACGAACCCGGTCTGGTCGCCGGGGAGTGGGGCCCCTTCAGCATGTTCTCCGGCGGGTACCGGGTCGTGGTGCCGCTCTACGGATCGGTGCTGCAGCGGGTGGCCGGCATCGACCTGTACACGTTCAGCGCGTTCATGATGATCGGGATCCCCATCCTCACCGGACTCGCGCTCGGCGCCTTCTCCTACCGGCGGCACCGAGACCCGCTGTTGTTCTTGTTGGTGATGATGGCCACGGCCGCGCTGTTCATGACCACGCCTTACGTCGGGTACCTCGACAACATCACGGTGCTCTATCTCCTGTCGCTCATCCTCGCGTTCTACGAGCCCGGCCAGACGTCTTGGGGAGCCAGGTCTGCGTTGTTCCTGTTCGGCATCGCTGCCGCGTTCACCCACCCGACGACATGCGTGATCTTCGGCCTCACGCTGTTCGCGGTCTTCGCCCTGCACTTCGTGACCAGTCGGTTCTCGCTTTCGTCCGCGCTCCGTCGGGACGGCCCGGGCCTGCTCTCCGTGGGCTCCGGGATGATCCTGGGACTGGGGTCGTGGCTGGCCGGACCGTGGGGCGTGAAGGGGTCGCTCGCCGACGCGGCGCTGCCTCCTCCCTACACGAAGGAGGTCTTCCTCGACCGGTTGAGCGGATGGGTTGGCTCGCTGCAGCCTCTCATCACGTTCCCGCTCATCCTGTTGGCCATCGGGTGGGTGATCTACCGAGCACGCAAGGACGAACGCCCGGCCGACACGTTCGGGACGGTCTCCGCGATGTGGCTGTTGCCGTTGCTCGGGGTGTTCGGCTTCCTGGTCGGGAAGACGTACCCGTACTACCGGTTCATGAACGCCACCGCGGCGCTCATGCCGCTCCTTGGCCTGGGGCTGTGGGTGGCCGTCCGGTGGCTGCTGAACCGCGTGGGCGGGGATCGCGTGCTGGGCCGCAACCGCGCGGTGGCGGTGCTTGGCATCGCTCTCCTCGTGGGGTCAATGGCCTTCGTGTGGGTCCGCGGCCGCGACGCCTCCCAGTGGGCGGACCCCGACAACCAGTGGATCGACCAGCCCACCCGGACGGCGCTCTCGGCGGCGAGTGCGGTGGTCGCGCGGGAGCCCGGCCGGCCCGTCGTGTTCATCCTGAACTTCGGGGACACGTACCAGGCGTACGGCTGGGCCAAGACGTTCACGAACGTCTCACGGACCGGTCTTCCCGGCGATGCCGTGAAGCGGTCGATGTCCTACTTCGGCAGTGTGCACGACTTCTTGGGGAGCCGACCGACAGAGCTCACGGACCCGACGTACAACAAAATGTCACGCGGCTTCTCTGCCGAGGTCCAGGCCCTGGAGCGGAGGTACCCGCAGCCTCCCGTAGTGTTCCTGGTCCGGCAGTTCAACGGGAACACGGAGAACGCCGCGCTCCTTGACCGGGAGCCCCCGCCGGACTATCTGCTCAAGATCGGTGACGACATCGCGCTGGTGACCGGACGGAACCTGGCCAGCCCGTCGCAGGAGACACTCGATGCGGCCCGGGCGGCGGAAGCCGCCACCGCGGCGCTGTACGCGGACCATCCGGGGATCTTCGGGAACCTGGGCCACACGCTCTGGGTGCTGTTCGCGCTGGCGCTCCTTCTCGTCGTCCCGGGCCTGATCGCGGCCAGGTGGTTCGAGCTCGACGATGTCTGGCTCAAGGTCGCGCTGGTTCCCGGCATCTCGATCGCCCTGACGGTGATCGCGGCCATCGCCTGGGTGTCGATCCGTCGAGCTCCGTTCACCACGCCGGATGGGTGGATCTCCCTCGGCCTGGCCACGGCGGTGGCCGTCGGTCTCCGGGTGGGGAAGCCCAGCCTCGACCGCACGTTCGCCGGCGTTTCCCGGTTCTTCGCCGGGCTGTTCGGGGTGTTCTCCAACCGGAGCTTCTCCGCACTCATGGGTACGCAATTCGTGGCTCAAGCCGCCGACGGCATGGTCCAGGCGTCGCTGGCCAAATCCATCGCGTTCGGAGGCGAGAAGGGGTTCGACGTGGCCAGCGCACCGTCGGCCCGATATCTGCTCGTCGTGGTCCTCGCGCTCTACGTGCCGTACACGCTGGTGAGTCCGTTCGCCGGCGCGTTCATCGACCGATACGACCGCAAGCTCCTGCTAATCCGGTCGAACCTGTTCCGGGCGGCGGTCGTCGCCCTGGCTGCGCTTGGGCTCGCCGCAGGAGGCGACTCTCTCCCCGACGCGTTCCTGATCCTGGCGATCCTGGTCGCGCTGGCCTGCACCCGGATCCTGCTGGCGATCAAGTCCGCGGGCATCCCGGCGGTTGTGCGTGGCAGGGACCTGCTGCAGGCGAACGGCCTGTCCCAGGCGGGAGGAGCCATCTTCCAGGTGGTCGGCGGCGGCGTCGCCCTGGTCGGCACGGCGCTCGCGCCTTCGTGGGTCGTCGCGCTCCTCGGAGCGGCGCTGTACCTGGCCGCGGCGATGGTTGCCCGCTCCGTCGACCGCCTGGAGTCCGAGCGCCGCACTTCCCGCTTCGCCGAGGAGGTGCGTCGCGTCTTCCGCGACATCGCCACCGGCCTCCGCGAGGTGTTCGGCCGGCCGGCCGCCGCCCTGGGCCTGGCCGGATTCCAGGCGCTTCGGATGGAGTTCTTCGGGTTCGTGGCCCTGGTCTTCGCTCTCGAGGCGCGCGACCTGCTCTCGGGCTCCGACTCGGACAAGACCGTCGTGGCCATCGCCGGAGCCTTCGGGGCGATCGGCGCGGCGATCGGCATGGTGCTGGCCCAGAAGCTCAAGGACCGGGTCCCCCCGTACCGGCTTCTGGTGTCGGCCATGGCCGCGCTCGGGATCGGCGTCATCCTGTTCGGCGGCGTCCAGACGATCGTCGGCTTCTCTGCGATCACGTTCATCGGCGCCCTCGGGTTCTTCCTGGGAAAGATCTCAGCGGACACGATCATGCAGCAGGCGCTCCCAGACGACTTCCGGGGCCGGGGATTCAGCCTGTTCGACATCGCCTACAACCTCGGGTGGATCGTTCCGGCCCTGGTGCTGTCGCTGGTGTGGAGCGATGACCGGGTCCGGCTCATCCTCATCGGGTCGGGGATCGTCTTCCTGCTCGTGACGGCGGTCCTCTACCGATGGGCCACGACCATCAGGGGGCAGCTGGCGAGCCAGGACGACATCGTCGATCCCCGAACACCCACGGGCGATGGACGGGCCCCAGCGTGAAGCCGGTTCCGACCAGGCAAACCGAGGACTCGCCGCGCTCGAAGATCGATCAGTACGGTGACGTCTGAGAGATTTGGTCCTCGAACTCGGGGAAGTAGCTCGAGATCCTGGAAACGTCGAACGAGGGGAGGATCGACTCCTTCGGCTCCCGTTCCAGGAGGAACTGCACCGAGGCCCGGACGAACTCGTCGAGCCCCCTGAACTTCCGGCCGAGTCGCTCGAAGTCGGCCAGCGACACCGTCACCTCGTGGACGCTGGTGGACCCGTCCTCGTCCCGAACGGTGACGCGGAACCGGGGCAGTGGGTCCTCGCTGCTCGCACGCCGGACCTCGATCTCCGCCACGCTGCCGCCTCCGCGTGTATCGTACGCGAGCCCTCGAACGGAGGTGTTCGCTTGCCCGAGGTGATCACCGAGGACGTCACCCTGTACTGCGAGGTGGACGGCGAGGGCGAGCCGGTCACCGTCGTGGCACACGGTCTAACGAACAACTGCCGGGAGCTCGCGGCGCTCACGCCCATGGTTCCCGGTACCAAGGTGCGTTTCGATTTCCGCGGCCACGGCCGGTCGAGCGCCCCGCCGACCGGCTATCGGTTCGAGGACTTCGCCGACGACCTCGACACCGTGGCCGCGACATACGAAGCGACACGGGCCATCGGAACCTCCCTCGGCGTCGGCGCCATCGCTAACCTCGTGATCCGGGATCCCGACCGGTTCGAGCGCATGGTGTGGCTCCTGCCGGCGGCGCTGGACCTTCCGTTCGGGTTCAAGGACCGGTACCGGGAGCTCGCAGCGAGCCTCGACGGAAAGACCCCCGAGGAGGCGCTGGCGACGATCGTGTCCGACCCCGAGCGCGTGGCTCAGTACGTGCAGACGCCGTGGAAGCTGGAGGTCGACAAGATCATGTGGGAGCACCAGCACCCCGATGGCCTGGCCCGGGCGATCCGAGAAGTCATCGACGACTGGCCGGTTCCCGACCGTGAGCTGTTGCGCGCGGTGAAGGCGCCGACCCTGCTGATCTGCATCGAAGGCGACGACATCCATCCGGCTGAGCTCGGTCGCATCATGCACGACCTCCTACCGAGCTCGGAGTTGCTGATGTTCGAGAGCGAGATCGCGCTGCTCCAAGCCATCCCCCTCCTGGTCGACAGGGTGGGCGCCTTCCTGACCGGGAATCCGTGACGCCATACCCGGGTTGCGTTCGGTATGAGCGAGCTCGAGGAGTTCCGGAGGGCGAAGGATGAGTTCTTCCGGGACGACCCGCGGTCCCCGCTCACATCGGACCAACGGGCGGCGTTCACGGGACTGGCATACTACCCGGAGGACTCGGGCCTTCGGATCGAGACACAGCTCGACGTGGACGTGGACCGGGACGAACGGATCGTGATGCAGACCACCACCGGCGGAACGCAGGTCTACCGCCGTGCGGGGAAGGTCCGCTTCCGGGTCGACGGTCAACCCGCGGAGATCACGTTGTACGAGTCGGAGGACCAGGAGGACCTGTTCGTCCCGTTCCGCGATGCGACGTCGGGGAAGGAAACGTACGGCGCGGGTCGGTACCTGGAGGTCGAGCGGCCGAAGGATGGCCGCGTCGTCATGGATTTCAACGACGCGTACAACCCGTACTGCGCCTACAACCCGGAGTGGAGCTGCCCCATCCCGCCCGGCGAGAACTGGTTGTCCGTTCCCATCCGGGGCGGTGAGAAGGACTTCGAGGGCTGAACGGCGGGCAGGCGACCTTCACGCCTTCGGTAGGCTCTGCCTCGATGACCGAAGAGCTCTTCTCGACCGACGCGTATGCCCGCACGTGCCAGGCGAACGTGGTCGATGCCGACACCGACGGCGTGGTGCTCGACCGAACCGTGTTCTACGCGCGGAGCGGCGGACAGCCCGGCGACACCGGGTGGCTGACGTGGGGCGACGGCAAGGCCCGCGTGATCGACACCATCAAGAGCCAAGGCACGCTCAAGCACGTGATCGAAGGTGACCCACCACCGAGCGGTACCGTCGTGACGGCCGAGATCGATTGGGACCGCCGGCACATCCTCATGCGAACCCACACCGCGCTCCATGCGCTTTCGGGGATCGTATGGCGCGACTACGGCGCGAAGGTGACGGGAGGATCGATGGATGTCGGCGTCGCCCGCATGGACTTCGAGCTCCCCAGCATGTCGGGGGAGTTCGGACGGGAGGTCGAGGGGAAACTGAACGAGGCCCTGGCGGAGGATCGCCTGGTGCACGTCTCGTTCGTTCCGCGAAGCGAAGCGCTGGTCGATCCCGACCTCATCCGGACGAAGGCGAACCTGATCCCAGAGTTCGTGGATCCCATCCGGGTGATCGACATCGAGGGAGTCGACAAGCAGGCCGATGGCGGCACCCACGTCCGCTCGACGGCGGAGGTGGGCCGTGTCCGCGTGGTGAAGACCGAGAGCAAGGGCAAGGACTTCAAGCGGATGCGGATCGAGCTTGTCGACCGGTAGCGCGCAGGCCTCCGCGACGCGAGGTGAGGCGGTCGGAGGCGCACTGGTGGCGCTGGCCGCTCTGTGCTTCGGCTCCGTCGTCGTCTTGGGCAAGCACGAGCTCGAGAGTGGGATCACCGTGTACTCGCTCCTGGCCATCCGGTTCGGAGTGGCCGCGGTGGTGCTGTTCGGATTGCTGGTCGCCCTCCGCCGCCCCCTGGGGGCGGCGGAGGGCGAGCGGGCCGGGCTCGCGGTGCTCGCGGTGTGCGGCTACGCCGTGGAGGCGACCCTGTTCTTCCTGGCTCTCGAGCACGGAACGGCGGCCGCGGTCACGCTGCTGTTCTTCGTCTATCCCGTGGTCGTCACGCTGATGTCCTGGGCTGTGGGGGGTGGCCGGCCCGGGCGGCTCACGGTCCTCGCGCTGGTGTGCGCGGTGAGCGGCGCGGCCGTCGTCGTGGCGACCGGAACGGGGTTGTCGATCCAAGCGCGGGGGGTAATCGCCGCGCTCGGTGCGGGAACCGTCTACAGCGCCTACCTCGTCGGAACCGATCGCGTGCTGCGGCGGACCAGCCCGCTCACGAGCGCGATGTGGGTGAGTGCGGGTGCGTCGCTCGGCCTCTTTTCGTTCGCCTGGCTCACCGGAAACGGTTCGCTCCCCGGCGGCTGGGGCGAGTGGTGGCCGGTGGTCGGGATGGGCCTGGCCACCGCGGCCGCCTTCGTCTGTCTCCTGGAGGGCATCCGGCGGATCGGGGCCATCCGGACGGCGATCGTCTCCGCGATGGAGCCGCTCGCCGCGGGGGTGCTCGCAGTCCTGTTCCTCGGCGAGTCCGTCACGGTCGGCATCGCGCTCGGCGGGGCGCTGATCCTGGTGGGGGCGGTCGCCGCCAGTCTGGCCCGGGCGGCGACCGCCCGGGAGCCGCAGGTCCCATGACGGGAGCCGCCGGGCCGGGCTGGAGTAGGCTCTGGCCTGGAGGAGCCGAAGATGGAACGGACCATCGCGTTCCTGTTCGACCTCGACGGGACCCTCGTCGACAGCGTGTACCAGCACGTCCTGGCGTGGCAGGACGCGCTCGACCATGTTGGCATCGAGCTCTCCGTGTGGCGGATCCACCGCAAGGTCGGGATGAGCGGCGGCTTGTTCGCCAACGCGCTCCTCCGTGAGACCGGTCGGCAAGTCAGCGCGGACGAGCGGGAGCGCCTGAAGAAGCTCCACGCGGAGGCGTTCGAGCACCGGGCAGGGATGGTGCGACTTCTCCCGGGCTCCCGCGAGCTCCTCGCGTACCTGTCCGACGCCGGCGTCCCATGGGCCATCGCCACGAGCGGCGACATGGAGAACGCCGACCGAGTGCTCCCGCTCCTCGGGATTCCCGACGTCGTCCCCGTCGTGACGCGTGACCAGGTGGCTCACGCCAAGCCGGACCCGGACCTGTTCCTGGCCGCGGCCGAACGACTCGGCGTCGCCATCGCCGAGTCCGTCGTCGTCGGCGACAGCGTGTGGGACCTGCTCGCCGCTCGCCGGGCCCGAGCGCTCGGCGTCGGCCTGCTCTCGGGCGGCTACGGGCAGGACGAACTGGAACGTGCCGGGGCGTACCGCGTGTACGAGGATCCGGCCGACCTCCTGCGTCACCTCGACGAGGTGGGCATCCGGCCCCGCGGATAGACCCGAATGCCACCGGAGAGACTGACCGCCTTGGATGCGTCGTTCCTGTACCTGGAGCGGCCGGCGATGCACATGCACGTTGCCGCGCTCTCGGTGTTCGACCCGTCATCACGGCCGGACGGTCGTCTTCGATACGACGACGTGGCCGGCCTGATCGTTTCACGGCTCCATCTCGCGCCGCGGTTCCGCAGGAAGGTCGTGACGGTCCCCGGCCATCTCGGGCTGCCCGTGTGGGCCGATGATCCGCGCTTCGATCTGGAGTTCCACGTCCGGCGCTCGGCGCTCCCCGCTCCCGGCGGACGCCGGGAGCTGACGGACGTGGTCCAGCGCGTGCTCTCTCGACCCCTGGACCGGACGAAGCCGCTCTGGGAGCTGTACGTGATCGAGGGTCTGGAGGACGGTCACGTGGCGACCCTGTTCAAAGTGCACCACGCCATGGTCGACGGCGTCTCCGGGATGGAGCTCGCGGCGGCGCTCTACGACGTCGACCCCAAGCCCCCCGAACCGGCGGCGCCTCCTCCGTGGACGCCCGAGCCCGAGCCAGCTCCGGCGCATCTCGCGCGGGAAGCCGTCCTCCATCAGATCACGCACCCGGTCCAGGCCGTGCTCGACGGCGTGGGCCAGGTGCTGAACGCTCCTGCGTTGACGGCACTCGGGCTTCGGACGATCGCCTCGGGCGTGGGCAGCATCCTCGGGATGGGAGCCCGGCCGCCGAGCCCGCTCGACGTCACGATCGGTCCGAACCGGAGGTTCGCCATCACCGAGGCGCCGCTCCAGCGGTTCAAGGACGTGAAGGACGCCCTCGGCGGGACGGTGAACGACGTGGTGCTGACGGTGGTGGCCGGCGCCCTGCACGAGCTGCTGAAGGCCCGGCGAGAGCGCTCGCGAGGGAGCACGCTGCGGGTGATGGTTCCCGTCTCGGTCAGGACCGACGCGGACGTGGGCGTGGCCAACCGCGTGGCGCCCGCGTTCGTGGACGTGCCGGTCGGGGCCATGTCGGGGAAGCGCCGTCTGGCCGAGGTTCGGGCGGGGACCCGGTTCCTGAAGGACTCGATGATGGCGCTTGGGGCCGACGCGATCATCGGCCTCGGCGCCTACGCGCCGGGAGGGTTGCTCGCCGCGGCAGCCCGAGCGGCCTCACGGGGGGCGTGGTTCAACCTCGTCGTCTCGAATATCCCGGGACCAGCACAGCCGATGTACCTCGCCGGCGCCCGACTGGTGGCGAGCTATCCGTCGATGCCGCTCGGAGAGAACTCGGCGCTCTCGATCGCCTGCTCGTCGCTGGGAGGCGTGATGGCCTTCGGCCTGACTGGAGACTGGGACGGGATGCCCGACATCCATGGTCTCGCCGCAGCGATCGACGACTCGCTGAACGAGATGTGCAAGGAGGCAGGAGTCTAGCTTCCTAGGCCGGACTCGGATCGGGGGTGGAGCTCGGCCCTCGTGGGAGGACCTCTTCGAGCCACCCCGTCACCGCGGCCATCCACCGGTCGGGGTCCTCGATCATCGGCACGTGGCCCACCTTCGGGAGCAGGCGGACCCGCCAGTTGGGATGGCTGGCGATGGCCGCCTGGGCGAAGGCGACCGGCACCAGCCGGTCACCGTAGCCGTGGATCACCAGGACCGGACACTTCGCGCGATCCAGGATCGAGCGGGCCAGCTCGCCCCGTTCGCCCAGGCGAAGGAGGGAGCGCGCCGCCTCCACCAGCGCCGGCCCGATGTCGGGGTCCTTCTGCCGCTCGAGCAGGAGATCGATGTGCGCTCGGATCAGCTCCTCGGGGACCGCGGCCGGGTTCATGGCCACGATCCGAAACCCCAGGCGCACGATGCGTTCGGCCGACATCGCGGTGAGCCGCGTCCTGGCCACCCACTCGCCGATCCCCGGGGCCCGATACAGGGCGAAGCCGGTCAACACGAGAGCCGACGGCACGCCACCCCGAGCCCACGGGAACACCGATGCGCTCAACACGACGCCTTCGGCCGACGCCGGCTCGTACGCGGCCTGGAGCATGGCGATCGCGCCTCCCATGGAGTTGCCCACCAGGACCGCTGGCCCGCCGATCACCTGGTCGATGAACCGGGCCAACAACACCTGGTTCGCGCTGAGCTTGCTGCTCCGCCCGTCACGCGGGGTCCGGCCGAATCCCGCCAGGTCGAGCGCCAGCACGCGTCCGTGCTCTGACAGTCGTCGTCCCACACCCGCCCAGCTGAGATAGGAGCCCCCGAGGCCGTGGATGAGGACGAAGCTTCGCTCGGGGGGGCCCTCCCACTCCACGTAGTGGACCGGCCCGTCGAGGTCCACGAACCGACTCTCGGGGATGTCCAGTTCGGCCATCGGCCCAAGGGTACTTGCCGACCCGCCACCGGAACGGTGCGCGCCCATCATCACCTCCCGCTTGCGACGCCTACGATCGCTGTACTCGACACGCATCGGTGGAGGAGGAAGCGATGAGGACGAAGGTGGAGGCGAACCGGCCATGGGCGACGGTGATGGGCTATGCGCGAGCGGTGCGGGTGGGGAGCGTCGTCGAGGTCTCCGGGACGGCGGCCGCCGCGCAGGATGGCACCATCCTGTACCTCGGCGACGTCGAGGGCCAGACCCGGGCGGCCCTGGCCACGATCGGCGAGGCCCTTTCCGAGCTGGGCGCCTCGTTCGGCGACGTCGTTCGGACCCGCATCCTGCTTGCCGACGCCTCGCGCTGGGAGGACGCCGCGCGGGCGCACGGGGAGGTGTTCCGCGACGTCCGTCCGGTCAACACAACCGTCGGCGGCCTGGAGTTCATCGATCCGGCCATCCTGGTCGAGGTGGAGGTCTCCGCGGTCGTCGAGCCCGGCTAGACTCTGGCCGCATGGCCATCGTCACCCTTCGTCCGCCGCTTCGCGACCTGGCCGGAAGTCGCGAGATCGAGATCGATGGCGCCACGGTCGGTGAACTGCTCCAGAGCCTGGAGCGCACGCATCCCCGGCTAACCGGATGGGTCCTCGACGATCAGGGCAGGATCCGACAGCACATCGCCGTGTTCGTCAACGAGGAGCGGGCCACGCCCGACGCCCCGGTCCGAGGACACGATCGCATTCACGTGCTGCCTTCCATCTCGGGCGGCGCCGAGGGCGCCGAGGTGCTCGTGGGGACTCGGAAGGGTCTGTTCGTCCTTCGAGGGGAGCGCGGAGGTCCGGTGGACGTCGCCGCCCGCCGGTTCGGCGGGCAGACCGTGGAATATGCAGTGCGCGACCCGCGGTCGGGGCGGTACTTTGCGTCGGTCACCCACGGTCAGTACGGGCCGCGGGTCTTCTTCACCGACGACCCACTCTCCGAGGAGTGGGCGCAGGCCGACGGGCTGAGGCTCCCCGACGGGCAGGACGCGACGCTCGAACGGATCTGGATCGTGCAGCCGGGGGAAGAGGACGGGGTCCTGTGGGCCGGCGTTGCGCCGGCCGCGCTGTTCCGAAGCGACGACTGGGGTCGAACCTGGACACTGAACCGCGCGCTGTGGGATCAGCCGAGTCGTAAGGACTGGCAGCCGGGCGCCGGCGGCCTCGCGCTCCATTCCATCTGTCCCTGGCCCGGCGATCCCGACCGCCTGGCCATCGGCATCTCCGCGGTGGGTGTGTGGCTCACGGACGACGGAGGCCAATCGTGGCGTCATGGGAACAAGGGGTTGGTCCCTCGGTACCTACCGGATGAGGCCCAGGAGACCACCATCGACCTGTGCGTCCACAACATGTACCGGTCGCCATTGATCCCCGAGCGGCTGTTCATGCAGTTCCACGGCGGCGTGTATCGATCCGACGATGGCGGCGAGACGTGGATCGACATCGCCGAGGGCTTGCCGTCGGACTTCGGCTTCCCGCTCGTCCATGATCCGCACCGACCCGATCGGGCGTTCGTCATCCCCCTGGTCGCCGACCGAGATCGAGTCATGCCCGACGGCCGGGTCCGCGTGTACGAGACGAGTGATGCGGGCAGCACGTGGGTGGCCCGAGACCACGGGCTCCCACAGGAGCAGGCGTACCTCACGGTCCTTCGCCAGGCGTTCGGGCACGACGGCGGCGATCCACTCGGGCTGTACTTCGGCGCCACGTCGGGCGAGGTGTTCGGCTCGGCCGATGGCGGCCAGACGTGGAGGACGATCGCTCCTCACCTGGCTCCCGTCACCTCGGTCCGCGCCACGTCGGCCTGATACCGGCG
The DNA here is from genome assembly GCA_046728055.1 of Actinomycetota bacterium. Classification (GTDB taxonomy): domain Bacteria; phylum Actinomycetota; class UBA4738; order UBA4738; family HRBIN12; genus AC-69. The sequence continues at coordinate 1,123 of JBKPDU010000096.1, read as the reverse complement.
ACGCGCCGATGCCGGCCAGGGAACGGTCGAAGCTGAAGCCGCTGTGGACTTGCCCGAAATGCGGGCAGCGGTTCGTTACGCGCGACATGTGGCACTCATGCGTCCGGATGACCGTCCGGGACCACGTTCGGGGAAAGCCGAAGGAGGTCGTGGATCTGTACCGACGGTTCGCCCGGATGATCCGCGATCTGGGACCGGGGGTGAGGACCGTTCCGGTCAAGACCGGGATCGGGTTCATGGTCCGGGTCCGATTCGCCGGGGTCACGCTCCAGATGGGCGGCCTGCGCGCGAGCTTCTGGCTGAAACGGCGGATCGAAAGCCCTCGATTCGCCAAGGTCGAGTTCATCCCACCAGGGAACTTCATCTACTCCTTCCACATCCGCTCACCCGACGACCTGGACGACGAGGTTCGGGGCTGGATGAGCCAGGCCTACCGGATCGGGATCCAGGACCCTGGGTAGGGATCGGAGTACTCCTCGAGGGGGGAATCGACCGCGAATCCGCGGGTAACGTCGGCGGGGGCGGCGGAATCGAGCCATGAGCCCTCTTGAGACGAACAAGGAGGTATGGGCCCATACGGCCAGCGGCTGTAAGCCGATCGGGGCGGAAAGAGGACTCTAGCTGGGGGAATAGACCACGTCGTCACGATGTCTTAACAATTGGCGGCCTTTACAAGGGGTGGGACCGCCCGTACCATGGGTACGCGACGTGCCACGGCAGCCCTCGTTTCGAGCCGCCCCGCTGCCGACGTACTATGTAAGGTCCCCGAGACCTCCCCGAGCGGGAAAACACGCCCTGGGGAGACCCGGAGGAGGAGAGTGAAGGACTAGATGCCAGAGCCTGCCCGCCCGTTGGGCACAGACGACGCCGACGACCTCCGCCTGTACCTGGAGGCTGCGGCCCGAGAGCCGCTCCTCACCAAGGAGGAGGAGGTCGAGCTGGCCATCATCATCGAGCACGGCAAGGAGTCGGAGGACAAGCTCCGTGCCGGTCGCCTGCGCTCGGAGAAGAGCATCCTGAAGGCGCGCCAAGCCGTGAAGAAGGCCGAGGCCGCCCGGCAGCGATTCATCATGGCCAACCTTCGGCTGGTGGTCTCGGTTGCCCGGAAGTACCAGGGTCAGGG
>JBKPDU010000095.1:0-6890 GCA_046728055.1 Actinomycetota bacterium | reverse complement strand
GGGATGGTCGGCTTCGGCCTGTCCGGGATCTCCGGGCTCATCCTCGTGCCCGCGGGCCATGCCATCGGGCTCATCCTCGTGCCCGCGGGCCATGCCATCGGGCTGATCCTCGGGATCGTCGGTCGCAGTCAGATCAAGGGTTCGAACTGGCCTCGTGACAGGCTGATTTGGGCCAACATCGCGATCGCGCTGAACTTCGTCTCGCTCATCATGGGTCTGTATTCGAGTGCTTCGTATCTGGCGACGTCGCTTATGCACTGACGCTGCTGACGGAGCCGACCGCGAGATGCCCAGTCGGCACTGACCCGCGGTGTCGCAACCTCGCGCTACGATGGGCCGCGTGACGACAACGCCGCGCGAGCGCACCGAGGACATCGAGCGCCAGACCCTGGCCCCGCACGCCACACTGGCCGCCGAGTCCAAGGGACGCGAGCGAGCCGAACAGCCCGACGCCCTCCGGACCTGCTTCCAGCGAGATGGAGACCGGATCGTCCACTCGAAGGCCTTCCGGCGCCTGAAGCACAAGACACAGGTGTTCCTGGCGCCCGAAGGCGATCACTATCGGGTCCGTCTCACCCACACCCTCGAGGTCTCGCAGATCGCCCGGACGGCCGCACGCGCACTCCGACTGAACGAGGACCTGGCCGAGGCCATCTCGCTCGGTCACGACCTCGGACACACGCCGTTCGGCCATCTGGGCGAGCAGGCGCTCACGCCGTTCCTGGGCCGGCCGTTCCGCCACAACGAGCAGAGCCTGCGGGTGGTGGACTACCTGGAGGATGACGGGCGCGGGCTGAACCTCACCTGGGAGGTCCGCGACGGCATCGTGAACCACACGTGGTCCATGCCGGCGCCCTCAACGCTGGAGGCGCAGGTGGTTCGGTTCGCCGACCGGATCGCGTACATCAATCACGACGTGGATGATGCGGTCCGAGCGGGCGTGATCGATCCAGCGGAGCTGCCGGGCGGCCCGCTGCGCTTCCTGGGTCGAACCCACGCCGAGCGCGTCAATACGCTGGTCACCGACCTGGTCGACCGGAGCGTGGATTGGCCGGAGGTGCGGATGTCCGACGATGCGTTCCGAGCCCTCGACACGCTCCGGGACTTCCTGTTCGAACGGGTCTATCTGCGCGATGAGGCCCGGTCCGAGCAGGACAAAGCCATCGCGCTAGTCCGGTCGCTGTTCGCCCACTACCTTGACCATCCCGACCAGGTCCCGGAGGAGTACCATCGGGCCCCTGGAGACCTGCCGACCCGCGTGGCCGACTACATCGCCGGAATGACGGACCGGTACGCGCTGCGGGTCTACGAACAGCTCTTCCTTCCCCAAGGCTGGCTGCTGTAAAGCGCTGGGGGAGTGGTGGCAGGAAGGATCAGGCAGGACGACATCGAAGCGGTCCGGGAACGGACCGACCTGGTCAAGTTGGTCTCCGGGTACCTCACCCTGAAGAAGGCCGGACACGACTCGTTCGTCGGCCTGTGCCCGTTCCACACTGAGAAGACGCCGTCGTTCTCCGTGTCCCCGTCCAAGCAGGTCTATTACTGCTTCGGCTGCGGCGCCGGAGGCGACGCCATCCGATTCCTGCGCGAGGTCGAGCGACTGGAGTTCACCGAGGCCGTCGAGCGCCTGGCCAAGGAGTCGGGGGTGTCGCTCCGATACGAGGGCGACACGCCGGCGGACCGGCGGGCCGCCTCCCGGCGCCTGGCCCTGCACCGGGCGAACGAGGAGGCATCGGCGCTGTACCACCAGACCCTCGTGGATCGGGCCGAGGGCGAGGAGGCCCGGAGATACCTGGAGAGCCGGGACATCGACCGGGAGACCGCTGTGGAGTTCGGGATCGGCTATGCCCCAGGGGCCTCCGACTTCCTGCTTCGACGCCTGGCCCCGCGGTTCTCCCCGGAGATCCTGATGGAAGCGGGCCTGGCCATCCGCGATGCCACCGGGAACGTCCGGGACCGGTTCCGGCGCAGGGTCACGTTCTCTGTGCACGACCTGTCGGGACGAGCGGTGGGGATCGGAGCCCGGATCCTTCCCGGCGACGGCGACGAGGGCCCGAAGTACATGAACTCGCCGGAGACTCCGGTCTATCGCAAGGGCGAGGTCCTGTACAACCTGGATCGGGCCAAGGCCGCCGTGTCCAAGGCCGGCGAGATCGTGATCGTCGAGGGCTACACCGACGTCATCGCGCTCGCCAGCGCTGGGATGAAGACCGCCGTGGCGACCTGCGGCACTGCGCTCGGCGAGGGTCACTTCCGCCTGGCGTCACGATTCGCACAACGGATGGTGCTGGCCTTCGACTCCGACGAGGCGGGGGCTCGGGCCGCGGAGCGGGCGTTCGGATTCCTCGAGCAGTTCCCCATCCAGCCGGTCGTGCTGATCCTGCCCGAGGGACTGGATCCTGCCGACTTCGTTCGGCAGCGCGGAGCCGACGCCTTCCGAGACCTCGCAGCCCAATCTCAGCCGATCGTGGAGTACATGCTCCTCCGGGGTGTCGGGCGTCACGACCTGTCGACCATCGAGGGACAGAGCGCCGCGGTGGCGGCGGCCCTGCCCATCCTGGAGGGTCTGACCGATCCGGTCCGCCAGCGCGAGTACGCGCACCGGCTGGCGGAGCTGGCGGGCGTGGCCGAGACCTCGGTCCTGCTATCACTGGAGCGCCGGGCGTCGGGGCGCCCGGCCGAGGTTCGCCAGGCCATGAAGCGAGCCTCGGTCAACGACAGGGTGGAGCGGGAGATGCTCCGGCTCCTCGCACGTGATACCAGCATCTATCACGAGGTGTCCAAGCGCCTTTCGGAGGAGCACTTCCAGTCGGCCCAGAACCGGAAGCTGTTCGGGCTCCTGGTGGCTGCGGAGGGCGACGTCCGGAGGGTCGTGACCGGCTCCGACGACGGCAAGCTGTCTCGTGCGGCCTCCGCGCTCGCCCTGGAACCCCTCGACGGCGACCAGAGCTTGGACTACGCCGAGGACGTCTGGGCCAGGCTCCAGGAGTTCGCGCTCCGCCGAAAGAGCGCGGACCTCCGCCGGCGCCTGCAGAAGCTCAACCCCACCACGCATCTGGAATACGACTCTCTGTTTGGGGAGCTCATCGCCACCGACGGCGAGCTCCGTCGGTTGAAGGAGCGACGCGGCGACGCCGTCTGAGGGACCCCGTCGTTTCCATGGGTCGCCGCAGGTGGCGGTTTCGTACACTTCCGGCGGTCCACCAAGCCCCGCACGCAAGGAGACCCCTTGACCGAAGTGGCGCGAGACCTCGGTCTGGAGGAGGCGAAGGAATCCATCGCCGCCCGCGGCCGAGAACGAGGGTTCGTCACCTCGGACGACCTGCTGGAAGCCGTCCCCGTCGATGACTTCACCCCCGAGCAGATCGAGGAATTCCTGACCCAGGTCGAGGAACACCTTCGGAACGAGGGGATCGAGGTCATCGAGGTCCCAGGGGACGACCTGGTGGAGCCGGGGGTGGCCGCCCGCCTGGACGTCGACCTACTGAAGGCGCCGACGAACGACCCGGTCCGGATGTACCTGAAGGAGATCGGCACGGTCCCACTCCTGACGGCGGCGCAGGAGGTGGACCTGGCCAGGAGAATCGAAGCCGGGGAGTTCGCCACGGAGCTGTATGACTTCCAGGCAAGCGTGGACAGCAAGGTCGACGGGAAACGCCTTCGGGCCGTGGTCGAGCGGGTCGTGGCCATCCGGGAGCACCAGCAGGACAAGTTCGGCAAGGTCGAAGGCATCGGCCGCGACCGCATCCCCAAGAGCTGGCGGCCCAAGGCCCACGAGGACCTGGAGGACTTCCTCCGCCGAGTGGAGCGCGACGGCCAGCTTGCCAAGAAGAAGCTCATCGAGGCCAACCTTCGACTCGTGGTCTCGATCGCCAAACGCTACGTGGGACGCGGCATGTTGTTCCTTGATCTCATCCAGGAGGGAAACCTCGGGCTCATCCGTGCCGTGGAGAAGTTCGACTACTCGAAGGGCTTCAAGTTCTCGACGTACGCCACGTGGTGGATCCGCCAGGCCATCACCAGGGCCATCGCGGACCAGGCGAGAACCATTCGCATCCCCGTGCACATGGTAGAGACCATCAACAAGCTGGTCCGGGTGCAGCGCCAGTTGCTCCAGGACCTCGGGCGCGAGCCGTCTCCCGAGGAGATCGGACGGCAAATGGGCATCCCCGCCGACAAGGTCCGGGAGATCCTGAAGGTCTCACAGGAGCCGGTGTCGCTGGAGACGCCGATCGGCGAGGAGGAGGACTCCCATCTCGGCGACTTCATCGAGGACTCCGAGGCAGTGGTTCCCGTCGACGCCGCCTCGTTCATCCTGCTCCAGGAGCAGCTCGAAGCCGTATTGCACACGCTGTCGGAACGGGAGAAGAAGGTGATCCAGCTCCGGTTCGGGCTTCTCGACGGCCACCCCCGAACGCTCGAGGAGGTCGGCCGGGAGTTCGGGGTCACCCGGGAGCGGATCCGCCAGATCGAGTCGAAGACCCTGTCGAAGCTTCGCCACCCCTCGCGGTCGCAGAAGCTCCGGGATTATCTGGAGTAGCGCGGCCGAGCCTAGCGCACGGCATCCCCGTCCCTGGCCAGCCTGGCCTGGATGCCGGTCCGGGCGCGGTTGACCGCGGATTGACCCAACCGTCCTGCCGAGCCCGTCAGGCTCTCGCCACTTCGCCCCAGCTGGTAGCCGACCAGGAACCCCACGATCACGCCGATTACGAACTTCATGGCAACGCCCCCTTCGATCGGTGGTTCGGCAGAGCCTATCGAAATGGCGCGCGACGAAGGAGCGCGAGGGCCCATTGGTAGACTCGCTGGGTCGTTCCGGGGTAGCTCAATTTGGCAGAGCGGCGGACTGTTAATCCGTAGGTTGTGGGTTCGAGTCCCACCCCCGGAGCTGCAAGGGCCCGGGTAGAAGGCGGTGTTGACTCGTCCCCGGCGTGTCTCGACGAAATGTGGTCCCGCGGTGGTCCCGCGGCGGCTCGGGAACGGTTCTCACCACCTCCGGTCGCGGGGCTCGTTCTCTTGTCTTGCCTGGTGTTGCGGTTCCGGGTCGGTTTGCGGTCGTTAGCCTTCGATTTTCGTCTTCATCCCGGGATCAATGCGGGGTCAAGTCGTTGATGTTGTCATACATCGAGGATCCTCCATGCACCGTGCCGAACAGCCTGGTCTCTCCAAGGCCGGCGGCTGAAGCGCCACGCCCAGCCCTGTTGTGTCTGCGGAGGTTCGTGCAGGCGGCGGGAATCGAACCCGCGCAGGATTTTCGATCGTGCTCCACTCGCGTTCAGCGAGAGCACGCTCGCGCGCGCGAGCTCTGAACGATGTCGCCCCGCGTGGGCTCCCGCGCGACGGTATTGCATTCAATTCCACCACCCGCTAGCGTGCCGCAGCAAACAATCTGGTAAGGGGGAACCATGCGCTTGAGACTTGGCTCCGCGAGGCTCGTGGCAGCAGCTGCAGCCTTCGCGATCATGCTCCTCGCCGCCCCGGCAGGCGCGGTGATCGGAGGGACATCGGACACAACCAACAGGTACGCGAACGTCGGCGTGCTCCAACTTCAGGTGGAAAGCGACTGGTTCGACTTTTGCTCGGGGACGCTTGTTCGTGGCGACGTGGTTCTCACCGCTGCGCACTGCACAGACTTCCTCGTCGAGGAAGGGCCTGACGGCTTCGGTCCCGACGATCTACGCATTTCGTTCGATCCCGAAGGAGACGCGCCCTATTACACTGTCGACCACATCGTCGTACATCCGGACTGGTTCACGGCAGGACCGTGCTTCGGCAACTCGAAACACGCCTGCCTCGCGCCTCCAGCCGAGGACATCGCGCTCGTGTTCCTCGATGTCTCGGTCGCCGGCGTGACACCGGCCCCGATCGCCGACGCTGGCTACCTGAACGATCTCGACCTGACGAACGAGACATTCACCGTTGTCGGCTACGGCACGGATGCGTTTATCACGGGTAGCGCTGCCTCACCCAAGGCGATCACAATCTTCGACGGCATTAGGAGCTACCGCGACGTGAGTGCCATCCCAGCAATGGATGCGTTCCCGGACCGGTTCCTCAAGATCACGAAGGGTGTTTGCTTCGGTGATTCGGGAGGTCCGCTGTTTCACGGCGACACCGTCGTCGCTATCAACACGTGGACCTTCAGCTGGCGGTGCGACGGGCCGAACCTGGAGTACCGCACGGACTCGCAGACCGCGCAGGCGTTCCTCGACCTCAATCTCTAGCGGGCGACGAGGTCGCACGGGCCGGTCGGGGCCCGCCCGCCCGGCCCACCGCAACATCGGCTGCCGCCGACGTACGGCGATCTCTTCATGAAAGCTGTAAGCCGGGGAACGATTCGCCCTCCCGGCTCGACTGAATCCCGCGATTTGCAGGAGCAATGGATAGAGGATGGCGCATCAGAGCGCCGCACCGTCCAGATGTGTTCCGCATGTGTCCCGCGACGGACCGCAAGACGCTGCAAATTGACGGTCAGCGCTGGTCAGCAAAGTGCTGGTCAAAGGCCACATTCCGGCCTGATTCGCCCTGCCACCGAAACCGGCCAGATCAGACTGTTAATCCGTAGGTTGTGGGTTCGAGTCCCACCCCCGGAGCCCCTTTCACCTGCACGTTCGTCGTCATCGTCGGCGCCGATCGTGTCATGTTGGGGCAAATCTGGGGCGAATGGAGCAAGCGATGCCTGCACGCGCTGGCAGGAACGACCCGTGCCCGTGTGGCTCGGGGAAGAAGTACTTCAGCTTCCGGATCGGGGCCGGCTAGCTCGGCTTGGCCGGGACGAACCGCTTGACGAAGTCGAGCGCGGTCTGCGCGACCTCCTGCCAGCCGTGGTCGATGGTCAGCGAGTGGCCGCGGTTGGGCATCTTCTTGATCTCGGTGACGCTCGGGTTGCG
>JBKPDU010000094.1:0-10604 GCA_046728055.1 Actinomycetota bacterium | reverse complement strand
GACCGTTGGCGAGGTCGTCGCTTCGCTTTCCCAGCGCTACGGCGAGCGCTTCGCCAGCGTGGCTCGGGCGGGCTCGGTGGTGGTGGACGGCGAACGCGCGTCCGACACTCGGCCACTCACCGGCGGCGAGGAGGTTGCGCTCCTCCCGCCGGTATCGGGTGGGGCCTGAGCGCCACCCCCGATCACGGCTGTCATACTCCTGCGGCATGCGCCGGTTCGACCGCGTCCTGCTGATCGTGAACCCGGTGGCCCGGACGGTGTCCCGGCCCACCATGGCCGTCATCGAGAAGGCGCTGTCGGCCGACTTCAAGCTGGAGGTGCTGGAGACGGCGGAGCGCGGCCACGCCACCGAGGTGGCCGCGCAGGCCGCGCTCGACGGCCTCGACCTGGTGGTCGTGTTCTCCGGCGATGGGACGATCAACGAGGCGGTCAACGGGCTTGCCGGAACGGACACCGTCCTCGGCGTCATCCCCGGAGGTGCGACCAACATCCTGGCCCAGGCGCTCGGCATGCCGCTCGATCCGGTGGAGGCGACCGGTGTGCTGATCACGCGCGCTCTCGACGGGAAGGCTCGCAAGCTCACCTTGGGCATCGCCGAGGGGAGGTACTTCGGAGTGAACTGTGGCGCCGGCGTCGACGCGGCAGCCATGGCCCGACTGGACTCCAAGTTCCCCAAGACCAAGAAGGCGTTCGAGCGGGCGGCGTTCCGGGCGGTGGCTCGGGAGGTGATTGCGAGCTACGCGGGGCGGATCCCCGATCTCACCGTGAGCGTCGACGGCGACGAGCCGGTGCCGGCCATCTCGGTGCTGATCGGGCGGACCGACCCGTACACCTACTACAAGGGACGTGGAGTACGGGTCACCCCGGAAGCCTCGTTGGAGGAGGGACTCGACGTTCTGACCGCTCGAACGCTTCCACGCCGCCGAGTGTTGAGGATCGCGTGGCAGATGTTCGGCTCCGCCCGCCACGTAAAGGGCCGCGACATGGACTATCGGCACGATGCCGCTCACGTGGAGGTGACGTCGCAGCGGCCGTTCCCCGTCCAGGTCGATGGCGACGTCATGGGCGACCGGACGGTGCTCTCCGTCGGCCTGGCCCGAGACGCTCTCTGGGTCGTCGCCTAAGTCAGCCCGACGCCGTCCCGCTCCGCGGACTCCCGCTGATGGATCCCGCACTCCCACTTCGACAGACCGGCCCATCGCCCGGCACGTTCCGGCTCGCCCACGAACCTGGTCCGGGTGCACGGGGCGCAGCCGATCGACGAGTACCCCAGGTCGTATAGGGGGTTGTGGGGCAGGCCGTGCTCCCGCAGGTACGCCCACGCGGCGCCGCGGGTCCAGTTGGCCACTGGGTTGACCTTGACGATGAACCTCCCCGGCTCGAGCTCGTAGCGGTCCAGGATCGGCGCGTTCGCCCGCGTCGGTGAGGAGTCGCGGCGGAACGCCGTGATCCACGCGTCGAGGCCCCGGAGCGCCTCGAACATGGGCCGGACCTTGTTGATCTCGCAGCAGTGGGCGGGGTCACGTTCGTACAGGAACGGCCCGAACGCGCGCTCCTGCGACTCGACGGTGTGTTCCCCGATCAACTCGACCACGTTCAGCCCGAGCAGGTCGGTGAGTTGCTGCTTGAACGCGAGCGTCTCGGCGAAGTGAAAGCCCGTCTCCAGGAACAGGATGGGGACGTCGGGCCGGACCTGCGTGGCCATGTGGATCACGCATGTGCCCTCGGCCTGGAATGCGGATGCGAGGGCGATGCGGTCGAGCCGGGAGTCCTCCACCGCCCACCGGACGATCTCGCTCGGGTGGGCCGACTCGAAGCGCTCGTTCCGTTCCGCCACGTCGGCGTCGCTGAGCAGCGTCTTCAGGGCGGGGCCGCCTTCCTCGAGGGGAGCCGAGTATAGCCGGAGGCATGTCGCTGCCCAGGGTAGGCTCGTCGATCCGACGGCTATGCTCTGTCGTCCTGAACGAACCTACCGGCGAGGAAGGCGGTTCCATGACCCCGAACGAGACCATCGCGCCGCACGGCGGGACGCTGGTCGATCTGCTCGTGCCCAGCGCGGAGGCCGAGCGGCTGGCCGCGGAGGCCGGTCACCACCCGAAGATCGAGGTCGGCGAACGCGAGCTCTCGGACCTGGAGATGCTCGCGGTTGGCGCGCTGTCCCCGCTCTCCGGGTTCCAGGGAGAGAAGGATTACCACTCCGTCCTGGAAACGATGCGTCTGGCCGATGGACTCCCTTGGACCATCCCGGTGACGCTCTCCCTCACGGACGAGGACGTCAAACGGATCGGAGGCTCGGACGCCGTGACGCTCATGGGCGGCGGCCAGGGACCGCTCGCCGTGCTCGAGGTTCGGGAGATCTTTCGTCGAGACAAGAAGAAGGAGTCCATGGCGGTCTTCCTCACCGAAGATCTGGCCCATCCGGGGGTTCGCGCCTTGCACGACGTGGGCGACTACTGCGCGGCGGGCGAGGTTCGGGTCATCCGGCTCCCGCAGCATGGTGACTTCGAGGCCTATCGGCGCACACCCGAACAGACCCGGGCCGAGTTCGCCCGCCGGGGGTGGAGGACCGTGGTGGGGTTCCAGACCCGAAACCCCATCCACCGGGCCCACGAGTACATCCAGAAGTGCGCGCTGGAGACCGTCGACGGGCTGCTGGTGCATCCGCTCATGGGGGCGACGAAGGGCGACGACGTGCCGGCCGAGGTCCGCATGCGCTGCTACGAGGTCCTGTTCGAGCACTACTACCCGAAGGACCGGGCCCTCATCTCCGTGTTCCCCGCTGCCATGCGGTATGCCGGCCCCAAGGAGGCCATCTGGCACGCCATCTGTCGCAAGAACTACGGATGCACGCACTTCGTGGTGGGACGGGACCATGCGGGGGTGGGCGACTTCTACGGCACCTATGACGCCCAGAAGATCTTCGAGGAGTTCGAACCGGGCGAGCTCGGCATCACTCCGCTCATGTTCGAACACTCCTTCTGGTGCAATCGGTGCGAGGGCATGGCCACCCCCAAGACGTGTCCCCACGGCGAGGAGGACCGCGTCTTACTCTCCGGCACGAGGGTTCGGGAGATGCTGCGAAACGGCGAGCGGCCTCCGGCGGAGTTCTCGCGCCCGGAGGTGGCCGAGATCCTCATCGAGGCCATGCGGGAGTCGCCGGAACCATGAGATCCTAGCCGGCGCAGGATATCGCCCCTGGTCAGGGCATGGATGTCGTCCGCGGCTGGTTGCCCGGCCCGATGCCGGATGATAGCCTCCGCTCGCCCTGAGGCGGCGCCCCCGATGACGGCGGAGGAGACCCGGACGAGCGCACTCAGGAGAGGGTTTCGATCGTTGGTCGCGCTCGCTGTCGTGGCGGGCTTCGTGGCAACCTCCTCCACGTTCGCTGGCGCGCAGTCCGACCTGGACGCGGCTAAGGCCCGACTCGCGGGGGCGCAGGCCCGGCTGGACCAGGTCACAGCCGCCTGGCAGGCCGCCGAAGCCCGGCTGACCGAAACCCAGGACGAGCTCATCGCGACGCAGGCAGAACACGATCGTCTGTCGCGGCTGATCGACCGGATCCGCCTCCGGTTCCAGCGACGGGCGGTGCTGGCTTTCGAGACCGGGCCGGCCGGCACCTTGGACCTGTTGCTGTCATCGAACTCCTTCTCTGAGTTCTCCGACCGCATCGAGTTCCTGGGGAACATGGCGCAGGCGGACTCCGACCTCGTCGTCCAGAACCGGGTGGCCACCGAGCAGCTTCGACGCACGGAGGTCCGGTTGGCGGACCTCTCAAAACGGCAGGCCGCCCAGGCCCAAGAGCTCCAGGAGAGCAAGGAAGCTATCTCCGCCGAGGTTTCGGACATCCAGGCCCAGGTGGACCGGATCCGCAAGCAGTACCGCCTGGCTTCGGTCCTCGGGCTGAACACGATCCCTGGCGCGCCGATCTCGACCTGTCCGGTCCAGGGACCGAACTCCTTCGTCGACTCGTTCGGGTGGCCTCGGCCGGGCGGCAGGGTCCACGAGGGGATCGACCTGATCGCCCCGTACGGCACGCCGATCGTGGCCGTTCAGCCCGGCAACGCCGTCCAGACCGCCAACACCCTTGGAGGCCTCGCCGTGATCGTGTACGGACCGGGCGGCGACTGGACGTACTACGCGCACATGTCCTCCTACGGCAGCACCGGGAGCGTCGGGGTCGGAACGGTGATCGGATACGTCGGGGCCACGGGCGACGCGGGGGTCAACCATCTCCACTTCGAGTACCACCCGGGTGGGGGCGAGGCCGTCAATCCCTACCTCGCGCTCATCGCCGTCTGCTGAACGAAGGCGGCCGTAGGATCCCGGCCCTACAATCTCCTTGCCCCATGGCCGATGGAGTAAGGGTGACGGAGCTGGGTGGAACCCGCCGGATCGATCGGATCCTTGGCCCGCAGTACGCGGACGGCCTTGTCCACATGTCCCTGGACGAGCTTCGGAGCCGCCGGGACGAGTGCCTGGCCGAGCGCGAGTACCTGTCCCTGCTTCGCAGACTGGTCCAGGGCCGCGCGGAGATCCTGAAGGCCGAGGTAGATCGCCGCGGCGGGACCGGCCAGGCGGGCAGCCTCGTGGAGCGCCTGTCGAAGGTCCTCTCCTCGGAAGGCCACAGCACCTCACGAGGGGAAGCCGTGAAGGTCGTGCTGCCGGAAGAGGAGATGCTCCAGGCACGGCGGCGCGTCGAGCGCCTGGTCATGGACGCGGGTCTGTCCGACCCCGCCGCGCTCGACGATCTGCAGCTGAGCGGCGCCGTCGACGTGCTCGAAGCGAAGGAGCAGGAGGTTTCCAGAGACCGCTCAGCCGTGATCGAGGTCCTTGACCGGGTCCAGGAAGAGCTGAAACGGCGGTACAAGGACGACCCCTCGCTGGTCCTGTCCTGAGCCTGCCGTGTGGTTCGCTCGGGGGACCCCTCCCGAACGTTCGTCCACATCGTTCGTCCGTTCACACCTTCCAACGGGGGATTTGTCTTTTGGGCCGGAGGCCCTATGGACCCCGTCCTTGGAGAACGGCAGGCTAATCCGGCATTTCGCCTTGCTCGCTGCGATACCGTCCGCGTCGATGACAGAGCAGAACCTTCCCCAGCCGGTCCGTGGGGGCCCGGACCCCGAGCTTCCCACGGTCCAGGAGCAGCTCATCGTGTTCGCTCGAGAACTCGGGGAGCTGTACCAGCTCGAGCGGCAGCGGAGCGCCGAGCTCGAGTCGGTCGTGACTTCCCTCCGGGAGTCCTACATCGACACCATGAAGGGCCTGGCCCTGGTGATCGAGGCCAAGGACCGGAGCACTCGGGGACATCTGGAGCGCACCCAGGTCTTCGGCATGGCGCTGGCCCGCCGGATGGATCCCGCCCTGGGGGAGGCGGTCGAGCTCGGCTACGGGTTCTTCCTGCACGATCTGGGCAAGGTCGGCATCCCCGAGGACATCCTGTGCAAGACGGGACCGCTCTCGGGGGAGGAATGGGCGATCATGCGGCGCCATCCGCTGATCGGTGCCCAGATCGTGGCTCCCATCCGGTTCCTCGGTGAGGCCGCGCAGGTGATCCGGCACCACCATGAGCGTTTCGACGGTACGGGCTATCCCGACGGCCTGGCCGGTCGGGCGATCCCCGTGTCCGCCAGGATCTTCGCCGTGGCGGATTCCTTCGACGCGATGATCAGCGACCGTCCGTACCGGCCCGCTCGTCCCGTGGAGGCGGCCCTCGAGGAGATCCGGGACGGCGCCGGCACCCAGTTCGACCCCGAGGTGGTGGAGGCCTTCGTCTCCCTCGTCCTGGACGAGTCGCTCACCACAACGGACGGCGGCCCCGACCGGCTCGCGCACGTCGGCTAGCTCCCCCTAGGCTTCGACGCGATGGCGTCGGGGACCGTCCTGGTCCGTGTCACTCGCTCCGGGCTGGAGGAGTCCGTCCACCTCGGGCATGTCGCCGTGTGCGATGTGGGCGGGCGCCTCGTGGCGTGGGCCGGGGATCCCCACCGCCCGGTATTCGCCCGCTCGTCCATGAAACCGGTCCAGGCGGCCGTTTCGCTGGGCGCGATCGGCGGCGGCATCGCCGGCGACCTCGTTGCGGTGATGTGCGCCTCGCACAACGGTGAACCCGTCCACGTGGCGGCGGTTCGGCGCCTCCTCCGGGAGGTCGGCCTGGGGCTGTCCGCCCTCCGCAACCCACCCGGGTGGCCGCTCGATCCCCGATCCATGGCCAGGGCGGGGAGGGCTCGCCGGGTCCTGCACAATTGCTCCGGAAAGCACGCCGGGATGCTCGCAGCGTGCGAGCGCCAGGGCTGGGATGGCGAGGGATACCGCTCGGCCGACCACCCCCTCCAGCGTCGGGTCTCTCGAGCCGTCCGAGGCTTGACCGGCATCGACGACCTCGCGATCGGCGTGGACGGGTGCGGCGTCCCCGTCCACGGGATGCCGCTCCTCGGGATGGCCACGCTCTACGCCCGGCTGGGGAGGCCACAGCCCTTTGGTGCCTTGGGCCGGCGGATCGCCGAATGCTCGGCCGCGATGCGAGCCCACCCCTACCTCGTCGCCGGGAGGAGCCGGACCGATACCGCCGTCATGGAGCGCTCGGCGGGCCTCATAGTGAAGTCCGGCGCCGAGGGCCTGGCTTGCGCGGCCGTCCCAGAAGCCGGCCTCGGCGTCGCGGTGAAGGCCGCCGACGGGGGCGAGCGGGCGTCAGGACCGGCGCTCATCCGGGCCCTGGCGCTCATCGGCGCGCTCACCCACGCCGAGCTTGGGGACCTGGAGGGTTTCGCCCGCCGCCCGGTCACCGGTGGAGGGGCCCCGGTGGGCGAGGTGGTGGCCGAGTTCCGCCTTCGACGGGTCCAGCGCGACGCGTAACGGCTCGGCCCTCGGACGACGAAGTGCAGGTGCAACGCTTTCCGCAGGGTCGCGTAGCATCGTGAACATGGCCTCCTCCATGGCTTCTCCGGCACGGTCCCGCGTGGCCGTCGTCAGCCTGCATACCTCGCCCCTCGATCAGCCGGGAACGGGCGACTCGGGGGGGATGAACGTCTACATCCGGGCCGCCGCCGATTCCCTTGCGGCCCGAGGTGTGGGCGTCGACGTCTTCACCCGATGCCAGGGGAGAGGGGGGCCCGACGTCGAGGAGCTCGCCTCGGGGTCGCGGATCATCCAGGTCAAGGCTGGTCCCTGTGCCCCGCTCGCCAAGGAGGAGCTCCCCCGGTTCCTTCCGGAGTTCCTCGGGGGGGTCCTGCGTCGCCAGGAAACCGAGTCCGCGCGCTACGACCTGGTCCACTCGCACTACTGGCTGTCGGGGTGGGTAGGACGGAGCACCAAGGAGATCTGGGGCATCCCGCTGGTGGCGTCGTTCCACACGCTGGGCAAGGTGAAGAACTCCTCGTTGGCCCCGGACGAGCGCCCGGAGTCTGCAGCCCGCCTGGCCGGTGAGGAAGCCGTGATCGGGGACGCCGACCGGATCATGGCCGCGACGCCTGCCGAGGCCGCGCAGCTCGTCGGGCTGTACTCGGCCGACCCAGGGCGCATCAGCCTGGTTCCGCCGGGGGTCGATCACCAGCTCTTCTTCCCCCGACCGAAGGACGGGGCAAAGGCCAGGCTGCACCTGGCGGGTGTTCGCCTGCTGTTGTTCGTGGGTCGGCTCCAGGCGCACAAAGGTCCGGACATCGCGATCCGCGCGGTGGCGGAGATGGTGGCCCGCGACCCGGAGGGCACCGCCGACGTGGTGCTCGCCGTGGTGGGAGGACCGAGCGGTGGCGGCCACGGGATCGAGGTGGGCCGACTCATGGAACTGGCGGCGGCACTCGAGGTGGGCGACCGGGTCATGTTCTTCCCCCCACAACCGCAGAGCAGGCTGGCCGACTTCTACGCCGCCGCCGAGACCGTATTGATTCCGTCGCGTTCGGAGTCCTTCGGCTTGGTAGCGCTGGAGGCCCAGGCCTGCGGCACACCTCCCATCGCTGCCGCGGTGGGCGGGCTCCCCTATGTCGTCGCCGACGGGGTGACGGGATTCCTCGTCGAGGGACACGAGCCCGGCGCCCACGCCGAGCGAGTGCTTCAACTCCTCCGTCATCCCCGGAACGCGGCGCGGATGGGTCGGGCCGCTGTGGCCATGTCCCTCCGGTTCTCCTGGGAATCCACCGCGGAAGAGATCTTGTCGGTGTATCGAGAGGTGCTCGACCGAACTCCATTGCAGCGCAACGATTCCAAAGCATAGGCCTTCCTTTTGTCACACGGCAGAACGGTTTGTCACTCTTTCTCCCGACGCCGCTACCTGCGGATATGTGACGTGACCTGCGGCTTCTTGCGCTTGACGCTCTATAGGGGCACCGATACATTTCGCCTCGCTCCGAGCAGCCGAAGTGGCTGAGTCAGGGAACCGACGCGGGGAGCCCTGGGAAAGCCGTAAGGCCGACTGGGCGCACCTGGTCGTACGGTTGGGAAAGCCAACTAGCTGTGCGGCCGGGGAGGCTCGGGAGGCCCCAAAGCCCAACGAAAGGCGTCTACCGCTCGGAAACCAAGACAGTTGCAAGTGGTTGCTCGGAGCACCTGAGCCCGAGGGGCTGACGGTGGTTGGAGGCTCCGGCCTCCGGCGAGCCGAAGGTCCCTCGGGTTCTGTGTTTCTGTACGGTTCGGGGCGATGAACGCCCCGGTCCTTCGGCTCACCCAGGCCCGTTGGTTCCGGTGGTTGGCCACCCGGACTCCTCCGGGCCGGGCCCTCGCATCACGGTTCGTGGCCGGCGAGCACCTCGACGATGCCATCGCGGCCGCCCGCTCGCTGGCCAAGGACGGCATCTGGGCGATGCTGGACCACCTCGGGGAGAACGTGAGGGCGCCCGAGCAGGCCTCTGATGCTGCGAACGCCTACGTCCGAGCCCTCGACCGGATCCGCGATGAAGGCGACCTCGACTGCATGGTCTCGGTCAAGCTGTCCCAGCTCGGCCTGGACTTCTCGGGCGAGCTCTGCATGTCGCAGATGGAACGGGTGATGGCCGCCGCTTCGACCGCCGGCGCCGTGGTGATGATCGACATGGAGAGCAGCGCGTACGTCGACCGCACCCTTGCCATCTTCCGTGACCTTCGAGTCCGCCACGATCGACTGGGGCTGTGCCTTCAGTGTTCGCTGCGCCGGACGGAAGCGGACGTTCGGGCCCTTCCCCCGGGTTCGATCATCCGGCTGGTGAAAGGGGCGTACCTGGAACCGCCGGAGATCGCCCTCACCAGCCGACGAGAGGTGGACGCCGCATTCGCCCGATGCTTCGTCCGGCTGATCGACTTGGGCCACTCGGTGCACGTGGCGACCCACCATCCGAAGCTGATCGAGGGGACGAGGCGGTTCGCGGAACGTCGCGGCGTGCCGTGGTCGCGCCTGGAGTTCCAGATGTTGTTCGGGGTCCGCCGCGACCTCCAGTCCCGCCTCGCACGGGGCGGATACCCCGTGCGCGTGTACATCCCTTACGGTGCTGAGTGGTATCCGTACCTGACGCGGCGCCTGGCCGAGCGACCTGCCAATATGTGGTTCTTCCTGTCGAACCTGGTGCGGAGAGGGAGATGATCGGTTGACCAGGAGGGTCGCGTTCCTCGGCGGGGGCAAGATGGGGGAGGCGCTGGTGTCCGGCCTGATCCGTTCGGGTGGGCGGAACCCCGACGAGATCATGGTTACGGCCCGTCGCGAGGAGCGCGTCCGCGAGCTGGCCGAACAGACCGGCGTGGCCGCCACCCTGTCCAACCCCGAGGCGGTGGAGTGGGCCGAGACCGTGGTGCTCACGGTCAAGCCACAAGACATCGAGGTCCTCCTGGGGCAGGTGGCCGAGCACGTGACGCCGCAGCATCTGGTGGTCAGCTTCGCGGCCGGCGTCCGGACGTCGTTCGTGGAGAAGCACCTTGCCTCCCCCGCGCCGGTGGTCCGGGTCATGTCGAACGTCGCCGTGCTGGTGGACGAGGCCATGTCGGTGGTGTCACCCGGATCACATGCCGAGGACAAGCACCTGTCGGTCGCCGAGGAGCTCCTTGGGTTCGTGGGGAAGGTGATCCGGCTCCCCGAGGTTCACCTCGATGCGATCACGGCCACCAGCGGCTCGGGTCCGGCCTACTTCTTCCTGCTTGCCGAGGCCATGATCGAGGCCTGCATCCTGCTGGGGCTGTCTCGAGACGTGGCTACCGAGCTCATCATCCAGACCATGCTCGGCTCGGCGAAGATGCTCCGCGACACGGGCAAGCACCCCGTCGAACTGCGAGAGATGGTGACCTCCCCAGGCGGGACGACCATCGCGGCCATCCGCCACCTGGAGGAGGCAGGTGTGCGGGCCGCGTTCCTGAACGCCATCGACGCCGCCCGCCACCGGAGCGCCGAGCTGGCCCGGGGCGGCGAAGAGGAAGAGGACGTCTGAGCGTGGGGCGGGGGGCCAGGAACAGGGTGCGGTGGGCGCACGACCGGGAACGCAGGAAGAAAGCTCGGGAGAAGCGCAGGGCGGCCGAACTCGCGGCGGGCAGGAAGAAGAAGAGGAAGTAGGTTCGCCCGGCTCTCAGCCCTGCCGGTCGATCCGGTTGCGAAGGACACCGATCCCCTCCGCATCCAGCTCGATCTCGGCCCCCGGCCAGACGCGGTGGTCGAG
>JBKPDU010000093.1:0-9730 GCA_046728055.1 Actinomycetota bacterium | reverse complement strand
GCCGGCAGGCACTCGAGGAGCTGGCCGAGGGTTCCGAGGGGCGGGAGGTCCTCCGGCTGCTCTGCGAAGGCGCTGCCCGACCCAAGCTGCCGTGGAGGCTCCGTCGGCATGCCCGTCGGCTCCTTCGCGACGCGAGCGGAGCCGCGGGATGAGCGTCCCGACTTCGGAGACCGAGATCGTCAAGGCCCGCGACTTCCTTCGGGCGCTCTCCGCGGCGCGGCAGGTCTACGCGTTGTACCCGGGCGAGCACCCCAAGCGGATCGAGACGACCTCGGACCTCTCCGAACGGATCGGCGAGCTGTGCGACGCGCGGGGTCGGCCCGTGGTCCTGTTCGTTTCGGACGGCAACTTCTACATGGGCGCGACGCTGCTCGCCTGGGAGTCGCTCACGTTGAGCCGGCTGGCCCAGACGATGACCGAAGCCGGCGTCCAATCCCTCGAGTTCCGCAGCGGCGTGAGTCCGAGCGACGCCGACGCCCTGCTCAGGCTGCTGATGGGGGAGAAACAGGCCCAGAGTGAGCTGGGATGGATCGGTGTGAACCGGGCCACCCCGATGGTCCCCGATGCGGACTTGTCGGGCATGTCCGAGCTCCTCCAGAGCTATGCGGCCGGGCTCGAGCTCTTGCGCCAGACGGCCGCCCGGCTGCTCGCCGGGCGTCCCGCGGACCTGGACGCGACCGTGCGCCTCACCGAGCACCTGGCAGAGCTGATCTCCGAGGACCCCGCCCAGGCGCTGTTGCTCACCACGGTGAAGTCCTACGACGAGTACACGTACCACCACATGGTGAACGTCTGCATCCTCTCGCTGGCCCTTGCCCGGGCCATCGGCCTCTCCCGCGAGCAATCGATCGCGCTTGGGATCGGTGGGCTGTTGCACGACGTGGGAAAGGTGAAGGTCCCTCGGGAGGTGCTCCAGCACGACGGGTTGCTGAACGAAGAGCAGTGGCGGCTGATCCAGAAGCATCCGGTGGACGGGGCCGGGCTCGTCGCCGTCACCACCGGCGATCCCCTTCACCCGGCCCTCTCGATCGTCCTGGAGCATCACGCCGCGTTCGACGGATCGGGCTATCCCTCACTGTCGGGTGGACGCGCACCCTCCCTCCCCGCGCGGATCGTGTCCGTGGCCGACTGCTTCGACGCGATCACCAGCAAGCGCACGTACCGAAAGCCCGAGGAGCGACGCCAGGCCCTGGCCATCCTCCAGACGGGGGCGGGTCGAGCGTTCGACCCGCGTGTGGTCCGGACGTTCGTCCGGATGGTGGGGCTGTTCCCGGTCGGGTCGCTGGTCCAACTCTCGACGGGAGAGGTCGGCGTGGTCGTGCGGAACCACGAGCGGGCGCTGGGTCGTCCCACGATCCGGTTGGTCCTGGACACCCAGGGCAATGCCGCCGAGCCGACGGAGATCGACCTGTCGGAGACGATGGACGACGGCGCCTTCCGATGGTCGGTGGTCCGGACCATCGATCCGGTGGAGATGGGGATCGACATGCTCTCCCTGCTGGCGTCGGGGCAACTCGACGTGCCGATCCCGGAGGAACAGGGCCATGGGCTGATCCACGAGCCGGCTCCCGGCGAAACCCCGCCGCCGGGCTACGTGGACACGTACAACGCCAACTAGACTGGCGGGCCATGCCCGTCGAGATCGACATCGAGCACGTTGCCAAGCTGGCCCGGCTCGACCTCAGCGATAACGAGAAGGAGCGGCTGAGGGCGCAGCTGGGGTTGATCCTGGAAAGCGCGGCGAAGGTCGGAGAGGTGGCCGCGGCGGATGTGCCACCGACCGCGTACGCGATCCCTCGGGCGAACGTGATGCGGCCCGACCTTGCGGTGCCCTCGCTCACGCTCGAGGAGGCGCTGGCCAACGCGCCCGAGCGGGAGGGCGACCGGTTCAAGGTCCCGCCGATCGCGGAGGTCGGCTGAGCGTGGCCGAGCTCTGCGACCTCACCGCCTCCGAGCTGGCACGGAAGCTCCGGGCCGGGGAGAGCTCGAGCGCGGAGGTCACGGAATCGTGCCTCGCGCGGATCGAGGCAGTGGATGCGCGAGTCGGGGCGTTCCTCGCCCGGACGCCGGAGCTCGCGCGGGAGCTGGCGGCGGCGGCGGACGCGCGCATCGCCGAGGACGGCGACGCGCCGTCCGCCGCCGGCATCCCCATCGCCCTCAAGGACGTCCTGTCGACCAAGGGCATCACCACGACCTGCGGATCGAAGATCCTGGAGCGCTATGTCCCCCCGTTCGACTGCACGCCGTGGGCTCGGCTCTCGGCGGCGGGTTCGGTGCTCCTGGGCAAGACCAACTGCGACGAGTTCGCCATGGGCTCGTCCAACGAGAACTCGGCGTTCGGCCCGGTGCACAATCCCTGGGACCTGGACGCCGTCCCCGGGGGGTCGTCGGGCGGGTCGGCCGCCGCGGTGGCCGCCGGGGAGGCGGTATGGGCGTTGGGGACCGACACCGGAGGCTCCGTCCGGCAGCCCGCGTCGCTGTGCGGGGTCGTGGGGCTGAAGCCGACGTACGGGCTCCTCTCCCGGTACGGTCTCATCGCCTTCGCGTCGTCGCTCGACACGGTGGGAACGTTCACCCGAAGCGTGCGAGACGCAGCGATCCTGCTGTCGGTCGTCGCCGGTCGCGATCCTTTCGATGCCACGAGTCTGGACCGAACGGTCGACGACTACGCGGAAGGACTCGAGGAGGGAGCCAGCGGTCTTCGGGTCGGCGTGGTGAAGGAGGCGTTCGGCGAGGGCGTGCAGTCAGGCGTGCGGGCGAGCATGCAGTCCGCCCTGGACCGGTTGTCGGACATCGGGGCATCGATCGGCGAGGCCTCGCTCCCGCACGCGGACTACGCGCTGTCCGCCTACTACCTCATCGCCCCCTCGGAGGCGTCCTCGAACCTGGCCCGGTACGACGGTGTTCGCTACGGCCTGCGGGTTCCGGGCGAGGACTCGATCCAGTTGATGGCCCGAACCCGGGGCGCCGGCTTCGGCCCGGAGGTCAAGCGCCGGATCATGCTCGGCACGTACGCGCTGTCCGCCGGCTACTACGAAGCGTATTACGGGCAGGCCCAGAAGGTCCGCACGCTGATCATCCAGGACTACGAGAAGGCCTTCGAGTCGTTCGACGTGCTGGTGTCGCCGACGTCGCCGACCACCGCGTTTCGGATCGGGGAGCGGGCCGACGACCCGCTCGCGATGTACCTCTCCGACGTGTTCACGATCCCGGCCAACCTGGCCGGGGTGCCGGCCATCTCCATCCCGTGCGGACTTGACGAGGCGGGCCTACCCGTCGGGCTCCAGGTCACGGCGCCGGTCCTGGGGGAGACGCTCCTCCTCCGCGCGGCGCACGCCCTCGAGCGCGAGCTCGCCTTCGACGCCCGCCCGCCCCTCCTTACCGACCTCGCCGCCTGAGGTCGCCTCCGGCGCCGGCGTGGCCTCACCCGACGCGATGATCAACGCGACCGACCCCAGGACGATCGCCCCGGCCACCACGGTGCGAAGGCCGATCGGCTCGGAGAGAAATGCCCACCCCAGGAACACCGCGACCACCGGGTTGACGTAGGCGTAGGTCGAGACGAGCGACGTCCTGGCGTTGCGCAGCAGCCACAGGTAGGACCCGAGGCCGGCGAACGAGCCGAACACGATCAGGTACCCCAGCGCGAGCAGCGATGCCGTCGAGAACCGCTCGGGGTGGATCCGGCCGAGCTCGCCAACCAGGATCGCCACGATCCCCAAGGCGAGGCCGCCGCACAGCATCTCCATCCCCACGCCGACGAACGGCCGTTTGGGAAGGGGCGCGTGACGAGAGTACAGCGACCCCGACGCCCAGCTGAGCGAGGCCCCCAGGGCGAACATCATCCCGGTGAGGTCGACGGCTCCGCCGATCGCCGAGCTCCCGACGAGCAGCGCCGCGCCTGCGAATCCGGTGGTCAGTCCGACGAGCGTCGGCATCCCCAGCCGGTGTCGCAGCAGGACTCGGTCGATGAGCGCCATCCACAACGGGACCAGGGCGATGATCAGCGCCACGATGCCGGAGGGAACCGTTCGCTCGGCCCACACCACCCCGCCGTTGCCGCCGAGGAGGAGCGCGCAGCCGACGATGGCGGCTGCGCGCCACTGACGAGGACCGGGGCGGTCGCCTTCCCGGTCTCCTCGCCGGATGGTCCAGGCGTACATCACCGTCCCCGCTACCAGGAACCTGATCGAAGCCGACAGGAGCGGGGGCATCGTCTGATTGACGATGCGGATGGCGAAGTAGGTCGTTCCCCACACGATGTAGACGGCCCCCAACGCCACCCACACCAGTGGAGGGCTGTCCCGGTCGGTCCGTGGTCCCGCCGTCCGGGTCATGGGCCCCAGGATAGGGCCGGGAGCGGCTAAGCTCACGACTCGCAATGGGGGAGGACTTCGAGACCGTCATCGGCCTTGAGTGCCACGTCGAACTGTCGACGCGCACGAAGATGTTCTGCGGCTGTCGAAACGAGTTCGGGGCCCCGCCGAACACCAACGTCTGCCCAACCTGCCTGGGCCTCCCAGGCTCGCTGCCGGTCCCGAACGAACAGGCCATCGAGTACATCGCGCGGATCGGCCTCGCCTTGGACTGCGAGATCGCCCGGTACTCGTTGTTCCACCGCAAGAACTACTTCTACCCGGACATGCCGAAGAACTTCCAGATCTCCCAGTACGACCTTCCGATCTGCGTCAAGGGACACCTCGACGTGCAGGTCGATGGGGAGACTCGTCGCGTGGGCATCACTCGGGTCCACATGGAGGAGGACACCGGCAAGACCACCCACGTCGGAGGCTCTGGGCGGATCGCCCAGGCCGACTACGCGCTGATCGACTACAACCGCGCGGGCGTGCCCCTCGTCGAGGTCGTCTCGGAGCCCGACATGCGCTCGCCCGAGGAGGCCCGCGCGTACTTCAACGAGCTCCGGGCGACGCTCGAGGCCCTGGACGTCTCCGACGTCCGGATGGAGGAGGGCTCGCTCCGATGCGACGCGAACATATCGGTCCGTCCGACCGGTTCCTCCGAGTTGGGCACGAAGGTCGAGATCAAGAACCTGAACTCGGTTCGCTCACTCGAGCGCGCGCTGAGGTACGAACAGGAGCGACAGGCTGGAGCGCTCCGCGCAGGTCAGCCGTTGATCCAGGAGACCCGTCACTTCGATGAGGGGAAGGGCACCACCCACACCCTACGATCCAAGGAGGAGGCGTTCGACTACCGCTACTTCCCCGAGCCGGACATCCCCCCGCTCGAGCCCGATACCGAATGGGTCGACCGGATCCTCGGCGAGCTGCCCGAGTTGCCGGCCGCCCGCCGGGCCCGGTTCGAACGCGAGCACCGATTGGCGCCGAAGCAGGCCGAGCTCGTCGGCGCGTCGAAGGCCACCGCGGACTTCCTGGAGGAGGCCGTCGACCTGGGCGCCCCTGCCACTGCCGTGGCCAACTGGATGACCCAGGACCTGATGGGCCTGCTGAACAAGGCCCGGATCGGGCTGCCCGAGAGCAAGGTCACACCCGGGCACATCGCGAACCTGATCCGCCTGGTCGAGGAGGGGACGATCTCGATCACCGCAGCCAAGCAGGTGCTGGAGGTGGCATTCGAGACGGGCGAGCCCGTCGAGGAGATCGTGGAGGCCAGGGGACTGCGCCAGGTCACCGACACGTCCGCCATGGAGGCGTGGGTGGTCGAGGCCATCGCCGAGAACCCTGGCCCGGTGGAACAGTTCCGTGCGGGGAAGGACGGGGCGATCAACTTCTTGGTCGGCCAAGTGATGAAGAAGTCTCACGGCGCGGCGAACGTACGGACCGTCCAGGAGCTGCTCCGCGCCAAGCTCGCGGGGCGCTGAGGCCCGAACGGGCCGGCGATGCGGGGGCGCGGCCAGGAGCCGGATCGCTACCCATGGTGGCAGCTGATCCTCCTCGGCATGGTCTCGATGGTGGAGACCATCATCGTCCGGCCGATCCGGCGGCTGTGGGTCTCCGAGGATCCCCTCGACAGGTATGCCATCGTCCACCAGGCCAGCGCAGCCGGCGATGCCATGGTGGCCATCGCCCTGGCCGGGTCCATCTTCTTCCACG
Organism: Actinomycetota bacterium; assembly: GCA_046728055.1. Lineage (GTDB taxonomy): Bacteria > Actinomycetota > UBA4738 > UBA4738 > HRBIN12 > AC-69. The sequence continues at coordinate 3,659 of JBKPDU010000093.1, read as the reverse complement.
TCCCGGAGGGTGAGGCCCGGGCCAACGTCGCGCTGTACCTGGGGCTGACGCTGGCGCCGCTCGCGGTGGCCGGCCCGCTGCTCGTTCCATTGCTCGACCGGGCCGGACCCCGACGAGCCATCTCGCTCGGCTCCGCCGCCGGTCGCGCGGTCCTGTGCGTGTTCGCTGCCCCTGGGGTCGACACCCTGCTCCTGTACCCGTTCGCCTTCGGTGTGCTCATCCTGTCGAAGGTCCACACGATCACCAGGAACGGTTTTGTCATGGCCTACGCGGGGCCGGACGAGGGATTGGTGCGAGCCAACGCACGCCTGGGTCGGATCGCGGTCGGGGGCGCGGCGCTCGCCATCGTGCCCGGCATCCTCTTGTTCACGGCCGGAGGGCCGGCCGCCGGGCTGTACGGCGCGGCGGTCGTCTACGGGATCGCTTCACTGCTGAACCTGCGGTTGCCGCACCCCCGGGTCACGCCGCGGCGGGGATCGGTGAGCCGCCTCGGAGCCATCCCTCAGCTCGCGGCTCCGGCCATCGGTGGCGCCGGCCTCCGCGCGGCGAACGGGTTCCTCCTGTTCTCCATCGCATTCGGCCTGCGAGAAAGCGGCGAGCCGACGTACTGGTTCGTCGTGCTGGCGGGGAGCGCTGCCGTGGGGGGCTTCCTGGGGGACGTGATCGCCCCCCGGCTCCGCGCCTCGCTCAGGGAGGAAGCGGTGGTGGTCGCGTGCATCATGGCTGCCGGGATCGGCGCGTTCATGGCGTTCGTCGCGTTCTCCCTGCCCATCCTCACCGCGTTCGCCCTGGTCGCCGGGGCATCGAGCGAGCTCGGACGCCTGGCCTTCCAGAGCCTCATGCAGCAGCTCGCACCGGGAGGAGCGCACGGCCGCGTGTTCGTCCGCTACGAGGTGGTGTTCCAGCTGTCGTGGGTGCTGGGCGCGCTCATCCCGGCGATGCTGCCACTCGGGTTCCGAGAGGGGTTCCTCATCCTGTTCTGCCTGTACCTGGTGGTCGGCCTGGGATATCTCACGCCCGAGTTCCTGGCACGACGCAGGATGGGGAGTCCACCCGACTAGCGCCCACGGCTGTCCGCCTTCGGTGGCCCGTGCCCTATGCTGTGGCCGCGCATCCTCGGACTCGTACATCGCAACGGGAGGGGAAGGGAGAACCACTTCATGGCGGATTGGACGAAGGTCGATGCCGGCGAGATGGGCGACGGAGACATCACCGCCGTTCCCGTCGGCGACCGGATGGTCGCCATCGCGAACGTCGGCGGCAACCTGCACGCGTTCGATGACGTCTGCACGCACCGGCAGTGCTCCCTGGCCGAGGGGGAGCTCGATGGCCTGGTGATCGAGTGCCCCTGCCACGGGAGCCAGTTCGACATCACCTCCGGCGAGGTCGTGAACGGCCCGGCCACCGAGCCGATCGACGTGTTCGACGTGCGGGAGGAGGACGGCCAGCTGCTCGTGTCGCTGGAGTAGCCCGTGACGACCTTCCTGGTCATCGGGGCCAACATGGCCGGCGGCACGGCGGCGGCCACGCTTCGCGAAGACGGCTTCGACGGCCGCGTGGTGCTGATCGGGCACGAGCCCCATCCACCGTACGAGCGCCCGCCGCTGTCCAAGGAATACCTGCGCGGCGAGGAGGACGAGCCCCGGTTCCTCCGGCCGCCGGAGTGGTACGAGGAGCATGAGATCGAGACCGGGTTCGGGAAGCGGGCCGAACGCATCGACATCGCGGGACGAAGCGTCGAGCTCGCGGACGGCGAGCTGATCGGGTTCGACTCGCTCCTCATCGCCACCGGATCCCGGAACCGGAAGCTGCCACTGCCGGGACTCGACCTGCCGGGGGTCCACGACCTTCGTTCCCTGCCCGACTCCGAGACGATCAGGGCCGCCGCAGTGCCGGGAGCCAGGGCCGTGCTGGTCGGGATGGGGTTCATCGGCGCCGAGGTTGCCGCCTCGCTGCGCAGCCGGGGCGTCGACGTCACGGTCGTCGAGTTCTTCGAGACCCCACTCCAGCGCGTACTGGGAACCAGGCTCGGCCGGGTGGTCGAGGGACTGCATCGCGATCACGGCGTGGAGATGGTGTTCCGGGATGCGGCGGAGCGGTTCGAGGGCGACGGACGGTTCGAGGTGCTTCACACCAAAGAAGGCAGGGCGATCGAGGGCGACTTCGCCGTGGTGGGCGTGGGCGTCGAGCCCGTGACCGAGGTGGTGGATGGGACCGATGTGGCCGTGGACGATGGGATCCTGGTCGATCCGGCCCTCCAGACCACCGTCCCCGGCGTCTTCGCCGCGGGAGACGTTGCCCGCCACGACCATCCCGTCTTTGGTCCCATCCGCGTCGAGCACTTCGATAACGCGCTGAAGATGGGCCAGGCAGCAGCCCGCAACATGCTGGGCCGGCGTGAGGTCTTCGACGACTCCCACTGGTTCTGGTCGGATCAGTACGACGTGAACATGCAGATGGCCGGAATCGCCACCGAGTGGGACGATGAGGTCGTGCGTGGAAGCCTGGAGGAGCGGAGGTTCGCCGCCTTCCTGTTGAAGGACGGCGTGCTGCGGTCGACCTTCACCATGAACTGGCCCCGCGACGTCCGACGATCGATGCCGCTGATCAAGGCCCAGGTGCGGCCGGACCCCGAGCTCCTCGCCGACCCGGAGTTCGATCTCCGCAAGCTCGCGCCGCCGAAGGAGTGACCGTGGGCCCCGTCATCAGCCACATGCCGTGTGATCTGAACCAGCAGCGGAAGCGACACGAGGCCCGGAAGGAACGGATCTCCCGAGTCCTGGTCCGGCGGAACGGCCGCCGGTCCCTGCTCGATCGGATCCTCCGTCGAACTCCGTACGCAGGGGAGCTCTGCGCCGAGGACCTTCGCGATCGCGAGCCCGCCGAGGACGTCTTCCACAGCTTCCGGTTCTAGTTCGTACACACAGAGCACGAAGCGGCGGATGATACGCTGGCTCACCCGTGCGAACGTCGCGTGCGATCGTTCTCGAGGAAGTGAGCAGCATCGTGGACAGACCCGAGATCATCCTGGCCCCGGGACCGACGCCGATCCCGCCCGAGGTGTATCTGGCGCAGGGGAGCCCGCTCGTGTACCACCGGGGTCCCGGCTTCGGGCGGATGCTGCGGGAGGTGACCGAGGGCCTCCAGCGTCTGTACCGCACGGGGTCCGACGTCCTGATCTTCACCTCCTCGGGCACCGGTGGCCTCGAGTCGGCCGTCGCGAACTGCTTCTCTCCAGGTGAACCGGTCCTGGTTCCGCTGGCCGGGTATTTCGCCGAGCGTTTCGCCAAGATCGCCCGAGCCTGGGGACTCGACGTCCACACGATCGAGTACGAGTGGGGGGAGACGGTGAAGGCCGCCGACGTCGAGGCCGAGTTGGCGAAGGCTCCGGCGAAGGCCGTGTTGCTCACGCAGAGCGAGACGTCGACGGGCGTGGTCCACGACATCGAGGCGATCGCCCACGCGGCAAAGGATGCCGGCGCCATGATCGTGGTGGATGCCGTGTCGTCGCTCGGGGCTGTGCCGTTCCACTTCGATGCGTGGGGCATCGACGTCGCGATCAGTGGATCCCAGAAGGCGCTGTCCGCGTCGCCGGGCCTCTCGTTCGCAGCCATCTCGGAAGCGGCGTGGTCGGCCCAGGCCGAGGCGAAGAACCCGCG
>JBKPDU010000092.1:0-11511 GCA_046728055.1 Actinomycetota bacterium | reverse complement strand
GCCCCCGACCCATCATGGGAGTGCGCGCGGAACGATCGCGCCCGTATTCAGGCTTCGAGCGACGTGAGGATGTGGCGGGCGATCACGACGCGTTGGATCTGGTTCGTCCCCTCGTAGATCTGCGTGATCTTCGCGTCGCGCATCATCCGCTCCACCGGATACTCGCGGATGTATCCGTACCCTCCCAGGATCTGTACCGCGTCGGTCGTGATCTCCATGGCGGCATCCGAAGCGAAGCACTTCGCGGTGGCCGAGAGATACGGCATTCTCTGATCACCCGCGTCACACATGGCCAGGGCCCGATAGACCAGCAACCGAGACGCCTCGATCTTCATAGCCATGTCGGCCAGCATGAACTGGATGGCTTCGAAGTCGGCGATCCGCTGCCCGAACTGTCGCCGCTCCATCGCGTACCTCGACGAGACGTCGAACGCTCCCTGCGCGATGCCAAGAGCTTGCGCCGCGATGACGGGCCGCGAATGGTCCAGAGTCAGCATGGCGTAGGCGAAGCCCTCGCCCTCTTTGCCGATCAGCCGGTCGGCGGGGATCCGACAGTCTTCCAGGATCACCTCGCGGGTGGGCGACCCTCGGATCCCCATCTTGTCCTCCTTCCGGCCGAAGGAGACGCCGGGGTCGTCCCGCATCACGAGGAACGCGGAGACGCCTTTCGCCTTCCGGGACGGGTCCGCGGTGGCGAACACGACATAGCCGTGGGACACGCCGGCTCCGGTGATGAACCGCTTGGTTCCCGACAGGACGAACGCATCGCCGTCGGGCACGTACCGCGTGGTCATCGACGCTGGGTCGGATCCTGCCCCCGGCTCGGTCAGCGCGTACGACATCAGGATGTCACCACGGCAGATCCCCTCGGTCATCGAGTGTTCCTTGTCGCGGTCGCCGGCCACCCGCAGAGGGATCACGCCGAGCTTGCACACGCCCGGGATCAACGAAACGCCGGCAGAGACCCGGGCGAGCTCCTCGACCAGCACGCCGAAGGCGAGGGTTCCGCCGCCCGAACCGCCGAGCTCCTCGGGATAGCCCACCGCCATCAGGTCGTTGTCGACCAGGACCTTGTACACGTCCTCGGGCCACTCGTCGGTCTCGTCGATCTCCGCGGCCCGGGGAGCGATCCGTTCCTCGGCGATCTGCCGGACGACGCCGCGGAACTCCTCGAGCTCTCGAGGCAGCTCGAAGCGGTCCTCGGCCATGCGCCCCGGATCCTACGCGGGCCGTCGGAGGACCAGTGCGTCGCCCTGGCCCCCACCGCCGCAGATGGTCGCGCCGCCGAGGTCCACCCCTCGGCGACGCATCTCGTATGCGAGCGTGAGGACGATGCGGGCGCCGCTCATGCCGATGGGATGTCCGAGGGCGACCGCGCCGCCGTTCACGTTCACGATGTCGTCCGAAACCCCGAGCACCTTCGTGACGTTCAGCGCGACGGCGGCGAACGCCTCGTTCACCTCGATCAACCCGAGGTCGTGGACATCGAGCCCCGCCTTCTTCAGCGCATGCTGTAGCGCGATGGCCGGGACGGAGTGCAGGTACGCGAATCGCTCGGCCGCCATGCCGTGGGCCACGACCTCGGCGAGCGCCGGCAGTCCGAGCTCCTCGGCCTTCTCCCGGCTGGTGACGACGACCGCCGCCCCTCCGTCGGAGATCTGCGACGCGTTGCCCGCCGTGATCGTTCCCCTCTCACCGAACGCAGGCGGAAGTGCGGCCAGGGACTCCGGCGTCGAGTCGGGCCGAATGCCCTCGTCGCGCGTCACGACGATCGGCTGGCCGGTTCTTCCCTCGGTCTCGACCGCCACGACCTCCTCGGCCAAGCGGCCGTCCTCCCAGGCGGCGTGGGCCCGCCGGTGCGAACGGGCGGCCCACGCGTCCTGCTCATCGCGGGTGATGTCGAGTTCCGCATTCACCTGATCCGATGACTCGCCCATGGTCATCTTGGTGAACGATGACCACAGCCCGTCATGGATCATCGAGTCGACGAGCTCGGTGTGTCCGAGGCGGTGGCCCCCTCGAGCGGCGGGGAGCAGGTACGGGGCCTGTGTCATGGACTCCATCCCACCGGCCACCACGATCTCGACCTCCCCCGCTCGGATGAGCTGATCGGCGAGGGCGATCGCGGTGAGGGCGGACGGGCACACCTTGTTGATGGTGATGGCCGGGACCTCCTTGGGGATGCCGGCCGCGACGGCGGCCTGCCGGGCGGTGATCTGGCCCGTCCCCGCCTGGATCACGTGACCCATGATCACGTAGTCGATCCGCTCGGGGGCCACACCCGATCGCCGCAAGGCCTCGTGGATGGCTGCGGCGCCCAGGTCGACCGCGGAGAGGCCTCCCACCGATCCCCGCAGCTTGCCGATGGGCGTCCGGGCACCGGCGACGATCACGGAGGCGCTCACGGGACCAGTCTACGACCGGCCGTTCTCCACCTCGTCGAGCCTAGACTCCACATCGATGGACGTTGTCTTCGGCGTCAGCGTCATCCCGTCCGCCTCCGGGCGCTCCGATCCCGTGGCGGAGGCCCGGCACGCGGAGGAGCTCGGGTTCGATCTGGTGACGGTGTGGGACCACCTACACGGCACCCGCCCGTCCTTCGAGACGTGGACCCTGCTCACGTGGATCGCGGCCTCGACGTCCCGCATCTCGGTCGGGCCGAACGTCCTCGGCCTGCCCTACCGCGACCCCGTCGTCACGGCCAAGATGGCGGAGACGCTGCACCGGCTGTCGGGTGGACGGCTGGTCCTCGGCCTCGGCGCCGGCGGGAACGATCGGGAGTTCGAGGCGTTCGGGCTGCCGGTCCGCTCTCCCCACGAGAAGATCGAGTCCCTGAACGAAGCGGTCACGATCATCCGCGGCGTGTGGTTCGCGCCGTCGTTCTCCTTCGAGGGCCATCACTACCGAACGGTTGGCGCCGAGGTCGAACCCAAGCCGTCGAAGGCCATCCCCATCTGGCTGGGGACGTACGGGCAACTGGCGCTCGAGCTGACGGGGCGGACGGCCGACGGGTGGATCCCGTCGATGGCCTACGCGCCTCCGGACGTCGCTCGGGAGAAGCTGAAGGTGGTGAAGGACTCGGCCGAACGGGGCGGCCGCGACCCCGACGGGTTGACGTTCGCCTACAACGTCTCGGTGCGGGTGGGCGGCGGCCCCCCGCCCGATCCCGACCGCATGATCGCCGGCGAGCCCGGCCCCGTCGCGGAGCGACTGGCCGGGCTCGCCGCCGACGGCTTCTCGTGCTTCAACGTCTGGCTCTCGGGCGACCGGTGGGAGCAGCGCGAACTTCTGGCGAGCCAGGTGATCCCCGCCGTACGCGAGCTGGCCGGATGAGCCCGTCTAGCCCCGGTTCGCCAGCGCCTGCCCGATGACGGTGGTGATCTCCTCGCCCACGAGCTCGTCCCGTTCCATGAGCGCTTCACGAAGCGCCGCCACCACGTCGCGGTTCTCGTCGAGCACCTGCGAAACCCGTACCTTCTGTTCGGCCAGGATGTCCTCGACCCGCGCCTTGCCGTCCCGATCGCCCAGGACCTTGCCCACCAGGTTCTTGCTCCCGATGGGACCCTCGGCGATGGCGTCGAAGGAGATGAGCGACCCGGCCATGCCGAACGAACCGACCATCTGGGCGGCGAGCTGCGTGGCCGCGGCCAGGTCCGAGGCCGGGCCGGTCCCGGACTCCCCCAGGAACAGCTCTTCGGAGACCAGGCCACCGAGCGCGATGGCCACATGAGCCTCGATCTCCGAGCGCGACCTGGTGAACCGCTCCTCCTCGTCCCCGTGAGCCAGGAGCCCCAGGGCCTGGCGCCGCTTGATGATCGACAGGACCTCGAGCCGTCGACCCTTGCCGAAGAAGTACGCCACGGTGGCGTGCCCGGCCTCGTGTGTCGCCACCGCGAGCCGCTCACCGTCGGAGTAGGTGACCGGCTGTTTGATGCCGATCTCCTCCGTGAGCTTCGCCTCGTACACGTCGTCGACGTTCATCTGGCGCCGCCCGCCGCGGAGGGCGACCAGCAGGGACTCGTCGAAGAGGTGCTCGATCATGACCGGGGTGTAGCCGAACGTGTCGTGAGCCAGACGCTCGCGCGCCGAATCGCCGTTCAGTTGCTCGTGGTGGGCCTTGCGATCCATGAAGAAATCGACCAGGTCACGACGACCTTGCTTGGTCGGCACGTCGAAATAGAGCCTTCGGTCGAACCGACCCGGCCGAAGGAGCGCGGGGTCCAGGTTGTCGGACCGGTTGGTCGCGGCGATCAACAGGATGTTGTTGTAGCTGGGCTTCCCCGCGGCGAACCGGTGCTGGGGTGAGAGGAACCCGTTGATCCACTCGATCAGCCTCCCCTTCACGCGCTCGAGGAACGGAGGGGTGTCGAACGACTGCATCTGGACGAGCAGCTCGTTCACCATGCCCGAACCGCCGGGACCGATGAACCGGTTGGTCGCCCGGCCAAGGCCCGTTGGATCGGGGGAAGCCGAGAGGCCGCCCCGATCCGAGCCGATGGCGTCGATCTCCTCGATGAAGCCGATCGCGCCCCCTTCCTTGCGCGCCAGCTTGCGGAGTCGCTTGAAGAACGACCGGATGCGAGAGCCGGTCATCCCGAACCACATCGACTGGAACGCCGGTGCGGAGGTGAACAGGAACGGCACCCCGGCCTGCTTGGCCATGGCCTTCGCCAGGTACGTCTTACCCGTCCCCGGCGGGCCCTCGAACAGGATCCCCCGCCGTGGATTGCCTCCCAACTCGTCGCGGAACGTGGCATAGCCCAGGAACACGTCGAGCGTCCGCATGACCTCGTCGACCTGGCCGTCGAGCCCACGGACGTCGGTCAGGCCGACCTCGATCTCCTCGGGTCGGACGACCACGTGGGGGGAGCGCCCACTGATGAACGGCATGGCCATCATCAGGAAGATGGCCAGGAAGATCAGGATCACCGGCAGGAACAGGAACCAGTTCGGGCCCAGGGTCGGCAGCCGGATGGGGTTGTCGGTGACGTACCGGTACCAGAGGTACGCGTCGGCCGAAACCATGACGACGATCAACCGCCGCACGCGCTTGCGGCGGGTCCGCTCCCTGATCCGGAAGACGTCCGCCTTCCCGGCGCGCAGGAGCTGCGACCCCTCGAGCGTGGCTGCGACCGATCGTTCCTTCTTCACGAGCGTCCCCCTTTCGGCGGCACCTCGCCCCGAGTATCGTACGGAGGCCCCCCAGGACGCGCATCGGTCTTTTGCCCTACCTCGCTGCCGAAGGGAGTACGCCTGTCCCTGCCCCAGTCCGGGCCGAGGGGCTATCGTGCCTCCTCGCGTTTTGGTTCGGAGAAGACCGGAGGGCAGGTCATGCTGACCGGGATCGATCACGTCGGGATCGCGGTCGAGGATCTCGACGCGGGGGTCGAGCTCTACCGACGGACGCTCGGGCTCGAGCCATTCCACCGAGAGGTCGTGGAGTCTCAGGGGGTGGTCGAGGTGCTGTTCGAGGTGGGCGACTCTCGCATCCAGCTGCTGGGGGCGCTCGCCCCGGACACGCCGGTTGGCCGATTCCTGACCAAGCGCGGTCCGGGCCTTCACCATCTGGGGCTCAGGGTCGACGATGTCGCGACCACGCTCCAAACGTTGCGGGCCGCGGGGGTTCCGCTGGTCGACGAATCGCCTCGTTCCGGATCGCAGGGGACCACGGTTGCGTTCGTCCATCCCGCGGGGATGGGCGGCGTCCTCCTTGAGTTGGTCCAGGACGCCGGCTAGGGAAGGCCGGTCAAGCCAGTTGAGGGAGCGTTGACCAGGACGGCCACGTTGCCTTCAGGGAGCTTGCCCTCGGCCATGAGCTGGTGGACGTGGCCGGTGTCCTCGTACGGGTAGGCGTGGCCGAGCGTCGTCTGGATCTGCCCGCCACGGACCAGGTCGTTGAACGCGGCGGCCTGCTCGTCGTTGAACAGGTGGGACCCTTGGTACCGCTTCTGCAGGTACCACAGGTACCGAACGTCCACCACGGTGTCGTACCCGCTCGTCCCGGCGCAGATCACGACCATTCCCCCGCGGTCACAGACGAAGATCGACGTGGGGATGGTGTCCTGGGCAGGATGCTCGAACACGATCCGCGGGTTTCGCCGCTCCCCCAGGACGTCCCAGATCACCTTCCCGAAAGCCTTGGCCCCGTCGAACCACTCCTTCCACTCCGGAGAGTCCCAGCGAGGGGGAACCCCCCAGTGGCTGAATTCCGTGCGATCGACGTAGCCGACCGCGCCGAGGGTCTTGCAGTACTCCCCCTTCTCTCTGGAGGAGACCACGGCCACTGCCTTGCCGCCCGCAAGCGTGACGAGCTGGATGGCCATCGAGCCAAGGCCGCCCGAGCCTCCCCACACCAGCACGACGTCCCCCTCCTCGACCGTGTGCGGCGGCCAGCCGTGAAGCATGCGGAACGCGGTCGAGCCGGTGAGCGTTGGACCGGCCGCCTCCTCCCACGACAGGCCCGGAGCCTTGGGCAGGCACTGATGGGCCTGGACCTTGGTGAACTGGGCGAACGAGCCCCAGCACGTGTCGTAGCCCCACACCCGGAAGCTCGCCGCGAGTCCCGGGTCCTTCCCCGCGAGGACCCATGGATCGTCGGCGTCCCACTGGCCCGCATGCACGACGACGTGGTCACCGACCGCGACGTTCGACACGCCGTCCCCGACCGCGGTGACGACCCCAGAGGCGTCCGAGCCGACGATGTGAAAGTCGGTCGGCTCCCCCCATCGTGCCTGCGTCTTCGTGACGTCGACGGGGACGCCTCGAGCGGCCCATACGTTGTTGAAGTTGACGCCGGCGGCCATGACCATGACCAGGGCTTCGCCCGCCCGGATCGGCGGAACGTCGATCAGCTCGTCCTGGATGGACTTCTCCGGCTCACCGAACCGGTCGGGCCGGACGAGCTGGGCATGCATCCGCTGGGGGATCTCCCCAACAGGGGGGATCTCGCCGATCTCGTACGCATCCTTGGCCAACGCTCGACCTCTCGCGGGGATCCTTGAGTGAACGCACCATAGGCGGCGGCAGCCGATGCGACAAGGAGCTCATGCTTCGGCAGGGGCCGAGACCGGATCCCGCTCGGGACGGAAAGCGCTCACCGGGCACACGGCGGCCCGAGGACACCATCGGCAATAGGGCCCGGGCGACAGCTCGGCGTCCCGTCCAGCCTCCGAGGCCGACGCGGATCGGACGGCTCCGATCACCCGCTCGGCGGCCCGGTGGAGCATCCGCTGATCCACGTCCTCTGCCTGCCACTCCCCCGAATCCAGATACAGCGTGGCCACCCGATACGGTGGCACCCCGAACCGCAGGGCGAGCAACAGGGCGTAGAACCTCATGTCCTCGGCGTGCTCGGGCCAGGCTCGTCCGGTCTTCAGGTCGATGGCCAGGCGGGTGGCCCGTCCTGGTTCCGCCGGCCAGCCCGAGCCGAGCACGAGGTCCATCGTTCCGCTGAGCACCACGGCACCGCCGAGCAATTCGACCCGGACGTGCCACTCGGTCGAGGGGGCGAGCTCTCGTCGCATCAGTCTCAACGGCGGCATGGTCGACCGGAAGAGCTCGAGCGTCTTGACCGCGTCCATCAGCGTCTCGTCGCGCCGAAGGGCATCGAGGCCATCCCAGAACCCTCGGAACGCCTCGTCGTCGACCAGTCGGTCCACCGCCGCCTCCACCAGGCCGTGGAGATCCCGGTCCTCCCGCCCGGCCACTTCGAGCTCCACCGCCTTGTGCGCCAGCCGCCCGGCCGCGAATCGAGGGGTGAACGTGAATGGGCCACGCTCCCCCGCCCGGACGGCGTCAAACAGGCCGGCGCACCGGGCCAGGTCGTTCAGGTTGGACTTGCCGAGCCACAGCGGCTCGGGGAGCTCGACCGCCCGGACGGCTTCCTCGACGTAGTCACGCAGATGCGAGACGACGTCGGGAGGGAAGAGGGGACGTTCGCCCGGCCCGATGAGCCGCTCGAAGGTCCGGCGCTGCGAAGCGGTGAGCTCGCCGGTGGGCTCCATACGCTCGAGCGTAGGAGTCCCCACTGACACCTCGACCGTGGCCGGCCGTTCGGGCCGATGCGGGCGCTACACTCCGGGGACCATGGCCAAGACCGAGGAGCGCCCCCAGGTTCCGGTCCGAACGGTCGACGAGCGGGTCCAGGAGCTTCGCAAGCGCAAGGCGGCGTTGCTGGACGCCCACCGCAAGGAGGCCGTCCGCAAGCAGCACGAACGCGGCAAACTGTCCGCTCGGGAACGCCTGGACCTCCTGCTCGACGCGGGATCGTTCCAGGAGACGGACCCATTCGCCGTCCACTCCTCCCACGACTTCGGGATTGAGCGCAATCGTCCCGCCGGGGACGGGGTGGTCACGGGCCACGGCACCATCGACGGGCGGAAGGTGTTCGTGGCATCCCAGGACTTCACGGTGTTCGGGGGATCGCTCGGCGAGGTACACGCCCAGAAGATCTGCAAGGTCCTGGACCTGGCCATGTCGACGGGCGCGCCGTTCATCCAGCTGAACGACTCGGGCGGGGCTCGGATCCAGGAAGGCGCGGCGTCGCTGGCCGGCTACGGGTACATCTTCGATCGGAACGTCCGGGCGTCCGGCGTGATTCCCCAGATCAGCGCGATCCTGGGGCCCTGCGCCGGGGGTGCCGTGTATTCCCCAGCCGTGACCGATTTCACGTTCATGGTGCGAGAGACATCACACATGTTCATCACCGGACCCGATGTGATCAAGGCCGTGACCGGCGAGGAGGTGTCGTTCGAGGAGTTGGGCGGGGCCATGACCCATGCATCCCGTTCCGGGGTGGCCTCGTTCGTGGCCCAGGACGAAGAGGAGAGCCTGGCCATGGTGCGGCACCTGCTCTCCTTCCTGCCATCGAACAACCTCGAGGATCCGCCGTCGTATGCGCCCGTCGACGACCCGGAGCGGCGGGACGAGGGCCTCACGCACTTGATCCCCGACTCGGCCCGCGAGCCCTACGACATGCACGAAGTCATCCGTCGTGTGGTGGACGACGGTGAGTTCTTGGAGGTCTTTCCGTACTGGGCGATGAACATCGTGGTCGGGCTGGCCCGGCTCGACGGCAGGACCATCGGGGTGGTGGCCAACCAGCCGAAGGTGCTCGCCGGGACACTCGACATCGAGTCCTCCGAGAAGGCCTCGCGCTTCGTGCGGTTCTGCGACGCCTTCAACGTCCCGTTGGTCACGTTCGTGGACGTGCCGGGGTTCCTCCCGGGAACGGCCCAGGAGTTCGGCGGGATCATCCGGCACGGGGCGAAGCTCTTGTACGCCTTCGCCGAGTCCACGGTCCCCCGCATGACGGTCATCACCCGGAAGGCATACGGCGGAGCGTATCTGGTCATGAACTCCAAGCACTTGCGCGCCGACGTTTCCTTCGCCTGGCCCACGGCCGAGATCGCGGTCATGGGACCGGACGGCGCCGTGAACATCGTCAACAAGAAGGAGATCGAGAAGGCGGAGGACCCCGCGGCCCGGCGAGCAGAACTGATCGGTGAATACCAGCGGAAGTTCGCCAACCCCTACGTGGCTGCGGAGCGTGGCTTCGTCGACGATGTGATCGAGCCGGCCGAGACGCGGGCCCGGCTGATCAGATCCCTGAGGATGCTCGTCACCAAGCGCGAGGTCGTCCCGGCCCGCAAGCACGGGAACATCCCGCTGTGAATGAGGAGCGACGGTTCGAGGTCCCGATCGGCCTCACCCGCGAGGAGGAGCGCGCCATCCTGCTCGCCCTCGAGCGGTACTTCCTCCAGGAGAGCCCGCACCCCGACCCGTGGGTCCTGGCCGGACGGATCGAGGCCACCGGATTCGGGGCGCTCCAGGTCCGGCGACACATGGACACTGCCTGGGGCGTTGCGGCCCGAGTTTCGTTCGTGCGTCCCGGCGTTCCATCACTCCACGGCAGAGGCGACACCACCTAGATGGCAGCGGGGCAGTGAGAAATACGTGCCTGTGAGCGGCGCGACGTTGGTGACTGGCATCGTGCAGGACCGGTCGGAGGCCATCGCGCTGCTGGCGGATGAGGGATGCTCGCCGTCTCGCTCCTGGATCAACGGTCCTGGGGACCGTTATGGCTGGCATTCGCATCCCCACCACAAGGTCCTGTTCTGCCTGGCGGGTTCGATCACGTTTCACACTCGAGAGGGTGACGTCGAGTTGTCGGCGGGCGACCGGCTGGACCTCGCACCCGGGATCGAGCACGCGGCGACGGTCGGGCTCCAGGGCGTCGAGTGCATCGAGGCCGGGCGATGACCGGTGTCGCCGTCCACGTCGACCAGCTGTGGTTCCACACCCCGGGCGGGATCGGGACGTACATCCGAAATCTCGTTCCGGCGATGGCTCGTCAGGATCCGGCCATCGACATCCGGCTGTTCCACTCCAGGTTCGACCACGAGGGCCCGCCCGAACGTTGGATCCGCGACTTCTGGGTGGAAGAGCTCCCGGCCCCCATCCGGACGCTGTACCCGAGGTGGGCCCTGACCGGGCGCCCGGCCCTGCCGGCCAGCCTCCAGGCCACCGAGATCGTCCACGCCACGAATCCGGCGGCCGTTCCACCTGCCGGGCCCGGCCAGCGCCTGGTGGTGACCGTCCACGACCTTGCGTTCGAGTTCTACCCCTCGATGTTCCCTCGGACGTGGCGATACATGCACCGATTGGGCGTGCGAGCGGCCGTCGCCCGGGCCGACGCCATCCTCACCCCTTCGCGCAACACCGCCGAGGACCTGCTCTCACGGACGAAGGTCGACCCCGCCCGGCTGCACGTCGTGCCGCTGGCCACTTCCATCGGCGTGGGCAGTGTCGACGCCGACGCCATCCTGTCGCGATTGAAGGTCCCCGAGCCCTACATCCTTTTCGTGGGAACGCTCGAGCCCCGGAAGAACCTGGTCCGCCTGATCCGGTCGTACCGCCGGGTCGCCGCGACCGGTCTCCCCCATGCGCTGGTGCTCGCCGGGCCGATCGGATGGCGACACGACGCGTTGATGCGGGAGATCGCGTTGTCGGGCCCGGGCGAGATCGTGATGACTGGGGCCGTGCCCGAGGCCGATCTCGACGGCCTGTACCGAGCTGCTGCCGCCTTCGTCTATCCCTCGCTGTACGAGGGCTTCGGGCTCCCGTTGATCGAGGCCATGGCCCGGGGGATCCCGACCATTGCATCGGACACCTCCGCCATCCCCGAGGTGGCCGGAGACGCCACTCTCGGTGTGAACCCCCGGTCGGTGCGCGAGATCGCACGAGCGATCGAGTCGGTGCTGACGGATCTGGACCTCGCCGAGCGGCTGGCGATGCGGGGTCGCCGACAGGCCGAGCGGTTCTCCTGGGACGAGACGGCTCGCCTCACACTCCAGGTGTACGACCAAGCGTTCGGATCGAAGTGAGGGTCCCGCGAGAAGAGGGACCTAGCTCCTGTAGTCGTAGAAGCCCATACCGGTCTTGCGGCCGAGATGCCCCGCGGCCACCATCCGCTTCAGAAGGGGCGGGGGAGCGAACAGTGGCTCCTTGAAC
>JBKPDU010000091.1:0-11738 GCA_046728055.1 Actinomycetota bacterium | reverse complement strand
GCGGATCCGACGACCGAGCTCCACGATCTGCCGAGCCGCCTTCATGGCTTCGTCCAGGACTCTGTCGACCATCGAGTCCCGGCCGACGGGGTAGTCGGACAGGTGAACGGACTCCGGGAGGCCATCCCGACCGGCCGCCAGGTTCCGCCAGATCTCCTCCGAGACGAACGGAGTGAACGGGGCGAGCAGCTGTGCCACGGCCACCAAGCATTCCTGAAGCGTGATGAACGCGGCGTCGGTGTCCGCGCCTCCGGCACCTCCCGGGTCCCAGAACCGGCGGCGAGCCAGGCGGACGTACCAATTCGACAGGTCGTCGACGAACCCGGCGATGCGACGCCCTGCGCCCGTGGCGTCGTAACCGTCGAGTCCGTCGCGCACCTCGCCCGCGACGTGCGACAGTTGTGACAGGATCCATCGGTCGAGGGGGGGCCGGTCCTCTGGTGCGGCGGCGACGCCTTCGGGCTCGAAGCCGCTCGCGTTCGAGTACGTGACGTGGAATGCGTACACGTTCCACAGCGTCAGCAGGAACTGTCGCACCACGTCGTTCAGGATCTCCACGCTGACCCGTCGGTCCGCCCACGGTGATCCGGCGGTCAGCAGGTACCACCGGAGCGCGTCGGCCCCCACGCGATCCATGACGTCCATGGGCTCGATGACGTTGCCGAGGCTCTTCGACATCTTCCTGCCCTCCGCGTCGACGATGAGCCCGAGACACACGACGTTGCGGTAGCAGATGGAGTCGAAGTGGAGCACGCCCTCGGCCATCAGCGTGTAGAACCATCCCCGCGTCTGGTCGATGGCCTCCGAGATGAAATCGGCGGGGAACCTCCTCTCGAACGCCTCACCGCCCCGGCGGAGGTCGGGATGGTATCCCCACTGGGCGAAGGGCATGGCTCCCGAGTCGTACCAGGTGTCGATGACCTCGGGGACCCGCCTGGCCTCACCATCGCAGTGCGCGCATGGCACGATGACTTCGTCGATCGAGGGGCGGTGTGGGTCGATGCTCGTCACGTCCCGACCGGCGAGCTCGGAGAGTTCGGTCAGTGAGGCGATGACCGTGTCGTGACGTTTCGAGCAGCGCCAGATGGGAAGAGGCGTGCCCCAATACCGCTCTCGTGACAGGGCCCAGTCCACGTTGTTCTCCAGCCAATCCCCGTACCGACCGTGCCTGATGTGCTCCGGGTACCAATTCACCGACTCGTTCACCTCGAGCAGCCGGTCCTTCACCGCCGTGGTCTGGATGTACCAGGAGCTTCGGGCCATGTAGATGAGCGGCGTTCCGCACCGCCAGCACAGCGGGTACGTGTGCACGATCGTCTCGGACCGGACGAGGAGACCGCGATCTCGGAGGTCCTCGATGATCACCGGATCCGCGTCCTTGAAGAATGCCCCTCGGACGAACGCCGGCGCATCCTCGGTGAACCGTCCCTCGCCGTCGAGGGGCTTGAACGTCGGCCAGCCCTCATGGCGCCCGATCTCGAGGTCCTCCGGGCCGAATGCGGGCGCCAGATGGACGACGCCCGTACCCTCCTCGAGCGAGACGAAGTCCGCGGCCACGACCCGGTGCGCGCCCTCGACGTTGGGGTACAGCGGTTCGTACCGGGAACCAACCAGACGCTCGCCGAGAAGCGTTCGCACGACCCGCCACCCGTCCCCCTCGGTGGCCCACGCGGGGTCGTCGATCAGGGCGCGGAACGCAGCCTCGGCCAGGATCAACCGGTCTCCGTCGGCATTCAGTTCGACGTACTCGGCGTCCGGTTTGACGGCCACCCCGGTGTTGGAGATCAGCGTCCATGGCGTCGTCGTCCATCCGAGCATCGACGCACCGACCAGCTCCGTGTCGGTGGCCTCCTGGATCCTGAACTTCACGTACACGCTCGGGTCCTCGACCTGCTCGTACCCCATCGCAACCTCGGCATCGGAGAGCGGTGTGCCGCATCGGGGGCAGAACGTGGTGACCCGGTCGGCCTCGAACAGCAGCCCTCGCCCGTGCAGCTGCTTGAGCGACCACCACACGCTCTCGATGTACTCCGTGTTCATGGTCCAGTACGCGTCCGAGGTGTCGATCCAGAACCCCAGTCGCTCGGTGAATCGCTCCCACTCGTCCACGTATCGGGTGACCGACTCGCGGCACAATCGGTTGAACTCCGCGATGCCGAACGCCTCGATGTCCCGCTTGCTCCGGGTGCCGATCTCCTTCTCCACCTCGAGCTCGACCGGGAGGCCGTGGCAGTCCCATCCCGCCTTCCGCCCGACGGCATGGCCGGTCATCGTCTTGAACCGGGGATAGAGGTCCTTGAACGCCCGGGCCTCCGTGTGGTGGATCCCCGGCTTGCCGTTCGCCGTGGGTGGTCCCTCGTAGAAGACCCACTCGGGGGCACCCTCCCTGGCCTTCAGGCTCTTGGCGAAGATGTCCGCCTCGTCCCAGAACCGAAGGATGCGTCGCTCGAGGTCCGGGAAGCTCACCCTCGGATCGACCGGCTCGAACGGCATCATCCACCTGTCCCGACAAGCGAAACGCCCCGTCCCCGTTCCAGGGACGAGGCGTTCCCGTCAACGCCCATCGCGGGCCATGCTACATGTCCCAGCCATCCAGGTCACGGACGCTGGGCTCCTCCCGGCCCGACCGGACCGGCCGGGCAGGGGTCCAGCCGTCCCGATGCGCTGTCGCGCAACGAAAGACCCGTGTTTGCCGGTCGCATCGGGCGGTGTTACGGTCCCTGTCCCATGCCTGCCAAGACGGCGTTCACGGACAAAGAGCTGGACGATCTGCGAGAACGACTTCTTGAGGAGAAGGAGCAACTGCAGGCCCAGCTGTCGACCATCGAGGAGGCGACGTTTGCAACCTCCCAATCGGACCTGTCGGGGGAGGTCTCCTTCGACGACGAGAACGCCGATGCCGGAACGTTCACGTTCGAGCGGGAGCGGGACCTGTCGATCGAGAACAACGTCCGGGACCTGCTCCGCAAGATCGACCGGGCGCTTGTCAGGATGGACGATGGGACCTACGGGATCTGCGCACGGTGCGGCAAGCCCATCGAGAAGGCCCGGTTGAAGGCGCTGCCGTACGCGGACCTCTGTATCAAGGACGCCCAGGCTCAGGCACGCTCCAGATAGCGGCACGGCCGTGACCGGGGCTCGGCGTCTGGCCGTCTGGCTCTACGCCGTCGCCGGCCTGACCTTCCTGGCCGATCGCATCACCAAGCTGTGGGCCGAGCGCGCCCTGGCCGGCCGGCCGCCGGTGACCATCATCCCCGGCGTGCTCCAGCTCACGTACACGACGAACTCGGGCGGGGCCTTCGGCCTGGGGCAGAGCGCGCCGTGGGTGTTCGCCGCCGCCACCATCTTGGTGGCCGCGGCGATCGTGGCCTCTTCCTTCCGTCTGCGGAACGGCCTCACTGCGGTTGCGCTCGGCCTGATCCTCGGTGGGGGATTCGGAAACCTGACCGATCGCGCGGCCAGCGGTGACGGCCCGCTGTCCGGGCGGGTGGTGGACTTCATCGACTTCCATGTCTGGCCAGTGTTCAACGTGGCCGACTCGGCCATCGTGGTCGGCGCGCTCCTCCTGGCCGTGACGGGCATCCGGCGGGAGCGGGAGGCGTGAGGTGGCCGAGGAGTTCGAGGCAACGGCGGGGCGACTGGACGCCGTGGTCGCCGACCGTCTCTCGCTGACCCGGGCCGACGCTCAGCGAGCCATCGCCGCCGGCCGAGTTCGGGTCGACGGTGCGGTTCGGCCAAAGTCGCATCAGCTCGCCGGGGGCGAGCTGGTGGCCGTGGACCTGGCCGGGATGGGCGAGGTGCCTCCCGAGGGCCCGCCCGTCGAGATCCGCCATCGCGACTCCCACCTGGTGATCGTGAGCAAGCCGGCCGGGATGCCCACGCACCCCACCGCAGGCCGCCTGACGGGGACGCTGGTCAACCGCCTCGTGGGGATGGGCCTCCCACTGTCCTCGGCCGGAGGGCCACTTCGCCCCGGCATCGTCCATCGCCTCGACGCCGGGACGTCGGGCCTCCTGATCGTGGCCTCCACCGATCGGGCCCAACAGGCGTTGATGGAGATGCTCCGGCGGCACGAGGTGGACCGCCGGTACATGGCGCTCGTCCGGGGGCCCGTGGCCCACGACCGGTTCGCGGTGGACGCGCCCCTGGGGCGGGTGGGATCGCGGATCCTGGTGCGCGCGGTGACCGGGAAGGAGGCCCAGACAGAGTTCGAGGTCCGTGATCGGTTCGACCGGGCCACGCTCCTGGAGGCCAGGCCGACGACGGGACGGACCCACCAGATCCGGGTCCACCTGTCCGCGGTGGGCCACCCCGTCCTTGGTGACCGGACCTACGGCGGAGGAGGCGACGATGCGAAACGCCTCGGGCTGACCCGGCCATTCCTGCATGCATGGAGGCTCTCGTTCGAACATCCGATCACCGGTGAGCGGATCGAGGTGGAGGACGCGTTGTCACCGGACCTCGTCCTGGCCCTCCAGCGGGTCGGGGGAGAGGGCTGACCCGCCTCGTCATCTGCCCACCCGGGCAGGCTCTTTCAGGAACAGCGCGTGCTGCGTCCGCACCTCCTCCCGGGAAGCCAGGATGGCGTCCTCCACGTCGGGGGGGAGCGATCGCGACTCGATGAGGTCCGAGAGCTTCTTGGGATCGACCGATCTGACCTGCTCCCAGAGCCCGAGCGGCTCCAGAATGGCCCGGAGCTTGCGGTCGTCGGGAGCGGTGATGTGCTGGAGCCGGCGATCCACCGCCGCGCCTTCGGACCCGAACAGCCGCCCGTACCCGTGCTCGTCGCAGAACGCGTTGATCAGCGCAGCCAGCTCGTCGAGACGGCGGTAGACCTGCCGGCCCTGGCGTTTTAGCGAGATCCACTCGTCGACGATCTCGGTCATCCTGGGCGCGGGGTCGCCCTCCTGCTTCTCGTACTGGTGGCGGAACAACGGGCACAGCCGTTGGTACTCGCACCAATCGCACAACGGGTTCTGATGCGGATCGAACTTGCCGGCCGTGATCCGTTCAGCCACGGTGGCGATCCGCCGCCGAAGGTCGTCGACGTCGGCGGCCGATCGGGTGGTGGTCATCCGCTGGCCCGGCAACAGGTAGTAGAGGGTCAGACGCTCCGGCTCGATGCCCCAGACTTCCTTCGCTGCAAGGTGGTACATCGACAGTTGCAGGTCGCGGTCGATGGCGGATTGCGGCGGAAGCCTGCGGTTGGTCTTGTAGTCGATGATCTCGTACCCGCCTCCGGGGATGCGGTCCATCCGGTCGATGGTCCCCCCGATCTCGACGCCCTCGACATCGATCCGGAACCGGAACTCGAGCGCCGCGGGTATCCGATAGCGCTCGGCGTTCTCCCGGTGGTACTGCTCCAGCACCTGGCGCCCGTGGTCGCGATACGTCCGCTCCTCGGACTCGGTGGTGAACCCGTCTCGGTCCCAGACCATGTCGAGCATCTCGTGGAGCTCGGGGAGCGATGGGGCCACGGGGACCGGCCGGCTGTGAAATCGGTGGAGGGCCTGATGGAGCGAGTCGCCGAAGGACAGCGCTGGTGACCGCGCCGTGGGGACCCTGTCCTCGTACTGGAATTTGAACTTGGCGGGACAAGTCTCGTAGGCCTTGATCGACGAGTACGAGAGCCGCATCCTGTCCGGAGTGTACGCACAATGGGGCACAAATTACAAGCCTGTGGTTTTCCCCCAGCCGGGCCCGGATACTGGGAAATCCTGTGGACGGCTTGTGGAAAATGACAGACTTGTAGTTCTCTGCGAACGGGGATAGTCTAGCCCGGCTTTGGGCGGGTCCAGCTTCGTTCACCTTCACACCCACACGGAGTACTCGCTCCTGGACGGCGCGTCGCGGATCGGCGCGTTGTTCGAGCGGGCCAGAGAGTTCCAGATGCCGGCGCTGGCGGTGACCGATCACGGGTCGATGTTCGGGGCGCTCGAGTTCTACGAGGCGGGACGAGCGGCTGGGGTCAAGCCCATCCTTGGCGTCGAGGCGTACGTCGCACCGGGCTCGCGATTCGACCGCACGCCCGGTGAGAGCGAGGAGAAGTACCGACACCTCACCATCCTGGCTCGCGACGATGCCGGCTACCGCAACCTCCTGCGGCTCGTGACCGACGCCCACCTCGAGGGGTTCTACCACCGGCCCCGGATCGACAAGGCCCTGCTGGCAGAACGTTCCGGCGGCCTCCTCGGGCTCTCGGGGTGTCTGGCCTCGGAGGTCACCCGGCTGCTGGCCTTCGGTCAGGACGCGAAGGCAGCGGCGGTCGCGGCCTCCTACCGGGACCTGTTCGGGGAGGGGAGCTTCTTCCTCGAGGTCCAGGACCACGGGCTCGCCGAGCAACGAACGGTGCTGCCGAAGCTCGTGGAGATGTCCCGGACGACGGGGATCCCCCTGGTGGCCACCAACGACCTGCACTACACGGTGCGCGGGGACGCCAAGCCCCACGACGTCCTGCTGTGCATCCAACAGCAGAAGGTTCAGACCGATACGAATCGGCTGCGCTTCGATTCCGACCACTTCTACATGAAGTCGGCCGAGGAGATGCGGGAGATGTTTCGGGAGCTCCCGGAGGCCTGCGACAACACCCTGCGCATCGCGGAGATGTGCGAGCTGGAGCTGTCGTACGGCGACCTCCACCTCCCACGGTTCGAGCCACCCGCCGGCATGGACCGCGACGCGTATCTCCGGCGGCTGGTCGATGAGGGGGCCAAACAGCGCTACGGCGACCTGAGGTCCGAGGTCCGGGTCCGGATCGACCACGAGCTCGACGTCATCACCCGGATGGGGTTCGCGGGGTACTTCCTGATCGTGTGGGACCTGATCCGGTTCGCCCGGGAAAACGGGATCCGGGTGGGGCCGGGCCGGGGCTCGGCAGCCGGCTCCGTCGTGTCGTACTCGCTTCGCATCACCGATCTGGACCCGCTCCGGTATGGGCTGATCTTCGAGCGGTTCCTGAACCCCGAGCGCAAGCAGCTTCCCGACATCGACATGGATTTCGACGAGCGCCGGCGGGATGAAGTGATCCGGTACGTGGCCCAGAAGTACGGCGCCGACCACGTGGCCCAGATCATCACGTTCCAGACCATCAAGGGGAAGCAGGGGATCCGCGATGCCGCGCGGGTGCTCGGGTTCCCCGCCTCCGTCGGCGATCGCCTGTGCAAGATGTATCCGCCGGCCGTCCTGGGCCGCGAGCACCGGATCGATGTCGCCCTCGAGCACTCGCCGGAGCTCAAGGATGCCTACGACAAGGAGCCCGAGGCCAGGGAGATCGTCGATACGGCCAGGGCGCTCGAGGGCCTTCGTCGGGAGGACTCGGTGCACGCGGCCGGGGTGGTGATCGGTGATGCCCCCCTGGTGAACTACCTGCCGCTCAAGCTGTCGAAGGACTCGCGTGACGACACCCGGCGCATCGTCACCCAGTTCGACATGCACGGCGTGGAGAAGCTCGGCCTGCTGAAGATGGACTTCCTTGGGCTTCGGACCCTTTCGGTGATCGAGGACACGTTGGCCCTGCTCCGGAGGACGGGCGTCGAGCTCGACATCGACCACGTTCCGCTCGACGACGAGGCCTCGTACGCGATGCTTCGCCGAGGCGACACCACGGGCGTGTTCCAGCTGGAGAGCCCGGGGATGCGACAGCTGATCCATCTGTTGTTGCCGGACCGGTTCGAGGACCTCATGGCGCTCGTGGCCCTGTATCGGCCGGGCCTGCTGTCGATGGGCCAGCACGTCGAGTACGCGGAGCGCAAGCACGGCCGAAAGCCGGTGACGTATCCCCATCCGGACCTGGAAGAGGTCCTGCAGGACACCTACGGGATCATCGTGTACCAGGAGCAGGTGATGCAGATCGCCAACCGCCTGGCCGGTTACTCGATGGGTGAGGCGGATGGCCTGCGCAAGGCGATGGGGAAGAAGATCCGAGAACTCCTCGTCCCGCACCGCGAGACCTTCGTCCGCCAGTGCGTCGAGCGCGGGTACGAGCGCAGGACCGCCGAGGACATCTTCGACCTGATCGTGCCTTTCGCCGACTACGGGTTCAACGCATCACACGCCTGCGCCTACGCGTACGTGGCCTACCAGACCGCATACCTGAAGGCTCACCACCCCGTGGAGTACATGTCCGCCATCCTGACCAGCGTGAAGGACGACAAGGACAAGAAGCCCTTCTACCTGAACGCGTGCCGCCTGATGGGCCTGGAGGTCCTTCCCCCCGACGTCAACGAGTCGGAGCTGGACTTCGCCCCCGTCCCCGGCGGCCACCTCAAGGTTCGATACGGGCTCTCGGGCGTGCGCAACGTGGGCTCGGGGGCCGTGGGCCAGATCATCGAGGCCAGGCGGTCGAGGGGCGGGTTCGGCTCCTTCGCCGAGTTCTGCCGCAAGGTCGATCCGAGCATCCTGACGAAGAAGGTCCTCGAGAGCCTGATCCTGGCCGGGGCCTTCGACTCGCTGAGCTACCGCCGCAAGGGGTTGTTGGAGGGGCACGAGAAGGTGTCCGGACCCATCGCGGCGGAGCGCAAGGCCGAAGCCGCCGGCCAGTTCTCCCTGTTCGGAGGGGGAGAACGGGCGGCCCACGAGATCGACGAGTCCGTCCTCGACGGAGAGGAGTTCGACCGGCGAACCCTCCTTCGCCTGGAGAAGGAGATGCTCGGCCAATTCGTCACCGACCATCCGCTCCTGTCGGTGAAGGACCGGCTGGCAGAACAGACAGATATGGAGGTCGCCGAGGTGGTGAACCTGGGGGACGGCGACCTGGTCACCGTCGGTGGGATCGTCGCGTCGGTGGCTCGCCGGTACACCAGGAAGGGCGAGCCCTACGCGCTGTTCCGACTGGAGGATCTCGCCGGCGGCGTGTCGGTGGTGGCGTTCCCCGGAGTCTTCGAACATGTCCCGAACCTGGTGGAGACCGACGCCATCGTGCTGGTGAAGGGACGCGTGGACCTCCGGGGCAGGGAGCTGCAGCTACGGGCGGTGGAGATCCGGGAGCTCGAGGTGGGCGCGCGCGGCCCGGCCCATCCCACACCTGGGGTGATGATCGTCGACCTGGCCGCGGGCAGCTGCACCAACGGTCTCATCGCCAAGCTGAAGGACCTGTTCGAGGCCCACCCGGGATCGACCCCGGTGCTCGTCAGGTTCATCTCGTCCCAGGGCATCACACCGATCGAGGTGGGACGCGTTCGGGTCGACCCCGTCGCCGGATTGCTCTCGGAGCTGCGGGTGCTTCTAGGCCCGAAGGCCGCTCGGCTCGTGGATGCGCCGCCTCCCCGAACCGAACCGGCGGAGATCGCCCCGGTAGGCTGACCGAGCCGTGGGCTTCGAGGTCATCCCGGCCGTGGACGTCTTCGACGGTCGACTGGCTCGCCAGTCCGCGACCGGGATGCTGTTCATCGAGGCGTTCGGTGGCGACCCCATCGCGGCGGCGCGGTCCTTCGTGGACGCCGGCGCCCGCTGGATTCACGTGGTGGACATGGATCTGGCGCTGGCGGGGGAGTTCGGGAACCTGGAGGTCATCACCGGGATCGCGGATCTCGGCGTGTCGGTCCAGGCGAGCGGGGGCATCGCCGCCATCGTCCATGTCGAGCGGGCCCTGGCCGCGGGTTCCGGTCGGGTCGTGCTCGGCTCCTCGGCCCTCACCGATCGGCCGGCCGCGGCGGCGATGCTCGGCCGTTTCGGTGAGGCGGTGGCCGTGGGGATCGAGGCCGATCGCCACGCGATCCGGCCACGGGGCCGCCCGGACGTCGCGCTGCCGCTCGCCGAGACCATCGCGTGGCTGGACGGTCTCGACGTCCATCGGTACGTTCACACCACCTTGGGCAGGGTCGGCGGGCTCGCCGGCCCCGACGTGGATGCGATCGGCGCGCTCATCGAGCTGACCGGGCGATCGGTGGTCGCCTCGGGAGGGATCAGGGGCCCACAGGATCTCCGACGGCTCGCCTCGCTCGGAGCCCAAGGCGCCATCGTGGGTCGGGCGCTGTACGAGGGACTCGATCTGCGGCACGCGCTCGAGGCCGTGGCCTGAACAGGGGCCCCGCTACACTCTCCCGACCATGGGCTTCCTCACCGAGACCGTGGACGGCGTTCGCCGCAGGTTGGAGCGGCGGCCCATCGACGAGGCCGGGTTGATGGCCCTGGCCATCAGGATGCCGCCGCCGCGTGGGTTCGCGGCTCGCCTGTGGTCGGCGAAGGCCCCCGCGATCATCGGCGAGGTGAAACGGTCCTCGCCATCTGCCGGGCGGATCGGCGACGCGGATCCGGGGACGCGCGCACGCGCGTACGAGGAGGCGGGTGCGGCCGCCGTTTCGGTGCTCACCGAGCCCGTGCACTTCGACGGGTCGTTGGCCGACCTTCGGGCCGTTCATCATGCGACCACGATCCCGGTCCTGCGCAAGGACTTCCTGGTTCACCCCGCCCAGCTCATCGAGGCTCGCGTCGCCGGGGCGGACGCCGTGTTGCTCATCGCCGCCGCGCTCAGCCCGACCGAACTGCAGGCCATGCTGAACGCGGCGCAGGACCTCGGATTGGGAGCGCTGGTCGAGGCCCATTCCGCAGGGGACCTGTCCAAGGCCGTGGGGGTCGACGCCAAGGTGGTGGGGGTCAACGCGCGAGACCTCGAGACCCTGGAGGTGGACGAGGACCGGGCCCTGCTGGTCCTGGGGTCCGTGCCGGAGGATCGGATCGCCGTGTTCGAGAGCGGGATCTCGACTCGAGGGCAGGTCCAGCGAGCGATGGATGCGGGCGCGAGGGCGGTCCTGGTCGGGGAGGCCCTCATGCGGGCGGAGGACCCCGGCGCCAAGCTCCGCGAGCTGCGGGGCGTGGCGTGAGGTCCTCCGAGACGACGGCGATGCCCGACGCACGGGGCCGGTTCGGCCGGTTCGGCGGGCGATACGTCCCGGAAGTGTTGATCCCCGCCCTCGACGAGCTCGCCGCCGCCTGGGACGAGCTTCGGGACGAACCGGCGTTCCGAGGTGAGCTCGACGCGCTGCTTCGCGACTTCGTGGGCAGGCCGTCGCCCCTGACCTTCGCCTCGAGGCTGTCCGCCCGGTTGGGCTACCGCGTCTACCTGAAGCGCGAGGACCTCAACCACACGGGGGCGCACAAGATCAACAACACCCTCGGCCAGGTGCTGCTCGCTCGGCGGCTGGGGAAGGGCCGGATCATCGCGGAGACCGGCGCCGGCATGCACGGCGTGGCCACGGCTACCGCCTGCGCGTTGTTCGGCCTCCCGTGCGTCGTGTACATGGGGGAGGAGGACACCGTCCGGCAGGCGCCGAACGTCGCTCGGATGCAACTCCTGGGAGCCGAGGTCGTCACGGTGACCTCGGGCAGCCGAACGCTCAAGGACGCGATGAACGAGGCCATGCGTGACTGGGCTGGGAGCGTCCGGGAGACCCATTACGTGATCGGCTCCGTGGCCGGGCCCCATCCGTTCCCCTCCCTGGTCCGCGACCTCCAGCGAGTGATCGGTGACGAGGCGAAGGCGCAGTTCACCGACGCCGAAGGCCGGGATCCCGACGCGGTCGTGGCCTGCGTGGGCGGCGGCAGCAACGCCATGGGTATCTTCGCGGCGTTCGTGGGAGCCCCCAGGACCCGGCTGGTCGGCGTGGAGGCCGGCGGTCGAGGAGACCAGGACGGTCGAACCATCGGGGAGTGGACGCCTCAACAGCCACCCCACGGCATGGGCCGGCTCCAAAGCCGGAAGGATCCCCTCCGACCGGCCGAGGGCTTGGAAAGCCTCCAGG
>JBKPDU010000090.1:0-28761 GCA_046728055.1 Actinomycetota bacterium | reverse complement strand
GGCTGCTCGCTACCGGCCTGGCCGGCTGGTTCGCCGGGCAGCTCGCGTCCGACGGCTTCGACGCGTCCAGTCGAGGCGTGATGCTCGCCGTTGGCATCGGGGTCACGGTGATGGCCGTTCCGCTCTACCTGGTTCGTCGGGGAACGCTTCAACAGCTCGCCGTGATCGCCGGGCTCATGATCCTCGCCGGCGGCGGCTTCTACGGCTCGGGGGTGTCAGTTGGAATTGCCTTTGCCCTGACCGGGGTGGCCTGGACGTGGTTCGGGTGGGAGGGGCGGGTCGAGCCGCGACACGCTTCACTCACGCTCGGACCTCTGGCTGGGCTCACCGGGGCAGTCGTCGCAAGCATCTACAGCCCCAACGTTGGCCTGTGGCTTGGCATCGTGATCTCCGTCGCGCTGCTCGCGGCGAGCGTTCCGCTCCGGCACACGCCGATGCTCGGGTTGGGGGTCGCGGGCTTGTTCGTCTTTTCGGTGTGGGCCATCTCCCACTACTTCGGGGAGACGATCGGCACCCCGCTCGTCCTGCTCTTCGCCGGCGTGATCCTCCTCGCTGTCGCCTTCGTGGCCGCCCGCCTGCGAGGGCTCACCGGCGAAGGCTCGTCGCCCTAGCCGAGGGGCCGATCGGTGATGGGACCCGCGCCTCAGCGGATCCTTCCCTCCAGCTTGGCCCTCAGGTTGCCGAGCGACTTCATGTTGTCGGCCCGGATGGCCGGGTAGGCGATGAGGAACGTCACCTGGTTCCCGTCGCTCGACAAGGTCTTCTCGATGAGCGTCCCGCCGTCCGCTCTGGTGAACCTATACGTGTTCTCGTAGTGGACGTCCCTCTTGCCCTCTTGGTGATGAGTCACCGAGTACGCGAACGTCCCCGGCCGGTCGAACGTGGTGATCTCCAGGTCCGCCGAGACCGGCTTGCGGACGAACACCGCCTGCGAGCGGTACTTGGCGCCGAGGTGGGGTGTCCCACCGGAGACCTGGTCCATGCGCATCTTCGCGTTCGGGTTGGCCCATTCGGGGTGCCGGGACACGTCCGAGACGTAATCGAACGCCTGCTCCGGGATCACGCCTTCGGCCTTGATGCGGAATCGCATCGCCATCGTGCCTCCTCCCAACCGCCCACGAACACACACCCGAGACGGAACGGTTACCAGGAGTCGGAATTTAAGCCTTCGCTTACATAAGCGTCAAGCCGGGCGAAGCGAGGGCCTCGCCACCCACGGGCCACCGGCGTCCCGCGCCAGATCGGCGAACGTGGTCCGCTGCAGGATGGCGATGGTCGCGTCGCGCACCTCCTGCCACACGCTCCGCATCGAGCAGCCCACTTCCATGGGGCACGGCTCTGGGTGCTTCCGGGTGGCACAGGCGATCGGTGCGAGGGGACCCTGGAAGATCCGGACGACCTCCTCCAACGTGATCTCGCCGGGCTCGCGGTTCAGGCGGTAGCCACCCGAGGGACCTCGCTCCGAGCGCACCATCCCAGCGCCCCGCAATTGGAGCATGACCTGCTCCAATGTGGACGCGGGCACCTGAGTCCAGTCGGCGATCTCCTGTGTCTTAAGCGAGCCCTTGCCCTCGGTCCTCGAGAGCACCAGGAGCGCCCTGGTCGCGTAGTCGGTCCGCCGCGAGATCCACATTCCCTACACCCCCGACCGAGAATACCGGAGATGACGACTTCGTCACGGGACTTGCGCACCTCCTCCCCACGCCTGTAGGCTCCGCTCCTGTCATCGGGTAATCCCGACATGTATTGCCAACTTAGCCTGGAACTCGACGGACGGCCGAGGACGGGAGGAGGCGAGCCTGGCTCGAAGCGACGCGGTCAGCCAAAACCGAACGACGCGCTGGTGGATCGCCGTGCTGGCGGCGCTCGGGGTGGTCGCCTCGGCATGTAGCGGAGCGTCGGCGAGTGACCAATCTCCTGGCGCGGGCAGCGCATCGGTCACGCTTCGGCTGGGGTACTTCCCGAACGTCACGCACGCTCCGGCCATCGTTGGGCTGGAAGAGGGCATCTTCGCCAAGCACCTCGGCAACGGCGTGAACCTGGAGACGTCGGTGTTCAACGCCGGCGATGAGGCCGTCCAGGCCGTGTTCACGGGGGCGATCGACGTGACGTATATCGGCCCCAACCCCGCGATCACGGCCTTCGCCCAGTCCGATGGCGTAGCGGCCCGAGTGATCTCCGGGTCCACCTCGGGTGGGGCTTCCCTGGTGGTTCGGGCCGGGATCACCTCCGCGCAGGACCTTCGGGACACCACACTCGCCTCCCCCGCGCTGGGGAACACGCAGGACGTCGCCCTGCGAACGTGGCTGGCCGACAACGGGCTGGAGACGAACACGGAGGGGGGCGGCGACATGTCGATCACGCCG
This sequence comes from Actinomycetota bacterium, assembly GCA_046728055.1. Classification (GTDB taxonomy): domain Bacteria; phylum Actinomycetota; class UBA4738; order UBA4738; family HRBIN12; genus AC-69. Next base: position 26,395 of record JBKPDU010000090.1, on the reverse strand, counting down.
CTCGAGAACGCCAGCATCTTCCAGGCCTTCACCGATGGTCAGATCGATGGCGCGTGGGTGCCCGAGCCGTGGGCGACCAGGATGGTGGAGGCCGGCGGGGTCGTGCTGGTCGACGAGCGTGACCTGTGGCCGGAGGGACGGTTCGCCAGCGCCCTGGTGCTCGTTCGCCCCGACTTCCTGAACCAACACCCCGACGTCGTCGAGCGCTTCCTGCAGGGCCATGTCGCCGCCGTCGATGCCTGCAACGACGACCCGGAGGCAGCTCAGACCGCCGTCATCGATTCCATCGAGAAGCTCACCGGCTCCAGGCTGGCTCCGAAGACCGTGGCGACCGCGTGGAAGAACATGGAGTTCACGGTCGACCCCATCGCCTCCTCGTTGTTCGAGTCCGCCACACACGCTGAGGCGCTCGGTCTGCTCGACCCGGTGGATCTGCAGGGCCTGTTCGACCTCGACCCCCTCAACGGGGTCCTCGCGTCGCTCGAGCGCAAGGAGGTGCACGCGTGATCGTCACGAAGTCTTCCATCTCATTCTCGAGCGAGCTCGAGGTCGGCCATCCGGTCGTGGTCGACGGCGTTTCGAAGGCGTACGGTCCTGCTGGCACGCATGTCCTCGCGCTCGACCGGATCTCGCTCGCCGTGGCTCGCGGCGAGTTCGTGTGCATGGTCGGCGCATCCGGGTGCGGCAAGTCCACCCTCCTGAACCTCATCGCCGGCCTTGACCGCCCCACCGCCGGCACGATCGACGTGGGCGGCGGTCGCGTCGCGCTGCTGTTCCAAGACGCCGGCCTGTTCCCGTGGCTTACTGCGGGGCAGAACATCGAGCTGGCCATGCGGCTTCGGGGCGTTGGCCGGACGGCCCGACGCCAGCGGGTGGACGAGTTGATCCAGACGGTCCAGCTGGACGGGTTCGCCCACAAGCGACCGCACGAGTTGTCCGGGGGCATGCGCCAGCGCGTGGCGCTGGCGCGGGCTCTGGCCCAGGACGCCGACGTGTTGCTCATGGACGAGCCGTTCGGGGCGCTCGACGCCATCACTCGTGATGTGCTCCACGATGAGTTCGAGCGGATCTGGCGGACCACGCACGCAACGGTGGTGTTCGTGACCCACAACGTTCGCGAGGCCGTCAGGTTGGGCGATCGAGTGCTGGTGCTCTCCAGTCGCCCCGGTCAGGTGGTCGCGGAGTTCCGCGTCGATCAGCCGCGCCCCCGACGGCTGGAGGATCCTTCCGTGGCTTCGCTGGCCGGTGAGGTGACCGCACGACTCCGTCTGGAGGTGCGCCGCCATGGGTAGGGATCGATCCGGCGTTGCCTCGGTGACCAAGCCCGATGAGGATCTCGCCGGGCTGGACGTGCTGGACCTTCCGCTCCGACCCGCTCCGTCAGTGCAAGCTCGTCTGTGGGCCGCAGCATGGCCGAAACTCGCGGCGATCGTCCTGCTCCTCGCCGGGTGGCAGCTCGTCGTGTGGACCGGATGGAAGCCGACCTATGTCCTTCCCCCACCGGGGCCGGTCTTCGCCAAGCTCGCAACCGACCTTCGCGACGGCGTCCTCATCACCGCGACCGCCATCACGCTGTCGCGTGCGCTCATCGGATACGGCCTCGCGCTCGTGGTCGGTACGGCGCTCGGGCTCGCGGTCGCCAGGATCCCGGTGCTCCGCACGGCGGTCGGGTCCCTCATCACCGGCATCCAAACGATGCCCTCCATCGCCTGGTTCCCGCTGGCCATCCTGCTCTTCGGGCTGAACGAGCGAGCCATCCTGTTCGTGATCGTCCTTGGGGCCGCCCCCTCGATCGCCAACGGATTGCTCCAAGGGATCGACCACATCCCTCCGATCCTTCTTCGGGCAGGGCGCGTCCTTGGGGCGCGAGGAGTGGCGGCGTACCGCCACGTGATCCTGCCGGCGGCCTTGCCGGGCTTCGTCGGCGGTCTGAAGCAGGGATGGGCCTTCGCCTGGCGCAGCCTCATGGCGGGCGAGCTCCTGGTCATCATCGCCACACGCCCGTCGCTCGGCGTCCGGCTCCAGTTCGCGCGCGACTTCTCCGACGCCCAAGCCATGATCGCGGCGATGATCGTCATCCTGGTGATCGGAATCGCCGTGGACGGCCTGGTCTTTGGGCGCATCGAGCGAGCGATCCGCAACCGCTGGGGACTCGTGGAACGAGCCTGAACTCGGGCCGAGGGCGCTCGAGCCCCCGTCATCAAGCTCGTTTCGGTCATGCTTGATCCGTGGCCAGGTACGTGCTGCACATGGACCTCGACCAGTTCATCGCGGCGGTCGAGATGCTCCGTCGCCCCGAGATCAGGAACCGGCCGGTCGTCGTGGGAGGCGACGGAGATCCCACGAAACGAGGCGTGGTCTCCACGGCCAACTACGAGGCCCGGCGGTTCGGGATCCGCTCGGCGATGCCGCTTCGCACTGCGTACAAGCGGGCCCCGGAGGCCGTGTTCCTCCCCGTGGACGCCGACGCGTACCTGGAGGCCTCGCGGCGAGTGATGGACACGCTTCGGACCTTTCCCGCCGTGGTCGAGGTGGCCGGGTGGGACGAGGCGTTCATGGCGGTAGAGAGCGAGGATCCCGAAGCTCTGGCCCGTGAGGTCCAGAAGGCAGTACTCGACCGAACGGAGCTGTGGTGCTCGATCGGGATCGGCGACAACAAGCTCCGAGCCAAGATCGCGTCTGGATTCGCCAAGCCGGCCGGCGTGTTCCGGCTGACCCGCGAGAACTGGTTCGAGGTCATGGGGCCGCTGCCCACGTCCGAGCTGTGGGGCATCGGCAAGAAGACCGCGCCCAAGCTCGAGGCCCTGGGCATCCGAACCGTCGAGGAGCTGGCCGGCGCCGACGAGGAGATGCTGGCCGCCCGGTTCGGGCCCAGCACGGGCCCGTGGATCCGACGGCTGGGGACTGGCGAGGACGACTCGCCGGTGAGCGCCGAACCGTACGTCCCAAAGGGCAGGGGACGAGAGCGGACGTTCCAGCAGGACATCACCGATCCAGACGAGGTTCGACGAGAAGTGGCCACCCTGGCTCGGCAGCTGGCCGAAGACATCGAGGGCGAGGCCCGCCTGGTCGAGCGCGTCGTGGTCAAGGTCCGGTTTAAGCCGTTCTTCACCTCGACCCACGGCGTCCCGCTTCCCCGCCCGTCGGTCGAACCCGGGGCGATCGAAGCGGGAGCCCTGGCGGCCCTGGCGAAGTTCGACCTGGACCGGCCGGTCCGGCTCCTCGGGGTGCGGGCCGAGCTAGCCCCCCAGAGCTAGCGGGCGCCGAGGCCGGGGAAGTGGCGGATCCGGCCGAGCAGCCGGGCCGAGGGGCGCCCCTCGTGGACGGCCTCCCAGCCGACCAGGTCGGGGCGGGTGCCGAACAGGGCGATCACCCTGCCGTCGCGCGGCTGACCCTTGCGCAACCCCCCCCTTTCCACGCGCCACCCGTGGGCGGCGCCGGTCAGGAGCGCAGCGGACGGAGCGACCAGGCCCTTCGCGCCCCCGGCTCGGAGCCGACGGGCCTCACGCTGGCACGCCCGATACGAGGGCAGTCCGCCGGTGAGCGTCCGGGCTCCGAGGTCCGGCTCCTCTCGAGGCGGACGGCCGATCTCCACGGCCCATACGGCCCTCCGGACCTCGGCCACGTCGGCGGGATCGGTGATGTCTTCGTGCCGGAGGAATTCGGCCCACGCCCCGTCGGGGGTGTCGGCGAAGTAGTGGACCGGTCCCTCCCCCTCGCCGTGCCACCGGCCCGGCGGTTGCGAGGCGTCCTCCCACAGGAACGGGAACCGGGGATCGGTGTGGCGAAAGCCAATCACGCAGCCGCCCCCCGAAGGCCGATCACCGAACGCAGATCACGTGGCCGAAGCCCCCGCGAGGGACCGGGCCAGGGCTCGGACCTCCCGGGGTCCGACCGAGTCTGGATCCCAATCGCCCTTCAGGATGTCGCGCGGAGCCAACCCATCGAGCTGCGTCCGGTTGCGCTCGAACCATCGGCGCACCCCGACCTCCGAATACGCCCCCCGAAGGTCCGCCGTGAGCTGGGCCAGGAGGTGGAGCCGGGCGGCGACGGAGTCGGGCGTCGGCCGTCCGCCACTCGCATATCGCCGCAAGCTGGCCACCGACACGCCGACCAGGCCGGCCAGCTGCTCCGCCCCGAACAGCTCGATGAGCGAGGGCCATTCGAAGGCGGGAACGGGCGAATCCTCCAGCGCGCGGCGCAGGCTCTCCAGGACGGCCTCGACCTCCTCCGACTGGGGCTTTGCCCGGGTACGGAGGGCCACCGCAGCGGTCTCTCCGATCCCGGCTTCCGCCGCCCGCTGGGTCATCCCCCGGACGGTGTCCAGATCGAGCACCTCGACCGCCTCGCCTGCGTCCATCAGCCCCATGGCGTCCATGAGCTTCAGAGCCTCCACGGCGGCCCGAGCCGCGCCCGGCGTGTTCACCGGATCACGAACGGATCGGATTCGGAGTTTTGGCACGCTCCGAATCATATCTGCTCTTCGTTCCGCCCGTCATGTCAGACCCTCGGGGTCGAGGTTGCCGTGGGCCCGTTGACGGGGTGTCCGCCCTGGTATGGTGCTCCCGAGGGTACCGATCGCAGTTCGCTTCGAGCAGTTCCCTCCCCGGCACCCACCGGGCGCCTGACGGGCAGCAATCACGCCCCGAGGCCAGGAAAGGAGGGGATTGCGGATGGCGACTGGGACCGTGAAGTGGTTCAGCCCTGAGAAGGGGTACGGCTTCATCACTCCCGACGACGGCAGCGCCGATGTGTTCGTGCACTTCAGCGCCATCGCCGGCGAGGGGTACAGGAACCTCGACGAAGGACAGAAGGTCGAGTTCGAGGTCACGCAGGGCCAGAAGGGCCCGCAGGCCGCGAGCGTGCGGATCGCTTCCTAAGCAGTCACACCCGAGAATCCGGGGGATGGAACGCCCTTCGGTCCCCCCGTTTCCCCCGATCGGTGATCCTCGTTTCCCGAGGGTCACCGATTGTGGTTTCCCGCCGTTTCCGAAGGTCACGATTGCGGTTCAGTGGCTTCGCGAGCGCTACCACGTCGCGTTCTCGCCTGTTCCGCTAGCATGTGTTCATGCCTGACACCCCTGGAAAGAGACAACGCCGCGAGGTGAAGGCCAAGAAGCGCCAGGCCAGGGAGGAGCGGCGCGACGACCGCAAGGCCCGCAAGAACGACCCCACTGCCGGGCCCAACGACTGGCTGGCCGACCAGGACTACATCAACAAGACGGCAGGCCTGCCCCCAACCACATCCGGCGATGGCCGTGCCGCCAGGTCCGTCGCCGAAAAGCCCACCCCCTCCAGCGATTCGGCCGCCGAGTCCGGTTAGCTCCGGCATCGAGCGCGCTCCGCCCGAGGCCGGCTCACGAGCACCGCGGCACCTATCGCCGCAAGACCCCGTCCCTTCGCAGGTCCCGGAACTTCGCGCGGGCGAATGACCCCAGGCGGATCACGCTCGAGCCTCCCACCATCGCCCCGCTCCCGTAGACGACCTCGTTCCGAACTGGGTTGTGGGCGATCGACGGAACTGCCAGCAGGAGCTCCATCATCTCGATCGGGCTGAGGTCCGTCCGCATGAACCGGGCCGCGGCCAGGCCCCACCGGAGCGGAGTAAGGGGATCCTTTCCGAGATCCGAGAGGAACTCCCGCATGGCCGCGACGATGATCAGTCCCTGGTTCTTCGACCGGCCGAAGTCCCCGCCCGGAGCATCGTGGCGGTTGCGGGCCAGGGCCAGGGCACGGCGGCCTGAGAGGTGCGTCGGTCCACGTCGGAAATGCGCTCCGGAGGCCGCGTCGTCCATCCGGTACGGGATGTCGATGGAGAACCCGCCGACCGCGTTCACCATGTGTTCGAACCCGGCGAACCCGGTGAGGAAGTAGGCATCGATGTGGATCCCCGTCAGCCGTTTCACCGTCCGCACCATGAGCTCGGGCCCACCGATGGCCAGGGCGCCGTTGATCTTTCCGGTTCCCGCCCCGGGGATGGACACGTACGAGTCCCGGGGGATCCCCAGGATCGAGACGATCTCGCGCTTCGGGTTCACCGCCACGATGTGGATGGCGTCCCCACGCGTCCCCGAGCTGATCGACTGCTTCGGACGCGCGTCACTCCCGATCACCAGGACGAACAGCAGGTCCTTCGAGGGAACCGGTGGCGAGAGCGAGGCCTCGCGCACCTTCTCGCGGATCTGCTGCGACGAGGGAACGCTGCCCTTCACTCGGAACGACACGATCAGCCATCCCGCGCGAGTCCGGCGAAGGACGTAGTCGCCTTGGTGGCTGATGGGAAGTTCGGCGTCTCCGGCCAGGCCGACCCCGGTGAACTCCATGTGGGCGAAGGCCATGATCGGATGCCTCCCCCGGTCGAGCATGAACCGCACCTCGAGCCGAGCGCGCATGGGGCGCACCGCGTCGAGTCTCCCGGCGGCCATCCCAAGAGTGAGGTCCGCCATGTGGGCCCGGGCTTGTGGCCTCACCTCCGAGGCGAACGGAGCGGTGAGCGAGGGGAACTCCCCGGCGGCCCACATGCTTGGATCCACGAATCCGATGTCGTAGAGCTCGGCTATGGTCTGCTGGACCGCAGCGGCCGGCCCGGCCAGCGCGGCGGGCCTGGCCTGGATGCCGCCGGGCCCTCGTCCCCGCACGGCGCGAAGGTTCACCACAAGCTCATACCGGGGTGATTCCGCCCGTACTTCGGGAGACGGGGTCGGCGACCGAATGAACCACAGCACGCCGAGCACGAGTGACAGGACGACGAGGATCGCCCCGATCCCGATCCAGCCCCGCCGGCTCACGGCCGCACACACCCCAGGCTCGACATGGAGCGGGAGACTACCGGCGCGCCGATGCCCTCAACTACCTGGTTTCGGCCGCTCCAGGATCGGGAAGGGTGCCGGATGGAGGTGTCGCAAATGCTCGCTGCGTACGGAAGCGCTGGTGGGGATTACAGCTGGCTCATCTGGGTCGTCGTGGCCCTCGTCGTCCTCCTGGCCGTGGCCGTGTTCGCCTGGTGGCGGGCCCACCGACGGTCCATGTCGAGCCGCATGAATCGGGCCAAGGGGAAGATGAACCGGGCCGTCGGCAAGGCCCAGGGCCGCTTCGGCTAACGATTCTCTACGAAGGCTCGGTCCTCACCGCAAGTTCGAGGAATGCCAGAGCGGGTGGCGGAACGTGGGCTGCGCGTGGAGCCAGCATTCCTTCGACGGGTTGTAGGTCGACAGGATCGTGGAGCAGCCGTCCTGATCGCAGGTGCGTCCTCGAGAGGGACGCGACGTGCCTTCTTTCCCATGCTCGGGTGGGCCGATCAGGGTGTTGCCCCTACCACTCCGTCCCGTCATGCGATCGCTCCCTTTCGTCCGTGGACCACGGTGATTCCGTGGGGCGAGAGTCGGGTGGATCTGACGAGACGCCACCGGTCCGTCGCACGACGCAGAACCCTCGGGCGTCGCCCGAGGAGCTCACCATAGCAGGTTGAAATCTCGCTTTGGGACGACGACTCGTCGTTGCGGGGGGGCTACTGGGGCAGGGCCAGGACCTGGCGAGGGGTCAGCCGTTTCGTGGTTCGGGCGATTCGGAGCCCGGCCATGCCGATCGGTCCGGGGACCCAGCGGGTCAGGTCGAGGACCTCGACCGAGATACCACCGTCATCGTGCTCGGAGATCCGAAAGACCGTTCCGTGCTCGGTGCGATACACGCTGGAATGGGCCATGAACCTTCAGGATAACCGATTCAGCGCCCTCACGTGCGGAAACGGCACGCGCGCTCAGTCGACCCGCGCGCGATACTCGGAGACGTGAGCACCGATCCCGCAAGCGTCGACATCCTGGTCGAGCCGGTCGAGGGCTGGCGGACTTGGAACCTGTCCGCCGACGCGACGGGCGATCCTCTCCTTCATCCTGCTCGTCCCAGCCCTGATACCTGGTTGCCCGGGCGTCCGCTGAAGGCCCGGTGCACGGCCTCGCCGATCCTGTCGCTGTTCCGCAGGCCACACGACGCGCCCAACGCCGGATGCACATGCGGCATCTACGCCGCACGGTCGCTGGAATCGATGGATCGGCCCCGGCCTGCGTGGCCTCCACCACCGGTCCTGGGCACGGCCTCGCTGTGGGGCCGGATGGTGGAGCACGAACTCGGGTGGCGGGCGGCCTTCGCCTATCCGTCGCGGCTCCGGCTCGTCTGCGCGATGTGCGCATGGTTCGAGCCGGGCCCGGGGAAGCCGGTGGCGGTGCACTCGATGTTCCGGCGGCTGTACACGCTGTGCGAGGAGCACCGCGGAGGGATCCAGATCCCCGACGGGCGCCGGTCCAAGCCGACGGATCTGGATCCGAACGAGCTCCAGGGCCGACTGTTGGCGAGGTACACGGTGGATCTCCTGCCGATGGAGCGAGTTGAGTCGCTGTTCCGGCTGCCCCGGACACCTGAACCACCGCCGTACGTGCCGACGATCCGTTCGGTGCCGATCCCGAAGCATTGACGACTGGTTCGTATCCTTATCCCGGCGGGGCCCGGCCATCCAGGACCTCTTCGGCCCGATGCCACGCGCGTTGTGCCTATCCCACCGCGGGCGCCGGACGCAAGCTGATCCAGGCAGTCTCCGAGGCTGTGATCAGGTGCTCTCGGATGCAAGCGCATCGGAGATGGCGAGCGCAGCCTGGGCGGTGGCTCGTCGCAGGCTCGGACTCCACGCGACCGGCCACGTCGAGAACTTCGCGACCACGGTCCGGGACGGAACGTGGACGAAGACGTTCTGCCCGTTGATCCCCGAGGCATGGAAGAACGGCATCTCCGGCTCGTCCACCCACCAGCAGTTCCTGTAGTGTGCGCCCTTCGGATAACCGGTCGGGTCGTCCCCCTCAACGAACGCTCTCGCGCCGTCGGGCGCGCCACGGATCGTGTCGTCGATCCAAGCCGGCGGCACGATCTCCCGCCGGCCCCGGTAGCCCCTCTCCAGGAACAACTGGCCGAACCGCGCGAGGTCGCGAAGGGTCGCGCAGATCCCCCCGTCGGCCATGGGGTTGCCGTGGGCGTCGACTGTGATCTCGGCGTCGAACTCCGCGCCCATCGGCTGCCACAGCTCTCGCGCGATCAGCTCGTGGAGCCGGGTGCCGGCCGCGCGCTCGAGTACCCAGGCCAGGACGTCGGTCAGGATCGAGCGGTACCGAAACGGGCCCCCGTGCTCGCCGTCGTTCCGGAGCGTCGCGAAGTAGCCGAGGGCGTCCGCCGGTAAGGGCCGTCGTCCGTCGCGCGGGCGCCACAGGTAGACCTGCTCGTACACGCGCACGTCGGCTTCCGGATCCTCGTACGACTCATCGAACTTCGTGCCGCTTCGCATGTCGAGGAGGTGCTGGACGGTCGCGCTCTCGAACGACGTCCCCGCGAGCTCCGGCACGACATCGGTCACCGCGGACGAGACGTCGAGCACTCCCCGTCCGGCCAGCACGCCGGCGATCGTCGACGTAACCGACTTCGAGACCGACATCAACAGGTGGGTCGTGTCGGGCGTCAGGCCATTGAAGTAACGCTCGGTCACGATACGGCCGCGGTGCAGGACGAGGAACCCATCGGTCCAGGTGTCGGCCAGCAACCGTTCGACGGTCGTCTCGCGCTTCCCTACGCGGAAGCGAATGCCCGACAGGTCTCGCTCATCGCGCGGCAGCCGCCACGCCGGCCCGTCCCCGCGCCGGATCCGCGCCGTCGGGATCAGGTCGCGGATGTGCTGGAACCCCCACCGGTTGTATGGCGGCTCCTGCCAGTTCGCGAGCGTGACGAGGCGCTCGGCCGGGAACCCAGGCGCCCCGGCCATCAGCCCCAGCTCCTCGGCGGTTCGCACCCGCCCCCAGGAGCGCGCGCCGGGCATCACGGGACAACGCCGCGCGCCCGCAAGAGCTCGACGACCCGCTCGCGGGGCAGCGCAGGCGACCGGTGGCCGCGGAAGCCGATCATGTCCTCGTTCGCCACCAGCGCGTTCAGGACGGCCTCCTCGGTGGCCTGGACGACCGCCTCGAAGAACGGGTCCAGGAACCCCCACGGGATGAACCGGAGCTCGTCGTAGCCGGGGCCTGCGCTCGGGAACAACGTGCGGTAGCCGGCCGTGAATGCTCCGGGGTTCGCCACCGAGAGGGCGAGGAACAGGTCGCCGGAGAAGTGCGAGCCCGACGTTCCGGTCCGCCCGATCCCACGTCCCACCCGGCGGGCGAACGCCCGGCATTGGTCGGGCACCAAGGGAGCGTCGGTGACCACGACGCCGATGACGGAACCCGTCCCCGACGGTGCGCCGTACTCCTCCCCGATCGGGTCGTTGTCCAGGAGGGACTCTCCGACCGGGACGCCGGCGATCGTCAGCTCCGGTCGCGATCCGAAGTTCGCCTGCACGAAGGCCCCGACCGTGTAGGGAGTATCAGCGTGGCGGACGACGCGGGACGCGGTGCCCGAGCCGCCCTTGAAGTGGTAGCAGTTCATACCGGTGCCACCGCCGACCGAACCCTCCTCCGCCGGACCGGCGGTCGCGGTGGTCAGCGCCTCGAGCGCCAGGTTGACGTTGACATGACCGCTGTTGATGTCGTTCAGGTACCCGTCCCACGTCTCGGCCACGACCGGCAGCATCCAGGCCTCGGCAACGTCGGGGTGGTGCTCCGAGGTCCAGGCGCAGATGGCCTGGTGCGCCACGCCGATGGCATGCGTGTTCGTGATGCAGATCGGCCCCGCAGTCGTACCCGACTCCCGGATCCAGGAGACCCCGGTCATCTCGCCGTTCCCGTTGAAGGAATGGAACCCGGCGGCGACGGGATCGCCGGCGCCGGCCGCGCCGCGGGGATGGATCGCCGTGACGCCGGTGCGCGCGCTCTCGCCTTGGATCAGCGTCGCGTAGCCGACCTCCAGTCCCGGGACGTCGGTGATGGCGTTCCAGGGACCGGGCTCGCCGCCGAGCGGGATGCCCAGGGCTCGGGCCCGCGGCTTCCCCGAGGGCGTTCGAACGAGCGCGTCCGACATCGCTCCTTCCTCGCTCACGTTCCCCCTACACTCACTTACAACCCTGGGCAGCGCTCCGGCGCGTCCAGCCACGGGAACACTCGTTCGTGCGCGGCTGCGATCTGGAACACCGTCACGTCCTCGTACGTCCTGCCCACGATGGACAGCCCCGTCGGCACGCCTTCCCGCGAAAGCCCGGAGGGCACGCTGATCACGGGGCACCGGCTCGCGATGTTGAAGGGAACGGTCATCAGGACGTCGAGCCAGTCGTCCATCGGTTGGCCGTTCACCTCCAATGGATCGCCGCTGTCGAACTCGGCAGGGAGGGCCGGGATCGTGAAGGTCGGGCAGATCAGGGCATCGAATGCCTCGAGCAGCTCGCCGAGGGGCGCGTAGATCCGGGCCTCCACCTGCAGGCCCTCCACGAACGCCTCCTTTGGGATCTCGGCGGATTCCTCGATGAACCGCCTCGCGTAGGAGGTGAGCTCGTCCCCATGGGCCTCGTACAGCTCCCGTACCGACGGCCCGAAGATCATGCCGAAATGGATCCTGGCCGCGCGGTTGATGGTGGCGAGCTTCCACGGGAGCGACACCTCCTCCACCTTCGCCCCTTCGGCCTCCAGGCGACCCGCCGCGGCCAGGGTGTTCGCGGCGACCTCCTCGTCGACCTCGTAGCAGCCGAGGTTCGTCGAGAGCGCGATCCTCAGCCCGGCGACCGGCTCGAAGCTATCCGGGATCACGAGCTTCGGCCGGAGCGAGGCCACGTCGCTCGGGTCCGGGCCCGCCATCACGTTCTCCAGGAGCGCGCAGTCGGCCACCGTGCGCGCTAGCGCTCCCTCGTGGCAGTAGTGGTCGAGGTTGAAGATCTCCACCTCGGGGACCCGGCCGTACGGCGGCTTGAACCCCACCACGCCGCAGAACGACGCCGGGATCCTGATCGAGCCCCCGATGTCGGATCCCGTGGCGAGGGTCGTCGAGCCGGCGGCCAGCGACGCCCCCGATCCCCCGCTCGAGCCCCCGGGGGAGTACGCCGCGTTCCACGGGTTGCGTGTGACGCCCCACAGCTTCGACCAGGTGACCGGTGCGCACGAGAACTCGGGCGTGGTCGATCGGGCGTGCACGATGCCGCCGGCGTCGAGGATCCGCTGCGCGAACACCGCGGTGTGGTCGGCGATCTCGTCGCGGAGCGGCAGCGACCCGAACGTGTTCCTCTGCCCGGCGATCGGCGCTTCCTCCTTCACGGCAACCGGAAGGCCTTCGAGCGGTCGCGGCGGCTCCCCGGCCCCCCCGTACCGGGCCTCCGCCTCGCGGGCTTGCGCGAGCGCCTGCTCGTAGAAGGTCTCGGCGAAGGCGTTGACCGTGCGCTCGACCTTCTCTGCGCGATCGATCACCGCCCGGACCAGCTCGACCGGGGACAGCTCGCGGGCCCGGAACAGCCGGATCGCCTCGACGGCGGACAGGTAGTGGAGGTCGTTCTGCCGAACATCGCTCTGCGGGAGGTCGGTCATCGCTCCTCGGTCTCCTCTCCGACGCCGACACGAGCTCGGCGCCGAGGCTTCCATCCCGGACGCGGCACGCTGGCGCGGAGCCGCTTCGTGTACTCGTCCTGCGGGTCGTCCAGCACCCGCGCCGTCGGGCCGCGCTCCACCACGCGTCCTCGCCACATCACGACCGTCTCCTCGGTGAGTTGGCGGACGACCGCCAGGTCGTGGCTGATCAGCACGTAGGAGATGCCGGTCTCGTCGCGGATGTCGGCCAGCAGGTTCAGGACCTGCGCCTGGATCGAGACGTCGAGCGCCGCCACCGACTCGTCGAGGATCAGGATCCTGGGCTCGGCCGCGAGGGCCCGCGCGATCGCCACCCGCTGCCGCTGCCCGCCGGAGAGCGCCCGTGGCAGGGCCCGGAGCTGCCGCGCGTCCAGCCCCACGAGCTCCGCGAGCTCCAGCACGCGCGCCCGCCGGCGCTCCACGTTCCATCCGTGGTGGAGGCGGAGCACCTCGTCGATCGTCCGCTCGACCGTCTGCCGGGGGTCGAGGCTCGTGTAGGGATCCTGGAAGACGATCTGCACCTCTCGGCCCCGCCGTCGCCGCTCGGCGGTCGACCGGGCGGGGGTGGAGCGGTCGCGTCCGCACGCGTGGATCGACCCCCCGGTGGGGCGCTCCAGGCCGACGATCATCTTCGCCACCGTCGTCTTGCCCGATCCCGACTCGCCCACGATCGCGAGCGAGCCGCCCTCCCGGACCGTGACGTCGACGTCGTCCACGGCGACCAGTTCCCCGAACTCCTTGCGAAGGCCCTCGATCTGAAGGATCGACTCGGTCAAGGAGCCTCCTCCGATCCCATGTGCCCTCGGAGCTCTTCCGCCCGGACGCACCTGGTGAGCCCGCTGTCGAGCTCGAGCAAGGCCGGTCGCCGCTCCAAGCACTGGTCGCGCACGTGGGGGCAGCGACCCGCGAACGCGCAGGCGTCGGGCGGCGCCTCGAACGCCGAGAGGGGGCGCCCGGGGATCGCGGCCATCCGATCGACGGTCGCAGCGATGTCCGGCCGCGCGGCGGCGAGCGCCGCGGTGTAGGGGTGCAACGGGTCGTCGTGCAGTCGCGATGATGCCCGGACCTCGACGATCTGGCCGGCGTACATCACGGCCGTGCGGTCGCACACGGCCGCCGCGAGCTCCAGGTTGTGCGTGATGAACAGCATGGCGAGGCGGAACTCCCGGCGGAGGTCGTCCAGGATCGCCATCACCTCGGCCTGTGTGGTCACGTCCACCGCGGTCGTCGGCTCGTCGGCCAGGAGCAGGCGCGGCTGCGTGAGCAGCGCGGTGGCGATCATCACGCGCTGGAGAAGGCCGCCCGAGAGCTCGTGCGGGTACTGCCGGAGGCGCCGGCGGCCGTCCTCGATGCCGACGTTCTCCAGCAGCTCCACCGCGCGACGCTCCGCTTCTGTCACCGGGACGTTCTGGACGGCGCGCAGCGCCTCCGTCATGAAGTCGCCGATCCGCCGCACCGGATTGATGTGGGCCCGCGGGTCCTGGAAGATCATCGCCACCTCGCCCCGGAACCGGCGGAGCGCCGGTCCCGTCAGCGCCATCACGTTCTTCCCGTCGAACCGGATCGAACCGCCCACCACCGCGCCGGGCGGCAGCAGCCGGTCGATGGCGCGGGCGGTCATGGTCTTGCCTGACCCCGACTCGCCGACCAGCCCGAGGGCTTCCCCCCGCCCGATCGACAGCGACACCTCGTGGAGCACCCGCCGCATCGCTCCTTCGACCGGAAGGTCCACGACGAGGTCCTCCACTTCGAGCAGCGACGCGGCGGCCCGGTCGTCGAGCGGAACGGCCGCGGGATCGGGAGCGACGCGGGCCTCGCTCATCACCGGTCTCCCTGCGCCTGCTCGTAGAGGCGTTCGCCCAGGATGTTGAACGCCACCACGACGAGGACGATGCAGATGCCGGCGGCAAGCGCGGCGAGCGGGTAGCCCTGGACGACTCCCGACTGGTTCTCGGAGATCATCACGCCCCAGTCCGGGTTCGGCGGCTGCACCCCGAGGCCCAGGAACGAGATCGCCGCCAGGTCCACCATGGCGTACCCGAACAGGATGGTGGCCTGGGCCACGATGAGCGGCAGCATGTTCGGGATCAGGTGGCGGAGGCAGATCGAGACCGCGGAGGCCCCCTGCACCTCGAGAGCGGCCACGTATTCTTGGCTCCGCTCGCGAAGGGCCGCCCCGCGGAGCACCCGGGCCACGTAGGGCGTGTACGCCACCGCCAGCGCGAGCGAGGCCGCCACCAGGCCCGCGCCGAACACGGTCGCGGCCAGGATGGCCAGCAGGATCCCGGGGAACGCGAACAGGACATCGAGCCCGGAGGAGACGAACGCGTCGTACGCGCCCCGTCTCCACGCCGCCGACACGGCCAAGAGGGTCCCAACCAGGATGCAGATCACCACCACCGCGAGCGCGCCGAGCATCGATGTCCGCGCGCCGACCAGCAGGCGCGACAGCAGGTCCCGCCCCTGCCCGTCGAACCCGAGCGGGTGCCCGGCGGTCGGTCCCACGTACGAGTACGACAGCTGCCCGAGGTAGGGGGTCTCGGGCGCGAGCGTCGGACCGAGGACGGCGACCAGCGTCGCAGCCCCGATCACGACCGCGGAGGCGATCCCGGCCGGACCGGTCGCCCGCACGAGGGCGAGGCCCGAGCGGCCGCGGCCGGCGGTGGCGATCGGGACCGGCACCGTGCTCACAGCGCTCGGGCCCCGACGTTCACCCTGGGGTCGAGCACCGCGTACAGCAGGTCGACCAGCAGGTTCACCAGGACGAAGGCCGCCACGAGGATCAGCGAGACCCCCTGGACAACGGCGAAGTCCTTCGAGTTCGCCGACGCCACCAGGAAGGCGCCGAGCCCGTTCAGCCCGAAGGCTCGCTCGACCACCGCGGCGATCGCGATCAGCGAGGCGACCGTGATTCCCGAAGTCGTCGTGATCGGGATCGCCGCGTTGCGCAGCACGTGGCGCCGGATGAGCTGCCGGGACGGGATCCCTCGGCTGACGGCGGTCTGGACGTGCTCCCGCGCGAACTCCTCGCGCACCGAGGCCCGGGTCACGCGGGCCACGATCGCCAGCGAGGAGATCGACAGGGCGATGGCGGGCAGCGTGAGGTGGTGGATCGTGCCGAAGAGCCCCTGGCCGTTCCCGAGCGACGGGAACCACGTGAGCTTCACCGAGAACAGCAGGATCAGCACGATCGCGGCCACGAACGATGGGATCGCGGCCGAGATCGCGGTGACGGCGAGCACGCTGGTGTCAAGTGGCCCGCGGCGGAGGCCGGCGACCACACCGAGCCCGATCCCGATCACCAGGATCAGCACCGACGCGAAGAGGACGAGGGCGGCCGTCGTCCAGATCCGGGAGGCAATCAGCGTGGAGACGTCCTCGCGAAGAGCGATCGAGATCCCGAAGTCGCCGTGCAGCACGCCGTTCAACCAGAGCCAGTACTGCGTGAGGAACGGCTCGTTCAGGTGGTACCGGGCCTCGAGGATCCGGACGGCATCCGCGGGGAGCGATCGTCCGCCGGACAGGACCGCGATCGGGCTGCCCGGCGCGAGGAACAGGGCGCCGAAGATGACGAAGCTCGAGACGAGCAGCGTCGCGAGGAGCATCGCCAGGCGCCTGAGGATGAACCGCGCCCGCACGAGGTCACCCGACCGATAGCGTTCGGATCACTTCCCTCCGAGCTCGTTCGCCCACGGCGCGAACATGTACGCGAACGACGCGGTCGCACCGGTCAGGTTCGAGCTCGTGATCAACTCGGCATTCGGGATCGCGTTCGGGATCCAGGGCAGGTCCTGCATGACCAGTGCCTGGGCCTGGGCGACGTACCGGGCCCGCTGGTCCGGATCGGCCTCGGTCCGAGCCGCATCCAACAGCCGGGTCACCTCAGCGTTCTCGTAGCCCGAGTAGTTCTGCGAGCCATCGGGGAGGGCGAATGTGGAGATCAGCGCCGCCGGGTCCGCATAGTCACCGTAGTTGATGGTGAAGAACCCGTCGACGTCCTCGCGGTACTTGGGGTCGATGAAGAAGTTGATGAAGTTTTGGGCCGATACCGACTTGAGCTTCGAGTCCAGGCCGATCGCGTCGGCCGCCGACTGGTACGCGCTCGCCGTGGTGGCCATGTTGGTGATCTCACTCGACATCCCGAGCGTGATCGTCTCCCCCGTCGCCCCGGCTTCCTCGACGAGTTTCTTGGCCGCCTCGATGTCCTGCTCCAGGTCCGGAAGATCGTTCCAGGCCTGCTCGAAGACGCTCCGGCCATAGCCCCACGTCCCGGGTCCGGTGAAGGCCTTCGGCATGATGGCCGAGCCCTTGTAAACGGTGTCGATGAGCCCCTGCCGGTCGAGCGCCATCGACAGGGCCCGGCGCACCCGGACGTCGCCGAGCGCACCGTCGAAGCTCGAGACGATGAAGTCGTCCGAGTTCCACCCGTACCCGTCGGTCACCGTCACGGCATCGCTCTGCTTGAGCTGGGGGATCGTGGAGATCGCGAACCCGAAGTAGCCGTTGATGCTGCGGTTCAGGAGCGCCGACGTGAGCCCGGCTTCCTCGATCGACGGCTTGAAGTTGATCTCGCGGACGAGCGGATGCACGTCGGTGTCCCAATAGTCGTCGTTGCGCACGACCGTGAACACATCGCCGGGCTTCCAGGAATCGAATTCGTAGGACCCCGTGCACATCGTCCCGCCCGAGGGGGTGCCGAAGTCCTTGTCCTTCGCCTCGACGTAGGCCTTCTCGACGATCCAGCCGGAGGTCGAAGCCAGCTCGCCGGGGAGCCAGTAGTCCGGTTTCTTCAAAGAGATCGTGACCTGGTTCGAGCCCGTGGCCTCGATCGAGCTCACCCGGTTGTACGTGGCCCCGTAGAACCCGCCGAGGCTCGGGTCGGTGTTTCGCTCCAGGCTGTACACGACGTCCTCAGGTGTAAGCGCGTTACCGTCCCAGAACGTGATCCCCGGCTTCAGCGTGAACACAAGGTGGGTCGGGTCGGTGTAGGACAGGTCAGCGAGTCCCGAGGTGATCGAGCCGTCCGGGTTCTGGCGCAGGAGCGTCTCGCACAGTATGGCCAGGATCTCGTTCTCCGGGTAGTCGAACGCGTAGATCGGGTCCAGCGAACTGATCTCCCGGTAGGTGCCCCAGGTGATCGAGTCGACCGGCTTCGTCCCGGGAGGCGTGGTGGTGGCGAGCGCCCCGCCGTCCGGCGTCGGCTTCTCCTCTGACACGGAGCGGCCGCACGCGCTCGCGAGCAGCGCGAGCGCTGTGAGGACCGCCGCCGCTCCCCGCATCCTGCTGGAAGCGTGCATCTTTCGTCCCCCTCTCAGGTTCCCACCGTCAGCATGGCGCTGACCTGCGAACTTCAACGCTTCCGCTCTCTCCCGTCAAGGCAGTCCAGGTGGTGTAGTGGAGAGCGACGCTCGTCACCGGTCCGACCGCGCCACGACGTCCAGAGCGAACCGACGAAGGGTGTCCTGAACGACTTCGGTATTACCAAAACCGACTATGGAGACGCCGTCAAACCCGCGCACCCGCACCCGCTGGACCTGCTCGACGACCTCGTCCGGGTCGCCGGCCAGAACGAGCCGACGGACGACCTCGTCGGGCACGCGCGCCCCCGCAGCCTCCTCACCGCCCGAGTCGAACGCCGCCCGAACCGGCGCGATCACGTCTGGGGAGATGCCCAGCGTTTCCAGGACGTCGATCTGCGTGCTCCGGATGAGGAGCGCCGCCCACCGGCCGTACCGTCCCTCGTCGCGGGCGGCGAGCGTTGTCGAGAGCCGGATCGCCTGCCAGGCGACGAGCTCGACCCCGGCGAGGGCGCGCCCCGTCTGGCGGGCGCCGACCTCGAGCTCGCCGAGAGCGTGGTCCATCCCGGCCGGCGTGAACATCGCCTCGGCGAAGACGCCGTCCGCCTTGGCGCCGGCCACGCGCAGGACGTGTCGGCCCCGGGCACCGACGAAGATCGGGACCGGGGGCGGCGGATCAGTCTCAAGCCGGACGCCGTGGACGCCGACCGTCTCGCCACGGAACGACACGACCTCCCCGCGCAGGAGCGCGCGACAGACGTCGATCGCCTCCGCGATCCGCAGGGCCGCTCGGTCGGCGGGCAGCCCGAGGGCCGGCAGGACCCTGGTCCGGTTGCCGGCGCCGAGCCCGAGCACGAACCTGCCTCCCGAGAGCTCGGCGAGCGTCGCGGCCGCCCGGGCAATCTGCACGGGATGACGGCCAAGCGGATTCGTGACGGCCACACCGAGTCGGATCGACGACGTGGCTTCGGCGCAGCGGGCCAGCAACAGGAACGGGTCGTGGTGGAATGACTGGTCCGGGATCCACACGTCATCGTACCCGAGGTCTTCGGCCAGCCGCGCAGTCTCGGTCACCTCGCGCGCCCGCATCGGAGGCAAGAACGCCGCCCCGAACCGGAACCGGCCTCCGCGATCGCGCCCCGCCCCGCTGGTCACGTGCGAACGGTACGCGAAGACCGTCAGAAGCTCACTCGATCACGAACAGCTCGTCGGTGTTCGTCACGTCGGACAGCACGTGGCACCCGTCCTCCCGTACGGCCACGACGTCCTTCACCTGGAACCCGTACGCGCCGGGCACGAGCAGCACGGGCTCGGTGCCGAGCACCATGCCGGCGCGGAGCGCCGCGTCCCCGTACCGGCCGATGTAGGGCTCCTCATGCACGAACAGTCCGATGCCGTGGCCGACGAAGCTCAGCGGTTCCCACCCGAGGGATCGGAACCGGTCGGCGACCTGGCCATAGACCTTCGCGCCGCTCGCGCCATCGCGGATGCCCTCCCAGATGAGGTCGCGGCAGGCCACGATGTTCGACCAGATCCCGCGGACGTCGTCGCAGGCGTCCTGTACGACGGCGGTCCGGCAGATGCCGGCGTGGTAGCCATGGAGCATCCCGAAGACCTCCAGCCGCACGAGGTCGCCGCGCTCGAGCCGTCGCGACGTCGGGCCGACGTTGGGGAACTGGCTCCGCTCCCCGCTGGCGAGGATCAGCAACTTGAAGTCGTCGGCGCCGAGTCGGAACAGCCCCGTCGTGACCGCGCCGGCGAGGTCCATCTCGGTGTCGCCTTCGTGAACGGCCTGGAACGCCCCCTTGATCGCGCCGTCCGTGATCCGGGCCAGCCTGCGCATCAGCTCGCGCTCGCGCGGCGTCTTGATCAGCCGGAGCTCGTTGAAGAGCGGGTGGGCCGCCTGCCACCGCACGCCCGGCACGAGCGCGGCCAGGCGGTCCATGTCCCGTGTGGGCAGGTAGTCGGTCTCGAGCCCCACCCGGCCGTTCTCCAGGCCCAGGTCGCGCAGGAGTGTGGCCAGGACCGGCATCGCGTCCTCGGCGAACTCCTCCCACACGTAGATCTCGGCCTCCGGCTCCTGTGAACGGACCGTCGAGGCCTCCATGTCGACCGTGAACAGCGCGGTCCGGCCGTCGCGGGTGATCGCGACCGCGGCGTGCCGCCATCGCATGGCGGGCTGCGTGGGAACGATGAACCCGGCGAGGTAGGCGAAGTTTTCGGGCGATATGGCGATCATGCCGTCGAGATCCTCGGCAGCCATCGCCTCCACGCACTTGTCGACGATGTCCGTGTTCATCGTTCCTCCGGGACGGGGGATGAAGCCTCCGGAACGGGGGATGACGGCGCCGGGCGACGCCGGCCGGCCCGCGCCTCGACCCCGTCGCGCAGATACGTTCCGAGCTGGTCGAGCCCGATGTTCGCGAGCCCGAGCCGCTCGAGCGTGAGGCCCTCGGCCCGGTAGTCCCGGCCGGTGAGCGCCCCGCCGACCGTGATCAGCGCGTCCATCAACGGGGTCGGCACTCCACGCATGCGCCCGAGCTCCGCCCACGGCACGAGGCCCCACCCCACGTCCTCGTGCAGATAGCGGTGGTCGAGGCCCTTCGGCCCCGTGATCCACCGGTTCGGCGCGCTGTCCTGCAGCGCCGCGTACGCCGTTCCCTCGCGAGCGGCCCGCTCGGTCGTGTAGCCCATCGCCTGGAAGACCTCGACGAACGGCCGCGTCCGGACACCGAGGGCCTTCGCGACGGCGCGGCGCTCCTCGTCGAGCCGATCGATGACCCGGCCCACCGAGGGCGTGGTCCCCTCGTAATAGAAGAGGTACTCGCCGCGGGTGTGCTCAACCCAGCCGGCGTTGCAGATGATCTGCGGCGGGTGCTCGACGGCGTTGATGTCCTGGAACGCCGTCTCCAGCACGTCGGCTGCGGGAGTGACGCTCGGGTAGAGCGGCCGCACGAGGTCGAGCAGCTCGTCACGATGACGGCCTGGAAAGCTCGCGAACGGCAGCGAGGGCATCACGCCGAGGACGTTCACCGCGGCGGGCCCGCTCATCCGGCACGCGTAGCTCAGCGTGCTCACCTCGGCCGAGCGAACGTCGGCCCGGCCGGTGAGGCGGTGAATCTCGTGTACGAGGAACAGCCCGCCGGCGACGTGCCCCGGGTTGAGGAACACCACGGCTTCCGGCGGGAGAAGGTCGGCCAGCTCCGGCGCGTACGACGGCAGCGCGAGCAGCGGGGCGGTCACCATGACCAGGTCGGTGCCGCGAACCGCCACCGCCATGTCGTCGGTGACGACGGCGAGTTCGGCGAAGCCCTCGCCTGCGGCGCCGGCGAGCTGGAGGCCGCCGCGCTCGAGGATCGGCTCGATCCGCGCCCGAGACCGGTTGAAAAGGTGGACCTCGAAGCCGCGCCTCGTCAGGTCGGCCGCGGCGGCGCACCCCCCGTTCCCCGCCCCCAGGACCGCGACCGAGCGGACCGTCACGAGCCCGGCTCCACCCGGTACTCGGCGACCTTGTCCATGTCGAGCTCGACGCCGAGGCCGGGCGTCGTGGGGACGACGAGGCAGCCGTCGCTGTACTCGAACGGCCGGATGACGATGTCGTCGAGGTACATCCTCCCAGCCATCTGCGTGGGGGAGTTCTCCTTGAGAGAGGTGACCGGGAAGACGCCGGCCTCCGTCACGGCGGCCGTCGACGCGGCGAGGTGGAGGTTTCCCGCGTTGCCGACGCCGGTCTCGTGCGAGCCGTTCACGTTCAGCGGCAGCCCCGCCGCCTCCGCCACCGCGGCGACCTTCTTCGCCTTGAACAGGCCGCCCGGCTTCGTCGTGTACAGCGAGATCATGTCCGCCGCGCCGCGCTCGACGATCTCGAGGACGTCCTGCGGCGTCCACGCGCTCTCGTCGGCCATGATCGGGACTTCGACGGCCTTCGTGACCTGCGCCATTCGCGCGATGCCCTCGACGGGCTGCTCGGCGTAGCGGATCCCGTGTTCCTCCATGCGACGCAGAACCGCGATGGCGTGCTTGGGGGTCGGCCAGCCCTGGTTGGCGTCGACGACGATGTCGAGATCGTGGCCGATGGTCTCCCGGACCTCGCGCACGATTCCCACGTCGTACTCGGGGTCGCGCCCCACCTTGATCTTGATCGTGCGGATACCCTCGGCGACCGCGGCGGCCGCCTCCTCGGTCGCCTCGTCGTACTCCATCCACCCCAGGCTGTGCGCGATCGGCACCTCCTCGCGAAACAGCCCCCCGAGCAGCTGATGGACGGGGACGCCCAGCGCCTTGCCCTTGATGTCGTGGAGCGCCTCGTCGAGCGCCGTCTTCGCGTACGGGTAACCCTTGACGGCGACGTCCATCCGACGATGGGCCGCTTCGATGTCGAACGGGTCGTGGCCGAGGAGGGCGGGTCCG
The DNA here is from genome assembly GCA_046728055.1 of Actinomycetota bacterium. Lineage (GTDB taxonomy): Bacteria > Actinomycetota > UBA4738 > UBA4738 > HRBIN12 > AC-69. The sequence goes on along the minus strand of JBKPDU010000090.1, from coordinate 4,179 downwards.
AGAACAGACTCGACGACCCGGACCGTCAGCTCCGGGGACTCACCGAAGTACCGCCCATAGTCCCCGCCCCATTCCTTCATGACCGTTGCCTCGCCGAGGCCCTCGACGCCGTCGTCGGTGAACACCCGGACGATGACGTAGCGGCCGAGGACATCGCCCCGGAACGCCATGCGGTGGAGTCGGCGCCACGGCAGCGCGACGCTGATCGTCTCCAGGCCCGTGATCTTCACCGCCGCCTCCTATGCCGAGCTCCCGCCAGATGCGCGCCCGCGCTTTCACGTCGCCGGCTGTGCTACGTCTTGCACCTCAGCGAACAGGCCGTTCCGATCAAAGCAGACCCGCCCGCCGATAACCGTAGCCAGCACTCCGATATCGGCGATGTCCTCCACCTGCACCTCGAGCGGATTCGCCTCGAGGACCACGAAGTCCCCGAGCTTGCTCGGCTCGAGGGATCCAATCTCCCCCTCCCTACGGAGTGCGAATGCCCCGGCACGGGTGTAGATCTCGAGCGCCTCGAGCGCTGTCAGTTGCTCACCGGACCCTAGCACCTGTCCTGACCTGGTCTTGCGGAGGACGGCGTCGCGCATCCCGAGAAGCGGGGAAGCAGTAATTACCGGAGCATCAGAAGACCCCGCCACTGTGACTCCAGCCTGACGGAGGGAGCGGAACGGATACAGGAGGTTTCCCCGGTCACCGAAGGCCTCGCGAAACCCGTCCCCCAGGATCGAGAGGAATCCCGGCTGGCTCACTACCACGATTCCCAGGCGTGCCGCCTTCTCGATCAGGTGCGGGTACATGGCCCCACCGTGCTCGATCCGGTGTCGCCGGGGGTTGTCAGATTGCCCGTGGAGAACGTCCTGGTACGCCTCCAGCACCGTTTGGATGCCCCGGTCTCCCTGGGCATGCACCGCAACTTGAAATCCGGACCGATCGAAGCCACGAATCATCTCGGCGAGTTCGTCGCGCTCCCAGAACAGGATGCCCGATCCGTAAGGTGGTACTGGGTACGTTCCATCGATCGCCGCGGTCCGGCTGCTCATGCCGCCATCGGCAAAGATCTTGATTCCTTGGACGCGCATCCAGGTGGAGCCGGCGACCTCCCCCTCAATGAGCCAATCGAACGCTTCCCGCGCGAATAGCCCAGATACTCGCACGTTAAGCCGTCTCTCTCGCTCGGCCGCTTGAAAGGCGCTGAACGCTTCGGGAAGCATGTCTGCGTCAGCGCATGTAGTAATCCCGAGTGACGCGAAGTGTCGGCTCGCTGCATCCGCCATCTCGAGACGCTCGGACTCGCCCATCTCGGCCAAGGTCCGCCGCATATCTTCCCGCAGAATCTGGAACGCCGGAGCCTCGAAGATCAGGCCGTTGAGCCGTCCGTTCTCGTCGCGGCCGAGGACACCGTCAGGTGGATCGGGCGTATTGTCCGTGTAGCCCAGCGCGGCAAGAGCAACCGAGTTGAGGACGCAGGCATGATAGGAGGTGTGGTACAGCACGCACGGTCTGTCGGGAACCGCTCGATCCAGGTCCCACCGAGTGGGGTGCCGGCGTTCTCGTAGCCCGTACTCGACGTAGCCTCCTCCACGGACCCACGATCCAGACGGCTTCTCTCCGGCCTTGTCGCGCAGCCTGGCCTGCACCGAGGCGATGTCAGGTGCGGAGGGCTGGCTGCAGTCGGCCCCTGTCAGCAGGTATCCCAGGACCGAGATATGGCAGTGGGCATCGATCATCCCCGGCAACACCGTGCGGCCCGAGAGCGAGACGATGGTGGCTCGAGGCGAAGCCTGGGACTCGACCAGCTCTGTGTCTCCGACGGCGGCCAAGCGGCCGTCTCGGACCAAGAGGCTGGACGCGGCGGGGGCTGCCTGCTCCATCGTAAGGACGGCGGCATCCCGGACGATTAGATCCACCTGACAGGAGTCCTTCCGACCCTATCGGGAAACGTCAAAGGCACTGCCAGACACCCTCTTGAAGGTCGGTTTCACCCAGATCACGAGGAAGGACCGCGTAGAGCCAGTCCGTTCTTCGACCTCTGCTTCCGTCTCGTGCTCATGTAATCCAGTCCGGCGAATCCGTCAAGACCGGGCCTGCCGCCCGTCCTGTACGGTCGCTGGTTCACGGGCTTGGTCGAGGCATTCGCATGCGCGATGAGACTTGCTCGGCCGAGCAGTCATATCCTGCGGTGGGCTGAGCCCAAGCCCGGAACCGAAAGGAATCAACGATGAGAGAGCTGCTCGTGACCACGTTCCTGACCCTCGACGGGGTGATGCAGGCCCCAGGCGGACCTGAAGAGGACGACAGCGGCGGCTTCACGTACGGCGGCTGGTCGGTGAACTACTGGGACGACCTGATGTCACAGGTCATGACCGAGACGATGAGCGTCCCGTTCGACCTCGTCCTCGGACGCAGGACCTACGACATCTTCGCCGCGTATTGGCCGAACGCTCCAGAGGAAGCCGGCGGCAAGCCGTTGAACGACGCCACCAAGTACGTCGTGTCCCGGGGTCGTCCCACGCTGGAATGGAGCCCGTCGGTCCTGATCGAGGGAGACGCGGCCGAAGGCATCGCGGCGCTCAAGAAAGAGGACGCTCCGGAGCTGCAGGTGCACGGCAGCGCGAACCTGATCCAGACGCTCATTCGCCACAACCTCGTCGACCGGTACCGCCTGTGGGTCTTCCCGGTCGTCATCGGATCGGGCAAGCGGCTGTTCTCTGAAGGCGCGATCCCTTCGGCGCTCAGGCTCGTCGACAGCAAGATCTCCACCACCGGTGTGGTGATCGGCACGTACGAGCCGGCGGGTGAGATCGTCACCGGATCGTTCGCCTAGGACTGACCACGCCCGTAGTCGAGCCGTCCGACGTTCTCGTCGGAGACTCTGGTCAAGGAAAGAGTCGTCGCACACGGCCGCTGCGGTTCACGCCACGGATGTACCCACCCTCTGGACTCGCCGCGACGATCCGAAGGATCTTCGGAAGCGCCTTCACGAGCGCTTCCGCCATCTCTTCGCCCGTCATGCTTTCGATGGATTAGGCAGAAGCAGGCAACTCCCGACTCGATGATCGCTCGTTGCTCACCAGGCCGGTACCGGATGCGGTCATCCTTCATCAGCACCACCCAATGTCGCCTGCCGGCTTCCCCGAGCCAGTCCTCGTCATGGGTGTCGGGGTCGAACTGATCGTCGTGCGCGATCACACGTGGATAGACCTGACGAAGTCTGCCCGGCACCTTGTGCCGGCCGAGGCTGCGATCGCAGAAGAGCTCAGGCTGCGATTCGCTCGGGCTCGAGGAGCTGAACCTCGAGCCGGACAGCCGCTTCGATCTGGGTAAGGGTCAGTCCGTAGTCGTCCGCCAGGTCCGCGAGCGCCTCGCCCGCCGAGAAGCGGGAGAAGACATCCTCGGTACGGATCCCGGTCTGCGCGATGACCGGTGCTCCGAACGCCCGCCGAGGATCTACGACGACCGCGCCCTCTCGGGGCTGCGACCCGGGCCACCAACGCTTGGCGAACGTGTCGCGCGCCCATTCCATCTCGCGCAGGTAACGCAGGACCGCCTCGGGGAAGACCTTCTGACCGCCGCGACTCAGGTTGACAAGAGAGATTTCCCCATCACGGGATCGCTCTTGGAACTCCCAGAAGAGCTCTTTCCCATCGGTAAGCAATCGCCGACTGGCCAACAGATGCTCCGCATCAACGAACCTCGCGGCAAAATCGAGGGCTCTCCGCACACGTTGCATTGGAACCTTGATCTGGCGAAAGCCCGCGAGTGTCAGGGCTTCCATGAGGTTGACGAACGAGAGCGCATCCTCCTGTTCCGCTGATGAAGCGATCACGGGCTTGGCCCGAACCAGAAGTCCGCCGACGGGGTATCGATAACCACGCACCCAGTTCGTGAGGGTCGTCCGCGGAACGCGCGCAAGGCGGGCTGCTTCGGGCAATGCGTACAAGCCAAGGTCGAACCGGGGATCGTTCATCTCACGGCATCCTTGCACCAGGGACCGACATCGCGTTCCGGAGCATAGCTGGCTGGTTGAGCCCGACCTAGCTTCCTCGCACGCAGTTCAAGCTCCTGCGATACGGTCGAGGGCCCAAACAGAGACCGCTTGGCCGGTACCCGTTTCAAGTCTCGAGCTCGTCGCGGAGGGCGGCCAGCCATTGCACCGCGATCAGGTCCTGCGGCCTGCCG
>JBKPDU010000089.1:0-9374 GCA_046728055.1 Actinomycetota bacterium | reverse complement strand
CTCCGCTCGCGTCGCGAAGGAGCCGACGGGCATGCCGACGGAGCCTCCACGGCAGCTTGGGTCGGGCAGCGCCTTCGCAGAGCAGCCGGAGGACCTCCCGCCCCTCGGAACCCTCGGCCAGCTCCTCGAGTGCCTGCCGGCGAAGGCTCCGGTCGGCGTGGGACCGGGCGATCTCCCCCAGGGCCGTTGCTGCCTCTGGGGCGAAGATGGCCCCAAGCAGTGACACGGCCGTGGACCGAACGTCCGGCGGGCCTTCCTCCGCCAGGGTCCGGAGGTGCGGGACGGCCTTGGCACCGCCCGCCACCACGAGCGCCTTCACCGCCTCCTTTCGAACCTGGGCGGACGGATGGCGAGCCGCCCCGGCCAGCTGGTCCAGGACCTCCTCGCCTCCGGCGTTGCCCAGCAGGTTCGCGGCGTTCCTCACCACGTACCACCGGGGATCGCTCAACCTTGCCACCACCGGCGTCAGGTGACCCCGGGCGACCTGGCGGAGCGCGGCCAACAGGAGAGCGCGCCGTTCCCGATCTGCCTCGGCGAGCATGTCCAGGAGCACCTCCACCCCGACGTCGCCAAAGGGTTCCAGGACCTCGGGCACGGTGGTGCCGCCGTCCTCGCCGCGCGCCGTGTCCATCAGGGCCAACACCGTCTCCGGCGCCAGGGCCTGGCGGGCGTACGCGCCGAACAGGGACGGCCGTTCGTCGCCGGCTCTTTCCAGGGCGTCGTGAACCGAATCCACGAGGTCGCGGACGAGCGCGGCGTCCCGCAGGCCGATGGCGGCCTGGAGCGCCTCGGCCCACATGGACAGCACCTCGCCCAGCCGCTCGTCGTCACCTTCGAGGCTCAGGTAGTCCTGCAGCGCTGACAGCGCCGATGTCTGGCGCCGATCGTCCGGTCGAGGGAGCGTGGCCTGCATCATTCGCATGTCGTCGCGTTCGGTCGCCACCAGGTAGCCGGCGAGCACGTCCGTCACCGATCCCTCGGTGCCATCCGTCCGGGAGACGGTGAGGTCCATCCCCACCGCTTCCAGGCCCGCCAGGATCGTGCCGGCCTCTTCCCGCCCGGCCTCCAGAGCCGCCGTCAGGTCGACGAGGTCCAGGTGCCGAACGCCGGCGGCGGCCAGATGGGTCGCCAGCTCGACGGGATCCCGGCGGCCATCCCGCCCCAGGTCGACGAGCGCCCGGGTGAGCTCGGCGTTGCTCATCGTGCCGATCAACCGCTCGGCGAGCGGGTCCTCGCGGACCCGATCCACCAGGAGTTCCACCAGCGAGCGGCGCAGCTCCGCCGGGAGGTCGGTGACGACATCGTGCACCGTCGCGTGCAGGTCGATCTCCTGTCCGGCCTCGATCGACAGGTCGGAGATCAGGCCCCTCAGCCGATCGAGCAGCGCTTCGGCCTGGGCTCCCGGGCCGCCGTCGAGGTCGCCGATCCGAAGCTGCGAGGCCAGCACCTGGGCATCCGGCACGCGAGCGGGGTCGGCCACGACGTCCTCGACCTCGTGGTCGGCTCCCTCCACGGTGGAGGGTCCCAGCGCGGAGAGCACGATCGATCCCACGCCGGCCGAGGCGAGCATCTCCTCCGCGCCTCCTCGTTCCCTGAGATCCTCGGGCGGCATCGACAGCGTGGCGAAGGCTTGCTCCAGGTCACGAACGTCGGGCAACGCTGTGATGGCCAGCCTCTCCACGCGACGTTCGAAACACGCGCGGGCCAGTCGGTCGGTCGACTCGTTGGGCGGAAGTGGCGTCCCGGCGAGCACGAACCCTTCGCCTCGAACCTCCACGTCGATCGGCCCGCCGGCGAGGGCCGAGCGGACCGACTCGCCGATCCGCTCCACTGCCGCCGCGAAGCCGGGGCGAGTCGAGCTCCCGGGGAACAGACGGTAGGTGGCCAGACCGAGCCAGAGCTGCCGGAGCAGCTCTGATACCTCCTTGGCTTTGTCCTCCCCCCCGCTCACGACCACCTCGATGGGATCCCCGCGGGGATTATCGACAGGCGGTCGCCTCGGCCTAAGCCTCGGCCTAAGCCTCGGCCTAAGTCTCGGCCTAGTCTCGGCCTACCGGAAGATGCCGAAGCGCGGCTCGACCCGCTGGGCGATGGCGGCAGCCATGAGCGCGTTCCCCACCAGCCACACGTCGGTGATCGGGCCGACACCGCCGGGGACGGGCGTGATGGCCTCGGCCCTGTCCGCCACGCTCTCGAAGTCCAGATCGCCGACCATCCTGGTCCTGCCCGTCGCCGGGTCCTCCACCGGATGGATGCCGACGTCGACCGCGATCACGCCGTCCCGGACCATGTCGCCGGTGACGAGGGCTCGCGCACCGGCCGCCACGATCAGGATGTCGGCCAGGCACGTGAACTCGGCGAGCTTCCCCGCCGCGCTCGTACGACTGTGGCAGGCAACCACCGTGGCGTCTCGCTCGAGTCCGAGCCATTGCGCCGGCTTGCCCACGCTGTTCGAGCGGCCCACCACCACGATGGTCTTGCCCGAGTAGAACGTGGCGGGATCTCGGCCCGTCGACCGGACGTAGGAGTCAAGCAGGTAATAGCAGGAGGCGGGGGTGGACGGGAGGAACCGGGGCCGGCCCTGCGCGAGCAGCCCGGTGTTCTGCGGATGCACCGCTTCGATGTCCTTCAGCGGGTCGATCGCGCTGTTGATCTCGGCCTCGGGTACGTGCGAGGGGAGGGGGTGCAGAACCAGGATCCCGGTGATCCTGGGATCGGCGTTCAGCTTCCCAATCGTCGCCGCGACATCCGCGAGCTCGACCTCGGCCTGCAGCCGTTCGGTCACGTACCGGTACTCGAGCGCCTCGCACAGCCGACGCACGTGGCGCTCGTAGGCCTGCGCGGCGAAATCCTCGCCCACCAGCACGGTGGCCAGGCCCGGCCGGATCTCGGACAACCTAAGGACCTTGAGCTCGTCCTCGATGGAGTTCCGCAGGTGCTCCGCGATCGCGTTCCCGTCGATCACGTGGGCCACGTCATCCCTCCTCCGTGGGCGAGCTCAGCGCCGCCCCAGGCGCCGGAGGAACTCCGGCTCGTCGATGATCTCGACCCCAAGCTGCTCGGCCTGCGTCGCCTTGGAGCCCGGATTTTCACCGACGACGACGAAGTCGGTCTTCCTGGAGACGCTGGAAGCAACCCTGGCCCCCGCGGCCTGGGCCGCCCGGGTCGCCTCGTCCCTGGACATCGAGGACAGGCTCCCGGTGATGACGGTGGTCGTGCCGGCCAGCGGTCCCTCGGCCGGCCTCTCGGTCTTCTCGTCCGCCATCCGCACACCGGCCCTGCGGAGCTTCTCGATGAGCTCGATGCTCTGGCCATCGTGGAACCACTCGTGCACGCTTCGGGCGATCTCCGGACCGATCTCGGGGACGTCGTCGATGGCCTCGACGCCGGCCTGGGCGAGGGCATCGATGGAGCCGAACGCCCGGGCCAGGACCTGGGCCACGTGGGTCCCGACGTGGGGGATGTTCAATCCCACCAGGAGACGCCAGAGGGGGCGCTCCTTCGAGTGCTCGATCGCCGAGAGCAGGTTGTCGATCCGCTTGTCGGCGAACCCTGGGAGCTGAGCAAGCTGCTCGCGAGTCAGCGAGTACACATCGCTCGGATCCTTCACCCATCCCATGTCCAGGAGCAGCAGCCCCGTCTTGTATCCCAGGCCCTCGATGTCCATGGCGCCGCGCGAGGCGAACGCAAACAGCCACTCGACGTTCTGCGAGGGACAGCCCCGCTTGTTCGGACATCGCCAGTAGGCCTCGCCCTCCTTGCGGACGAGCGGGGTGCCGCACGAGGAGCACTTCTTGGGGAACCGCCATGGCTTCGCCTTCGGCGGTCGCTTCGACAGGACCGGGCCGACCACCTCGGGGATCACGTCACCCGCCCGACGAACGATCACGGTGTCGCCGACGCGGATGTCCTTGCGCTTGACCTCGTCCTGGTTGTGCAGCGTGGCCGTGGTCACGGTCACGCCGGAGATGAACACCGGTTCCAGCACAGCGAACGGCGTGACGATGCCCGTGCGGCCCGTGTGCACGTCGATCTTCTCGAGCTTGGTCGTGCGCTCCTCGGGAGGGAACTTGTACGCCACCGCCCACCGGGGTGCATGGCTGGTCGCGCCGAGCTCATCCTGCAGCGCGATCTGATCGACCTTCACCACCACGCCGTCGATCTCAAAGTCGACGGCGTGCCGGTTCTCCTGCCATTTCTGGAGGTAGGCGATCACGCCGTCCAGGTCCTCCCGCACCTCTCCCTGCGGCGGGACCGGCAGTCCGGCGTCGCGGCACCACTGGAGGAACCCCGAGTGCGATTCGAAACGGATCCTCTCGGCGTAGCCGAAGCTGTGGACCCACAAGGCCAGCGGACGGCCCGCCGTGACCTTTGGGTCCTTCTGCCGAAGGCTCCCCGCCGCGCCGTTTCGGGGGTTGGCGAACGAGCGCTGGCCCGCTTCGAGCAGCTGTTCGTTCAGCTTCTCGAATGCCCTGACCGGCAGGTAGATCTCTCCCCGGACCTCCAGCACCGCGGGCGGTTCCTTGACCCGGAGCCGTTGGGGTACGGAGCGCACCGTCCGGACGTTCGCGGTGATGTCCTCACCGACCCGTCCGTCCCCCCGGGTGGCCCCCTTGACCAGGAGGCCGCGTTCGTAGGTCAGGGCCACGGCCACGCCGTCGATCTTGAGCTCGCAGAAGTACCGGGCCTCTGGCCCCACGGCCCGCTCCACCCGGGTGGCCCACGCCTTCAGCTCCGCCTCCGAGAACACGTTGTCCAGGGAAAGCATCACGGAGCGGTGCTCGACCGGGGCGAACAGGTCCGCGGGAGCGACGCCCACGCGTTGCGTCGGGCTGTCGGGGGTGACGAGCTCGGGGAACCGCTCCTCCAGCTCCCGGAGCTCCCGCATGAGCTCGTCGTACTCGACGTCGGAGACCTCGGGGTCGTCCAGGACGTAGTACCGGTAGGCGTGGTAGTTCAGGAGCTCGCGAAGCTCCTCCACCCGAAGCTTCGCCGCCGCGCGCTCGCGTTCGACGTCTGCCATGTCGGCGGGCCGCGCCTAGGCGGCGATCTCCACGCCGCCCATCATCCCGATGCGCTCCCCGAGGATCACGACCGCCCCGTGGACCCCGGGGACCTTCTTCAGGTAGTCCAGCGCAGTACGGAACCCGTCGGGCTTGCGAAGGATGGCCTGCACCCCGGCGGTCGCCGCGTCGGCCACCATGCACGAGCTGGCCAGCACGGCGATGCCGTCCATGTTGGCCCGCCCCCCCAGGTTCGTCGAGATCCCCACACCTTCCCGTCGTGGCGGGACCACCACGGCGATCGACGCCCCGTTGGGCCGTCGAAGGACGGTGAGCTTCTGGCGCTTCTTGGCCACGATGAAGTAGTCGCCGCCGCAGGAAACCGTGAGCTCGCCGCTCGATTGGGCCAGGAACCGGCCCACGTGGTCGGCCAGGGCCCCGAAGAAGGAATACATCGGACCGACCCCCGCGCTGCGTCCCACCTGGGCCATCTCCTGGACGATGGCCGGAGCGTCGGGGGGGACCTCGATCGGTCGCTTGCTCGTTCGGATGTCCGGGTTGCGGAGCGTGTACGCCTGAAGTTGCTCCCAGAACGACAGCGCCGCCGCGCGTGACTCCTCGTCCAGGTCCGTCCGAGCCGTGATGTGGATCACGACGTCCTGAACCTGGATGTCGAACGTCCGTGACTTCCGCCTGAACAGCCTCACGCAGGTGGCCTCCGAACTACCCGTGGGGGACCCGAAGGCCGATGATAACGACCTCCGGCCGTAGGAATCTGCGGCGAGTCTGCCGAGGGCCTACCGCAACGACTCGATGATCCTGCCGCCCCCGAGGAGCTCCTCGCCCCGGTACACCACGACGCTCTGGCCCGGCGCCACGCCGCGCTGCGGAGTGCGGAACTCGACCCGCAGCCGGTCATCGATCGTGTCGACGACGGCGGGGATGTCCTCGCCGTTGTAGCGGATCCGGACCTCGGCCTCGAACCGGCCGGGTGTGGGTGGCTCCCCGCCCACCCACGACACGCGGTCGGCCACCAGCCCTCGTCGCGACAGGAGGTCACCCGGGCCGACGACCACGCGGTTGGTACGAGCGTCGACCTCCAGGACATACGACCGCTCGCCCGTCGACACCCCAATGCCGCGACGCTGTCCGACGGTGAACCGGAACGACCCCCGGTGGTCACCGATCACGTTGCCGTCTGGATCGACCACCTCACCAGGGCGAACCATGCCCGGCGCATGCTCCTCGATGAACGCCGCATGATCCGTTCCGGGGACGAAGCAGACCTCCTGCGAGTCCGGCTTCGCCGCGACGGGGAGACCGAAGCGCTCGGCGAAGGCGCGGGTCTCGGCCTTGGCCATCCCGCCGACCGGGAACCGGGCCCTGGCGAGCTGGCCCTGGCCCAGGGTGTGGAGCATGTACGACTGGTCCTTCCCTTCGTCGGCCCCGCACAGGAGACGCCATCGCCCCGAAGGATCCTGCTCGGTTCGCACGTAATGCCCGGTCGCCACGAGATCGATGCCGAGCCGATCCGCCCGCTCGAGGAACGCACCGAACTTGATGTGCTCGTTGCAGCGGACGCATGGGTTCGGCGTCCGGCCGGCCTCGTGCTCGCCGAAGAAATCCGCCAGGACCGTGTCCGCGAACGATGCCGACATGTCCACGACCTCGAAGGCGAACCCGCCGATGGCGGCCACGGCTTCGGCATCGGAGCGAGCGCTCGGCCCGCAGCAGCCATGGTCCACGCCGTCGGCCAGGTGCACCAGCCGCATGTGGGAGCCGAGCACCTCATAGCCCTGCTCGGCGAGCAGGCAAGCCGAGACGGAGGAGTCGACCCCGCCCGACATCGCGACCAGCACGGAACCCTTCGAGCCCATGGTTGAAGGGAGTCTACGACCGCCGACCGGTCCAACCGCTCGGTATCCTGACGCACTGGCCCTGACCCGAGGGATCGAACCGTGAACGTCGTCGTCCTGGTGAAGTACGTGCCGGAGCCCCAGGGTGTTCCCACGCTCGGCGAGGACTTCCTTGTCAAGCGCGAGGGCGTCGAGGGAGCCCTGGACCCCGGCGACGAGTATGCGATCGAGGCCGGGCTCCAGCTCGTGGAGGCGCACGGCGGCGAGGTGGTCCTCGTGTCGATGGGGCCCGAGGTCGCGATGGCCGCCCTCAGACGTGGATTGTCGATGGGAGCCGCCCGTGGGGTCCTGGTCACGGACCCCGAGCTTCGAGGGGCCGACGCTCTGGTCACGGCCCGCGTCCTGGCCGCTGCCGTTCGCTGCGGCGACTTCGACCTGGTGCTGGCCGGAGTGGAGTCCACCGACGGCTCCACGGGGACGCTGCCGATGACCGTCGCCGAGCTCCTGGAGATCCCCTCGGCGACGTTCGCTCGGAAGCTGGAAGTGATCGATGGCTCGCTCCGGGCCGAACGCCAGACCGAGGCGGGCTACGACGTGGTGGAGTCGCCGCTCCCCGTGCTCGCCACGGTGACCGGAAGCGCAGCGGAGCCCCGCTATCCCACGCTGAAGGGGATCATGCAGTCCAAGCAGAAACCGGTCGAGCAGCTATCAGTCGCCGACCTGGGAGTGTCGACCGATGACGTCGCGCCGTCCCAGCGGGTCGTCTCGGTGAAGGCGGCTCCGGAGAAGGGACAGGGCGAGGTCATCGAGGCCGGCGACGAGGCGGCTGCCCGAATCTCGGCAATCCTCGCCGAGGCGAAGGTCATCTAGGTGGCGAAGGTCTGGGTCTACGCGGAAGTCGGGCCCGACGGGCCACATCCTGCCTCGCTCGAGCTCCTGACGAAAGCGAGGTCCGTCGGGGACACCGTCGAGGCGGTGGCGCTCAGCCCCGGTGCCACCCACGCCGCGGAGGCGCTGGGAGAACACGGGGCGCAGACGGTGTTCGCCTCCGACGACCCGGTCTACGCCGAATACGTAACCGAGCCGGCGGCCCACGCGCTGGCGGGCCTGATCCAGGAGCACCAGCCGAACATGGTCCTGTTCGCCACGACCTACGACTCGAGGGACGTGGCCGGCAGGGTCCAGGCCAGGACGGGCGCCACGCTGTTGAGCAACGCGACCGACGTCCTCTCACTCGATCGGGCCCAGACCCAGGTCTTCGGCGGGGCGGCGGTCGTCGACGTCGAGCTGTCCGGCCCTGATCCCAAGCTCGTGTTGGTCCGTCCGAAGTCGTTCCCCGCGGAACCGACCGGGGGGACCGCGGAGCTCGTGCAAGTGACGGCCGAGATCTCGGAGGATCGGAAGCGAGCCAGACGAGCCGAGCGACACGAGGAGGCTGCCGCCGGGCCCAAACTCGAAGGTGCGCGCGTAGTGATCGCCGGGGGCCGTGGCCTCCAAGACCCGGCGAACTTCGCGCTCTTGGAGGAGCTGGCCGCCGCCATCGGGGGTGCGGCGGTCGGAGCGACCCGCGCGGTCGTCGATGCGGGATGGGTCCCGTACAGCTACCAGGTGGGACAGACGGGGAAGACCGTCAAGCCCGACGTGTACATCGCCGTCGGCATCAGCGGGGCCACCCAGCACCTGGTGGGGATGAAGGGATCGAAGCGGATCGTGGCCATCAACAAGGACCCCGATGCACCCATCTTCAAGCTAGCCGACCTCGGGGTGGTGGGCGACGCGCTGAAGGTGGTCCCTCAGCTCGTCGAGGAGATCAAGGCTCGTAGACGATGACCACGAGCCCGTCGATCGCCGCGAGGTTCGACGACCTCCGGCCGGGGCGGGAGCGGTCGTTCCGACTGAGTGGGCAGGTCGCGGTGATCCAGGCTCGAGCCCTCGAGGAGGTCGGTCCGTGCCTGGACCGAGTGGAGGAGGCGGCTCGGCGGGGCCGATGGGCCGCGGGGTTCGTCGTGTACGAGGCCGCACCGGGCCTGGATCCGGCGATGTCCGTGGGGGGGCGGGAGCGCGGCGACCCGTTCGCCGCGCTCCCGCTCGTATGGTTCGCCATCTTCGAGCGACACGAGGAGATCCGCCCGTTCGAGCCCGTGGCCGGCCATGGCCCGTCCGTCGATGAAGACGCGTGGACGGCGTCGATCGACCGGGCCCATTACGACGCGTCGGTGGCCGCGATCCGCGAGCGGATCGCGGCCGGCGACACCTACCAGGTGAACTACACGTTCCGGCTACGCGCCGAGACGAACGAGGACGAGGACGACCTATATCGCGACCTCTGCCTGTCCCAGCGGGGCGGGTACGGGGCGCACCTGTCGACGGGATCGTTCGGCGTACTGTCCGCTTCCCCCGAGCTGTTCTTCCGCCTCGACGACGGCCGCATCACCACGCGCCCAATGAAGGGCACGGCTCCCCGGGGGCGGTGGCCCGAGGAGGATGAGGAGAACGCGCGGCGCCTCGCATCTTC
>JBKPDU010000088.1:0-15184 GCA_046728055.1 Actinomycetota bacterium | reverse complement strand
GCTCGCACCGAGGAGGCGGACAAGGTGGCCGGCTTCGCCGTCGGTGCCGACGACTACCTGACGAAGCCGTTCAGCCTTCGCGAGCTGGTGGTGCGGGTGCGGGCCATCCTTCGAAGGATGGAGCGGATCGGCGCGCTCCCCGCCGATGAGCCGATCGATCGCGCCGGGCTGGCCATCGACCAGGCGCGCCGGACGGTGGCCGTGGACGGGACCGGCATCCAGCTGACGCCCCTCGAGTTCGAGATCCTCCTGACGCTCGCCCGGACGCCCGGCGTCGTGTTCACACGGGAACAGCTGATGGACAAGGTGTGGGGTTATCGGGACTACGCCGGGGGGCGAGTGGTCGACTCGCACGTCGCCAGGATCCGCCGCAAGCTGGGCGAGGACGGTGCGGAGCCGAGGTTCATCCGGACCGTGCACGGCGTTGGCTATGCGTTCCGTGAACCGGCCGAGGGGCCATGACACCGGTCGAGGCGCCATGAGACCGCTCCAGCGGCTCCCCACGATCAGGGCCAAGCTCGGCTCGACCATCGTGTTCGCCGTGGGCATGACCATCGTCCTGGTCTACTTCCTCCTCGGATTCGCGCTTCGAGACGCCTTCCGGGAGGCCGACCTGGGCCGACTTGCCCGCATTGCCGAGCGCGCCGCGACGACCGATCTCACCGATGTCCCGAGCGGGGTCACGGTGGTCCGACTCCGCGAGGGTACGTTCACGTGGTACGGGCCGGAGGGAAGGCCGCCGCCAATGTTCCACGACGGCCGGGTCCACATCGGCGTGGCGGGCGGCATCGAGTATGCGGCGGTACCGGTGCAGGAACCGGGACGGCCAGCCGAAACCGTGTACGCGATCCGCGACGCCCCCGGCGTCCTGGGTGCAACGATCCGGTTCCTGAGCGACTACTGGTGGCAGCTGCTCGTCGCCGGGGCCATCGCGGCCGCCATCGCGTTGGGGCTGGCCCGTTGGTTGGCCCGGGGCATGACCCAGCCGCTCCGAGATATGGCCCAAGCCGCTCGGCACATGGAAACCGGTGACTACAGCAAGCGGGTCCACACGACCTCGCGAGACGAGGTCGGGCAGCTGGCGACGGCATTCAACCGGATGAGCGCGGAGGTGGAGAGCTTGGAACGGTTGCGGCGCGAGCTGGTCGCCAACGTCTCGCACGAGCTGAAGACGCCGATCTCCGCCCTCCGGGCGCACCTGGAGAACCTGCTGGACGGGGTGGAGGAAGCTGACCCCGAGACGCTCCAGGTCATGTTGTCCCAGTCCGAGCGGCTGTCCAGGCTGGTGGACCAGCTACTCGACCTGTCACGCCTGGAGTCGGGGGAGCTGACGCTTCGCCGCGAGGGCGTACCCCTTCGGCGGCTCGTCGCTGAGGTCCTCTCGGAGGTGGAGGTGGTCCGATCTGGTCGGGAGGTCCGGGTCAAGGACCGAGTACCCGAGGACATCCCCCCGGTGTTCGCAGACCGCGAGCGTCTGCATCAGGTCTTGTTCAACCTGCTGGACAACGCCGTTCGGCTGACGCCCTCAGGAGGCGAGGTGGTGGTCTCGGCGCACCGGGTCGATGGGCGCTGCGAGGTGAGCGTGGCGGACACCGGACCCGGGATCCCTGCCGAGCACCTCCCCCGGTTGTTCGAGCGCTTCTACCGGGTCGATCCGGCCCGCGCGCGCGACGACGGCGGCACGGGGATCGGCCTGGCCATCGCCAGATCGGTGGTGGAGGCCCACGGCGGGCACATCCGCGCCGAGAGCAAAGTGGGGAAGGGAAGCGTGTTCACCTTCGACCTGCCGGTCGCCCCCGCGGCCGGGACCGAGACAAGGAGGGGCTCGTGAAGTCATCGACCATCACGATCGAGGTGTCGGCGCCCGGGCGGTACACGTACCTCGATCTGACCGAGGAGCTGGAGCGGGCAATCAAGGACTCGGGGGTCACCGACGGGGCGGTCATCGCGTTCTGTCCTCACACGACGTGCGCCGTGCTGATCAACGAGTGGGAGGAGGGCGCCCTGGAGGACTTCCGGAACCGCGTCCTGCACCTGGTGCCGGAGGACGTCTACTACGCCCACGACGATCTGGAGCGGCGGACCCAAAACCTCGCGGATTCCCATGAACGCCAGAACGGCCACTCGCACGTCAAGTCGATGCTGCTCTCCGCTAGCTCCCACGCCATTCCCGTCTCGGCCGGTGAGGCCGTGCTGGGCCGATGGCAGCGGCTCATCCTGTTCGAAATGGACGAGCCGAAGGACCGCCAGATCGTGTTCCACGTGTTCGGCGGCTGACCGGCTAGCCTGACGTGACCATGCACGTGGAGCGGAGGAAGTCTCGGCAGGTCCGGCTGGGCGACGTGACGGTGGGGGGCGACGCGCCGGTCCGCGTCCAGTCCATGACCATCACGAAGACGGCGAACATCGACGCCACCCTTCAGCAGATCGCCTCGTTGGTTGCGGCCGGCTGCGAGATCGTTCGGGTGGCCGTGCCCCACTGGGAGGATGCGCAGGCCCTCACGGCCATCGCGGCCAAGTCCACGATCCCGGTGGTGGCGGACATCCACTTCCAGTGGAAGTACGCGATGGCCGCGCTCGAGGCCGGGGTCCAAGGCCTGCGGATCAACCCGGGGAACATCAAGTACCAGGACAAGGTGCGGCTGATCGCCCGGGAGGCGAAGGCGCGCGGCGTGCCCATCCGGATCGGGGTGAACGCCGGCTCCCTGGAGAAGGATCTGTTGGCCCGGTACGGCTCGCCGACGGCCGAGGCGCTGGTGGAGTCGGCCCTGGACGAGGCTCGGATCCTGGAGGACGAGGACTTCTTCGACATCAAGATCTCGGTGAAGCACTCGAGCCCGGGGGTGATGATCGATGCCTATCGGATGCTCGCGGAGAAGTGTGAGTACCCCCTCCACCTCGGCGTAACGGAGGCAGGGCCCATGCCCGTCGGTGGCCTGAAGAGCGCGGTGGGCATCGGGACCCTCCTTGCCGAGGGGATCGGCGACACGATCCGCGTGTCCCTGACCGATGACCCCGTGGAGGAGGTGAAGGTCGGGATCGAGATCCTGAAGTCGCTCGGCCTTCGCAAGGTCGGCCTGGACCTCGTGGCATGCCCTTCGTGCGGGCGCGCGGAGGTCGACGTGCTCGGCCTGACAAGGCAGGTGAACGAGGCGCTCTCGGCCAAGGGCATCACCGTCCCCATCCGCGTCGCGGTGATGGGTTGTGTGGTGAACGGGCCCGGCGAAGCCCGGGAGGCCGACCTGGGCATCGCGGCCGGCAAGGGCCAGGGGTTCCTCGTCGTGAACGGCGAGGTCAAGGGCAAGGTCCCGGAGGGCCGGTTCGTGGAGGCCCTGGTGGAAGAGGCCGAACGGATCGCCGCCGAGCGCGCCGCCCGGGCGGCCTCAGACGCCAGCTGATCACTGCCTCGATCGTGCTACCGCCTGGTCAGGGTGAGGAAGTTCTCGACGATCCTCGGGCCCTCGGGCGTGAGGATCGACTCGGGGTGGAACTGCACGCCGAAGCGCGGGAGCTCTCGGTGCTGGGCCGCCATGACCAGGCCGTCCTCGGTCCACGCCGTGAGCTGCAGATCCGACGGCAGGCCGTCGCGGACGACGACCAGCGAGTGGTACCGACCGGCCTCGAACGGATTGCCCACGCCCTCGAGGATGCCGGTGCCGTCGTGGTAGACGAGCGACGCCTTGCCGTGCACCGGCGGGGCTCGATCCACCCGCCCCCCACTGACCACGCCGAGGGCCTGATGGCCGAGGCACACCCCCAGCACCGGTGTGGCCGGCGGGAGGATCCGAAGGAGCTCGGAGAAACAGCCGGCCTCCTCGGGACGTCCGGGCCCGGGAGACAGGATCACCCCCGCGGGGGCTCGTTCGGCCAGCGCCTCGGCGGGCTGCGCATCGCTTTTCACCACCTCGGTCTCGTACCCGACGCCCTCGATCAGCTGGACCAGGTTGTACGTGAACGAGTCGTAATGGTCGACCACCAGGATCATCGAGGCGTCTCCACGATGTCGTCCATCCGCCCAGCCGGGGCCGCGCCTTCAGCCACGGCCGGGATGATGGCGGCGGCCTTGGCGTTCGTCTCCCCGAGCTCCGTCTCGGGATCCGAATCGGCCACCACGCCGGCTCCCGTCTGGACGTGCGCCTGCCCGTCGGCGACCACGGCCGTGCGGATGGTGATGCAGAAGTCGAGGTCGCCGGAGAAGGTCCGGTACCCCACCGCGCCGGCATAGGGTCCTCGCGCCGTCGGCTCCGCCTGGGCGATCAGCTCCATGGCCCGTCGCTTCGGGGCTCCGGTCACGGTGCCGGCCGGGAACGTGACGGAGAGCGCGTCCAGCGCATCCTGCCCCTCGGCCAGCTCGCCCTCCACGGTGCTCACGATATGCATGACCTTGGAGAACCGCTCCACCACCATGAGCTCGGTGGGACGCACGGTTCCCGGCCGGCAGACACGACCGAGGTCGTTGCGGGCCAGGTCCACGAGCATCGCGTGCTCGGACTGCTCCTTGGGATCGGCCAGAAGCTCGTGCTCGAGCAGGCGGTCACGAACGTCGGTTGCGCCGCGCGGCCGGGTCCCGGCGATCGGCCGGGTGGACGCCCGCCGCCCCTCCACCCGAACGAGGGGCTCGGGGGAGGACCCGGCGAGCTCCATCGACAGCATGCGAAGGAAGAACATGTACGGGGCCGGGTTCGAGACGCGCAGCCGACGGTAGATGGGGAAGCCGCCACCCCCCGCGGGGAAGGAGACGCGCCGGGACGGCACCCCCTGGTAGATGTCGCCGGCCAGGATGTGTTCCTTGAACCCGGAGACGATCTGCCGGTACCGGGCATCGTCCATGTTGGCCCGGCCGGTCCATCCTGCCGGGAGACTGGTGTCGGTATCCGGATCGATCGGCGCTGGGGCCGGAACCGTGGCCGTGGAGACCGTCTCGGCCAGCGCCTCGAGGGCGGCCGCTCCCTCGTCATATCCGCCAGGTGGAACGTGGGCTACCAGCAGCAGTCGTTGGCGCCAATGGTCGAAGACGACAGCCCTGTCCACCACCAGGAGCCCGATGGGGGGACAGGGTGCGGTGTCCGGATTGGGGACGGGCTGCCCGTCGAGCAGCTCGGCCGCCTCGTAGGCCAGGTAGCCCATGAGCCCGCCCGTGAGCGACGGGAGCTCGGGCAACCGGGGACCGGCTAACGAGCCGGCCAGGCGTCGGAGCTGTTCCCGCACCCCCTGGTCCGGCGGCGGGTCGGCGATGTGGATGCCGTCCTCACGGCGGTCCCTGATGCTCACGCCTCCTCGGTCCGCGGTGACCACCGCCGCCGGGTCGCCAGCGGCGAACGAGTAGCGTCCCCACCGTTCGGATCGCTCGACGCTCTCGAGCAGGATCCCCGGCCCATCGGCCGCCAAGGCGGGGAACACGCCGACCGGGGTCGACACGTCGGCCAGGAGCTCGGTCCACACGGGGACGAGCGCCCACGACGAGGCCAGCTGATCGAACGTGTTCCGATCGGGCCGAACCTTCACGCTACGGGCCTCCCACTGGGAAACACGAAGCCCCGGGTCGCCGCCCGGGGCCTCCCATCGAGTCGGTGTGCGGGGACGTGCTAGATGCGCGGCGGCCTCGGGCTGTTCGAGCCCCAAGCCCAGGACCAGGACTGCTCCCGTCGCGCCATCGTGCCGGTGATTGTGCGGGTTGGTCGGGGGGACGTCAACGGGACGAGGGTCCGTGGAATCCGGGCTCGGTTTCCGATACGTTCACGGACCATGCTCACGGCTCCGAGCCCGCGACGGGTTGGTCGTTGAGGAAGTCAGCCCGTCGAGCCGCCGTCCGGGTGACGATCGCCTTGCTGCTGATCGTCGTGCCGATGGGTTCAACGGGTGTGGCGGCCGCGAAGGCCCCGGAGTCGTCCCTGCACTTCGACGCGATCCCCAGGATCGGATCGAACTGGCCCGCCGATCCTTCGGGAGCCATCGGGGACTCGGCCATCGTGACCGCCGTGAACTCTTCCGTCGCGGTGTACGGCCGAGCCGGGGTCGCGCTGCTCGCGCCGACCCGGCTCGACACATTGGGCGCCTTCCCAGCGCGAACCGACGTGTACGACCCCAAGGTGGTGTACGACCCGTACGGGCAGGAGTTCGTGCTGGTCTTCCTGGCTACCCATGACGCGCTCGAGCGGTCATGGATCGTGCTCTCGGCCATTCCGGATGCGACCGCGTCGAACAAGGCCACCTGGTGCGTCCACCAGATCAAGGGGGACCAGGTGAAGGGAGACGGGAAGCAGTGGGCCGATTACCCGGGGCTCGGATACGACGGGGACCGTGTGACCGTCACCAGCAACCAATTCGACTTCGCCGGACCTCAGGCCTTCGCCTACGCGCAGGTGCTGTCGTTCGAGAAGGCCAGTCTTTACGACTGCACGCAGTCCCTGGACTTCCGGGCGTTCGGCGGAAAGGCCACGAGCAACCCCGGCGGTTCCCGGGCTTTCACCGTGCAGCCGGCCACGAGCGCGGGGACGGCGCCGGCGGATCAGTATCTGATGTCGTTCCGGCGAGGCGGCGGATCGGCTCTGGTGCTGTGGCGTCTCCGACAGACCACAGGCGGCCTCAGCTTGACCCGGGCTGCGCTCCCGGTGAGCAAGGTCACCATCTCCCCGTACGGAACGCAGGCGGGCGGAGGCCTCAACAACTCGAACACATGGTGGGATCCCGGAGACCTTCGCCTGGTGAACGCGTTCTACGATCCGGACCTCGACCGAATCTACGCGGCTCATACCATCTTCAGGAACTTGAAGCCCGATGCCAAGACCGGCGGATACAAGGAGGCCGCGATCCGCTGGTACGAGGTCGCGCCCGCCCCCTCGCTGAAGGCCTCGGCGGTCAAGCGAAGCGGCCTCGTGGGCGCGCCGGAGACCGACGCAGGTTGGCCGGTCGTCGCCACCAACGCTCTGGGCACCCTGTTCCTCACCTACAGTCGGGCCAGCGTGGTCACCGGCGAATACCTCTCCGCCTACGTCGCGGCAATCCCGGCCGGATCCACCGTTGCCCAGATCACGCTACTCGCGGCGGGCGATGCCAGGATGGAGGCCGCCCCTGGTCCCGAGCGGTGGGGCGATTTCAACGGGATCAACCGTGACCCCCTGAACCCCACCGTGATGGCTGTGGTGAACCAGTACACGAAGTCGGACGGGTCCGGTCCAACGGAGAACTGGCAGGAGACGGTGGACCTGGTCCGCTGAGTCAGCGTTCACCGTTACGGTTGCGGCCCGGACGGGCCGTTATCCTGGGTCGTCCATGAGGATGTCCAGGCTCTTCGCTCGCACGCTCCGAGAGGATCCGAGCGAGGCCGAGGCGTCCTCCCACCGCCTGCTCCTCCGTGCCGCGTACATCCGTCAGCTGATGGCCGGCGTGTACACGATGCTCCCGCTCGGCCTGCGGACGATGCGCAAGATCGAGCGCATCGTCCGCGAGGAGATGGACGGCTCCGGGGCACAGGAGATCCGTATGCCGATCATCCTGCCCGCGGAGCCGTGGAAGGTCACCGGGCGGTGGCAGGCATACGGCGAGACCATGTTCAAGCTCGTCGACCGGCACGGGCGTGAGCTGGGGCTGGGTCCGACGCATGAGGAGGTCGTCTCGCCGCTGGTCGCCGGGGAGTTCCCCTCGTACCGCGACCTGCCGGTGAACCTGTATCAGATCGAATGGAAGTACCGGGACGAATTCCGGCCCCGGTTCGGTCTCCTGCGGGTGCGCGAGTTCCTGATGAAGGACGCGTATTCGTTCGATCGGGACGAGGACGGGTTACAGGCCGCTTACGACACGATGCTCCACGCGTACCGGCGGGTGTTCGACCGGTGTGGGATCACGTACGTCATCGTGGAAGCGGATCCGGGCACGATCGGCGGAGGCGTGAACCACGAGTTCATGGCCCACGCCGAGGTTGGCGAGGACCTCTACGTCGCGTGCCCGAACGGCGACTACCTGGCGGACCTGGAGGCGGCCACGCCCCGTCCGCCCGAACCCGCGGACAGCACGGAGCTGGAGCCGCTCACCGAGGTCTCCACGCCATCGGCGGCCACCATCGACGCCGTTTCGAAGCTGTTGGGCCGCCCGCCGTCGGACATGCTCAAGTGCATCCTGTTCGATGTGGGCGGGCAGGCCGTGGCGGTCCTCGTCCCCGGCGACCGGGAGGTGAACCAGACCAAGGTGGCCCGGCGGTTCTTCCCCGCCACGGTCCGGCCGTTCGAGGACGCGGACTTTACCTCGCTCGGGCTGGTCAAGGGGTACGTCGGGCCGCAGGGGCTTCCCGATGACGTCATGATCCTGGCCGACCACTCGGTTCGGGGAGTGAAGGACTGGGTGACGGGGGCGAACAGGGCGGACCACCACGTGACCGGAGCCAACGTGGGTCGGGACTTCCGGGTCGACGATTACGCGGACCTGGTGCAGATCCGCGAGGGCGATCCCTGCCCCACGTGCGGCCAGCCCCTGCACATCGAGCGGTCGATCGTGGTGGGACACATCTACCAACTGGGCACGACCTACAGCGAGCCGCTCAAGGCGACGTTCATCGAGGAGGACGGCACGGAGCGGCCGTACGTCATGGGCTGCTACGGCTTGGGCATCACCCGGACCATCGCCGCGGCCGTGGAGCAGAACCACGACGAGCTCGGAATCCGGTGGCCCAAGGCCCTGGCGCCGTTCGAGGTCGTGGCGATCGTGGCCAACCGCGACGACGAGCGGGTGACGACGGAAGGGGAGCGGATCTACCTCGAGCTCGGTGAGCTCGGTGTGGAGGTGCTCTTCGACGACCGCGACGAGTCGGCGGGGGTGAAGTTCGCCGACGCCGACCTCATGGGTCTTCCCGTGCAGGTGGTTGTGGGGCGACGCGGCGTGGACGCCGGCACCGTCGACCTCAAGCTCCGGGCCACCGGGGCGCGCTCCACGGCGCCGCTCGACCGGGCGGCATCGGCCGCCGCGGAGCTGCTGGCCGCAGCTCCGTAGGCCCGGTACCCTCCGCCCTATGGCCGTCGGTGTGCCCGGCCCGCTCAGGGACTTCGTGAAGCTTCGTCCGGAGGTCGAGGCCGTGCTGCAGCACGTGGGCTTGCGCACCTGGGACCTCCTCCTCATCGACCTCGAGGGGAACTGGGTTCGCGACGAGTTCCCATCCGAGGCGCGGGCCGAGGCCGTCTGCCGAGCCCTCGGCATCCGGATGCACCGGGGATGGGAGGATCCCCGGATGGCCAGGAGGATGGGCCGGCGGGACCACTGGAACCGACCCGGCGGGCAGCGCCGAGCCCTCTGAGAGGGCGCCTCCGGCACTTCGGAGCAACACGTTCGGTATACTCGAAAGCGCAAAGGAGCGGCTTCACCCGGAGTGGGCGCGCGCCCACTTTCTTTTTCGAGGGGCGCCATGGACGTGGAGGCGCTGGTTCGGCCGGTGGTCGAGTCGGCCGGGCTGGAGCTGTGGGAGGCCACCTTCCGCGGGGAGGGAGGCCGGAAGGTGTTGCGTGTCGTGGTCGACCGGGATGGAGGGGTCGATCTCGACACGATCTCGGAGACCTCTGAGCGGCTGTCGCGCCGCCTGGACCTGGAGGACTTCGGACGGGGCCGCTACGAACTCGAGGTGAGCTCCCCGGGTCTGGAGCGACCACTCCGTCACCGGCGACACTTCGAGCGGAGCGTGGGAGCGAAGGTGAAGGTGAAGACGGTGGAGCCCATCGACGGCGCGAAGGCGTACGAGGGCGCGCTGGTCTCGGCCGATGCGGAGGCGATCGTACTCGCCACCGACGGCGGAGAGTTGCGCGTCCCCTACGACAACATCGCCTCGGCACGGACCGTGTTCGAGTGGGGCGCCGACAGGAGCAGACGATGAATCCAGACATGATCGCGGCGCTCCGGGAGCTGGAGCGGGAGAAGGGGATCGCGTTCAAGACGATCCTGGCAGGCCTCGAGGAAGCCATGGCCTTGGCCTACAAGTCGTGGTGGAAGCAGCAGCATCCCGACGTGGAGGACGAGAGCTTCGGCGTTCGCGCGTCGATCGATCCCGAGTCCGGGGACCTGCGGGTGTGGATCCAGGAGCTGGCCGAGACAGAAGAGGGCGAGCCCGAGGTGGTATCGGAGAAGGAGGTGGAGGTCACCGACGAGTTCAAGGGCCGGATCGGCGCGCAGACGGCGAAACAAGTGATCTTCCAGAAGCTCCGAGACGCCGAGCGAGAGATGACGTACGAGGAGTTCGCCGGGCGCGAGGGCGACGTTGTGACCGGCATCGTCCAGGCGCAGGAGCGGGACCGACGGAGCACCCTGCTCGACCTGGGCAAGGTCGAGGCCCTGCTGCCGCACACCGAGCAGATCCCCTCCGAGCAGCTCCGCCACGGCGAGCGAGTGAAGGCCTACATCTCGGAGGTCAGGCGGGGGACGAAGGGTCCGCAGGTCGTCGTGTCGAGAAGCCATCCCGGCCTGCTGCGCAAGCTGTTCGAGATGGAGGTCCCAGAGATCGAGGAGGGCATCGTCGAGATCAAGGAGGTCGCTCGGGAGCCGGGACACCGCTCGAAGATCGCCGTGGCCTCGCGGGAGCCGGCGGTCGACCCGGTGGGCGCCTGCGTCGGCCCGAAGGGCTCACGGGTGCGCATGGTGGTGAACGAGCTTCGGGGGGAGAAGATCGACGTCGTGCCGTGGAGCGCCGACCCGGCGCAGTTCGTCGCGAACGCGTTGCAGCCGGCGAAGGTCAAGGAGGTCATCACCGATCCGACCACCCAGACGGCGATGGTCGTCGTTCCCGACTATCAACTGTCCCTCGCCATCGGCAAGGAGGGTCAGAACGCGCGCCTGGCGGCTCGCCTCACCGGCTGGCGGATCGACATCAAGAGCGAGACGCAGCACGCGGAAGAGCTGCGCGCACCCCGGGCGGCCATCCCGCCGGCCGAGAAGAAGGAGGGTCCGCACGTCCAGGTCGACGGCGAGCTGGCCCCGGTCGAACCCGCGCCTGCCGTGATCGAGGAGCCCGTCGAGGGCTGAGACGTGGCTCCACGGACGGAGCCCGAACGCACCTGCGTCGGCCGCCGGAAGGCTGCGGGCAGGGCCGACCTCATCAGGATCGTGCGGACGCCCAGACGCGAGGTCCTGGTGGATGTGAGTGGCAGGTTGCAGGGGCGAGGAGCGTACGTGCACGCCGATCGGGCGTGCGCATCGGCGGGGATCGCGCGTGGGGCGGTGGCAAGGTCCCTCCGGGTGGGCTTGCGAGCGGAGGAAGCAGCTAGGCTAGGCGAGGACATCGAACGGGAGATCGAACGGGACGTGCGGCGATGAGGGTTCACGAGCTGGCGAAGGAACTGGGGGTGACGAGCAAGGACCTGCTCGCCGCCTTGGACGCCATGGGGTTCGAGGGCCGCACCGCGTCCTCGTCCGTACCCGACGAGGCCGTTCCCCGGCTCCGGGCCTCCGGAGGCAAGGCCGTCCCCGGCGCCAAGCCCAAGGCGGCCCGGGAAGAGCCGGTGACCAAGGCCCGGGCCAAGCCTCGGGTCAAGGCTGAGCCCGAACCGAAGGCGAAGCCGGAGTCCCAACCGGAACCGGAAGCAGCCCGGGCCGACGGCGCAGCGACGGCGACGATCGCCGGTCCCTCGGTCGGTCCCACCCCCCCCGCCAAGCCGGCTCCGCCGGCAGCGCCCCCCAAGCCTGCGCTGCCGTCCCTCAATGTCGTGCGAGGCTCGACCGCGCAGGACCTCGCCGAGAAGGTGGGCCGGACTCCCGCAGACATCGTGAAGATCCTCCTGTCGCTGGGGGAGATGGTCACGGCGACGCAATCGCTGTCGGATGAGGCCATCACCCTCGTTGCCACGGAGCTCGGGTACGAGGCAGAGGTCGTTGGCTTCGAAGAGGAGCTCGAGGAGGAGGAGGAGCAGGTCGACCAGAGCCGCCTGCGACCCCGGCCGCCAGTGGTCACCGTGATGGGACACGTCGACCATGGCAAGACGCTCCTCCTTGACGCGATCCGAAAGACCGATGTCGTCTCCCAGGAGTTCGGGGGCATCACCCAGCACATCGGGGCCTACCAGGTTCACGTGGACGGGCGGGAGATCACGTTCATCGACACGCCCGGCCACGAGGCCTTCACGGCAATGCGGGCTCGAGGAGCCCAGGTCACGGACATCGCGGTGCTCGTGGTGGCGGCCGACGACGGCGTCAAGCCTCAGACCGTCGAGGCCCTGGACCACGCGAGGGCCGCCGGAGTGCCAATCATCGTGGCCGTGAACAAGGTGGACAAGCCCGAGGCCGACCCCCAGCGGGTCCGCCAGCAGATGGTGGAGCTCGGCCTGGTCCCCGCCGAATGGGGCGGGACCGTCGAGTTCGTCGACGTGTCCGCCAGGGCCCGGACCAACCTGGACGGCCTGCTGGAGACGATCCTCCTGGTCGCCGACCTCGAGGAGCTGACCGCCGATCCTGAAGGCCGGGCTCGCGGCGCCGTTATCGACGCGAACCTGGACAAGGGGCGAGGGGCGGTCGCATCCGTGCTGGTGCAGAAGGGCTCGCTCGACGTGGGGGATGCGCTCGTTGCCGGCACCGCGTGGGCCAAGGTCCGGGCAATGTTGGACGAGAACGGGCGGCCCGTGAAGCAGGCCGGTCCAAGCAAGCCCGTGCAGATCCTGGGGTGGTCCGCCGTGCCGAACGCCGGCGACGATTTCCGCGAGGTCGAAGATGAACGCGAGGCCCGCCATTTGGCCCAGGAGCGCGAGGCCAAGTTCCGGGCAGCCGAGCTCGTGACCAGTCGGCCCCCCACGCTGCAAGAGCTGATGGCACAGGCCCGCCAGGCCGAGGCTCCCGAGCTGAACCTGGTGGTGAAGGCCGACGTCCAGGGATCGCTCGGAGCTGTGGTGGACGCATTCCTCAAGCTGCCGCAGGACGAGGTCCGGGTGAACATCATCCACGGGGCGGCGGGGGCGATCACGGAGAGCGACGTCGCACTGGCGGTGGCATCCAACGCCATCGTGGTGGGATTCAACGTTCGCCCCGACGCCAACGCGCGGGAGCTGGCGGACCGTGAGGGTGTCGACGTCCGCCTGTACCGGGTCATCTACGAGGCCATCGACGACATCCGAAGCGCGCTGACGGGCATGCTGAAGCCGGAGGAGAAGGAGATCGAGCTCGGTCGGGCGGAGGTCCGGGCCCTGTTCCGGGTTCCACGGGTCGGGGTTGTCGCCGGCTCGTACGTCGTGTCGGGCAACATCACGCGAAATTCGCGCGCCCGGTTGGTGCGCGACGGTGTGGTGGTGTACGAGGGCCGGATCGGCTCCCTTCGACGGTTCAAGGACGATGTCCGGGAGGTGGCGGAGGGATTCGAATGCGGGATCTCGCTCGAGAACTTCCAGGACGTGCACGAGGGCGACATCATCGAGGCGTACGAGGTCCGGGAGGTGGCCCGACAGCTGTAGGCGGCGCCCGGAGGCCAAGATGCTCGTTGCGCTGGAACGGTTCGACCTTCGGATCCCCCGATGCGGGTCGCTCAAGGAGAAGCGCCACGTCGTGAAGACGCTCACCGCGGGCATCCGGTCGAAGTTCAACGTGGCGGTGGCGGAGGTCGACCATCACGATCTGTGGCAGCGGACGACCATCGCCGTCTCGGCCGTCGCCGGCGACGCCTATCACGTGAGGCGCGTCATGCACGAGGTCGAGAAGTTCGTCGATCGATGGGCGGAGGTCGAGGTCATCGACGCGGACCTCACACTGCATTCGCCCGATGACTGAGGGGACTCGCCCAGGGCGGGTGTCTGAGGAGTTCCGAGAGATCCTGGCCGAGGAGATCCCGAGGCTGAAAGACCCCAGGATCGGGTTCGTCACGGTGACACGAGTGCGGGTGACCCCCGATCTCCGGCTGGCCCGGGTGTTCTACACGGCCTTGGGGGACGAGCGGGAGCGCAAGGCCACGGCCGCGGGCCTTCGGTCGGCCCGTGCTCATCTGCGCCAGGTCATCGGGGGACAGATCCGGATCAAGACCCTCCCGGACCTTCAGTTCGAGGAGGACCGGTCGATCGAGGCCGCGGATCGGATCGACCGACTGATCCGCGAACTGCACGAGGAGGAGCGGTGAACAACGAGATGACCCGCGCGGCCGAGGTCCTGTCCGACGCCGAGGAGGTCGCGCTGGCATGCCACGTGAACCCCGACACCGACGCGCTCGGCTCGATGCTCGGACTGTCGATCGTCCTGCGGTCACGCGGAGCCCGCACCCTGTGCTCGTTCGCCAACCAGCCGTTCGAGGTGCCGCGGTGGGTCGGCGTGCTTGCGGGCACCGAGGCGCTGGTCCCACCGGCCACGTTCCCCAAGGCGCCCGAGATCATGGTGACCTGCGATGCGGCGTCGCTGGACCGGCTGGGCTCGCTGGGCTCCAACGCGGCACGGGCTCGGGAGCTGATCTGGATCGATCACCACGTGAGCAACGAAGGGCTGGGAACGATCCCCCTGATCGACCCGTCGGCCTCCTCCACGTGCGAGATGGTTGTGCGGCTGGTTCGAGTGATGGGCGTTGATCTTCCGGACGAGGCCGCCTTGTGCCTGTACGCAGGCCTGGTCACCGACACCGGGAGGTTCCAGTTCGCCTCCGCCCGGCCGGAGACGCTGCGCCTTGCGGCCGAGCTCCGGGAGCATCCGTTCGACCACACGCGACTGGCCCAGGCACTCTACGAGGACAATGCGACGGCGTACCTGAAGCTTCTGGGGGTCGCCCTCCATCGCATGACGCTGGCCGAGGAGGCCGATCTGGCGTGGACGTATCTGACGCAGGCCGACCTCGCCGCGGCCGGGGTGCATCCCAGTGAGACCGACGATCTCATCGACGTTGTGCGGACGGCACGGGAGACCGACGTGGCCGCGGTGATGAAGCAACAGCGTGACGGCAGGTTCCGAGTGAGCCTTCGCTCTCGTGGAGGACACGACGTGTCGAAGGTGGCCTCCATCTTCGGCGGGGGTGGCCATCGGCTGGCGTCGGGGTACACCTCCAACCACGGTCTGGCGGGGACGGTCGAGCGGCTGGAGAGCGCGCTGCGCGGCGAGCCCGTGGAGCCGTGAGTTGTCTAAGTCAACCTCTAGGCTGCGAGCCTCCTCTCTCCGCCGTGCAGCGTGGGGTCGTACGGGGTTCCGTTGTGCCAGCACGCCCACATCACCCGGAGCCATGCCCGCATGAGGATCCTGATCGCGTGGGGGTGGCGCTTGC